>DATHFE010000031.1:0-9575 GCA_035318245.1 Sphingomicrobium sp. | reverse complement strand
CCCCGGCAGCCGCTAAATAGGCCTTCGGGGCTCTCCCGACAAGCTTGCGGTGCGGAACCCTTGCAAAGTGGCTGGCGTTGAAACCGCGCGTGCTGTTATGGCTAGGGCCTGTTTGCACTCAACAACAAGGGGATTTTTATGAAGAGGATTTCATTCGCTTTGGTCGGCGCGGCCGCGCTTGTTCTCACCGCTTGCAACAAGGGCGAAGAGGCCAATAACGTCGAAAATTACGACAATGCCGCCGCCGAAAACCTGGATGCGATGGCCAACAACACCGCCGAGGCGGAAGCGCTCGGCAATCAGGCCAATGCGCTTGCAAACGAATCCGATAATTTGGCGAATGCGGCCGATTCCGGCGCCAACGTCGACGCGAACGCCGAAGTCAACGCGATGTAGTCCGCGCTGCCTTTCGGCGGCACGAAAGCAAAGGCCGGCGCTCCAGGCGAGCCGCCGGCCTTTTTTTGCGCGGCCCACTCGCCTAGGCCCGCCGCGATGGAACAAGAGGCAATCCCCGCCGCGACCCTGATCGTGGTCCGCGACATGGCCGATGCACCGCCCGACCTGCTGATTGTCGAGCGCGCCGCCGGAATGGCCTTCGCCGGGGGCGCCCTGGTCTTCCCGGGCGGGCGGATCGACGACAGCGACTTGGGCCTGGCCGGCGGATCGGCCGATGACGCCGCGAAAATTGCCGCCATCCGCGAAACCCTTGAGGAAACCGGTATTGCGGTTGGGCTCACCCCCGCGCCGACCCCCGCCGCTGCTTTCGGCCTCCAGGATAGGCTGATCGGAGGCGCGCTGTTCAATGACCTCATCGCGACCCATGGCCTGGCGCTCGATCTCGGCGCGCTGACACCGTTCGCCCGATGGAAACCGGCCTTCCAGCACGCACGGCGGTTTGACACGTTTTTCTTCATCGCCCGCGCACCCTCCGGCGACTGGCCCCCCCGCCCCCAGGCTGGCGAGTGCCAAGACGCCTTGTGGCTGTCCGCGACCGAGGTTCTCGCCCGTATCGGCCGGGGCGAGGCGAGCGCGATCTTTCCGACAATGCGCAATCTCGAGCGGCTTGCCGCGCAACCCGATTTCGCCGGCATTGCCGCCGACGCACAAGCCCATCCGATCGAAACCATCACCCCGTGGATCGAGCAGCGCGATGGTGTGCCGCACATCATCATCCCCGACAATTTGGGCTATCCGGTGACCAGCGAGCCGCTCTCCGCGGCTACAAGAGGCTAACCGAGCGACTCGGCCCGGAGCTTCACTCACGAAAAAGGGGACCCGCGTTTCCGCGAGTCCCCTCTTGCCTTGCCCTATGGGCTAGACGTTTTTCAGATGGTTCGACAGATGCTTATTCATCTCGAACATCGTGCAACGGTCCTTGCCGAAGACTTTCTTCAATTTGTCGTCGGCGAGAATTTCCCGCTTGTTTGCAGGGTTTTGCAGGTTGTTCTTGCGAATGTGATCCCACACTTTTGAAACCACCTGGCTCCGCGGAAGCGGATCGCTGCCGGTGATCGCGGCGAGTTCCGGTGAAGGTTTAACCGGACGGGCGAGCCCGCCTCCTGCTTTCCTGCCAGTCCCTGCGCTTTTTGCCATTCTGCCCTCCTGTTGTCCTAGGCTGTTGATAGAGCGCAATCGCAAGGCTTTTGCAATGCCCTCTGAGAGACGAATCAACTCCCGGCGAAAGAGAATGGGACCACTCGGTTGCCTGCGTCGTGGCCAATGTCGGCGCGGCCGCGATATTCGAGGCCCGAACGGCCGCACCAATCGCGCACAATGGCCTCTTCATCTGTGGCCCATGCCGGGTCGTTTTCGGGCAAGTCGCTGGCCCGGCCGAGCCGCAATCCTGCCGCCCGGCGGATGGCCGCGCTACCTGTGACATGGAACATCGTCCGGTCGATCCGATAGTGATGCTCGCTGACTTCTTCGACCAGCAATTCGCGCCCGGTGAAATCCGGCTCGATCGCGGTGCCGAGCAGGCTCGACAGCACCGTCAGGTTGAACGCCATCGCCGGCCCCTTGAGCCCCCGCTCCAGCGAAGCTGGGTCGCGCCGCACAATCCAGTCCAATGCGCGCGTGACTGCCGCCTCGCCGCCCTCGCGCAGCACATCCTGCGGCATCGGACCATGGGCCACATCGAGGCCAATGCGGTGAAACGCGGCGAGCAGGAAGCCCGCGTCGCTGTAGCCGAGATAGAGCTTGCCCTTCGCTTCATCGGGCAAATCGCCCGCCGCCGCCTCGGCGATGCGGTTCGATCCGTAGCCCCCGCGCGCGAACCAGATCGCATCAACCGAACCATCGACCATCACCTCGCGCAGGGCGGCCAGCCGCACCTCATCGCTCCCTGCGAAATGCCCGTCGCTTTCAAAGCACTGAGGGTGGATGTTCAACTCGCAGTCACCGCGTGCCGCGACGATAGCTTCGACCCGGGCCGCAGCATCGCGGCTCAGCGTGCAGCTTGGCGCAACCACCGCGATTTTCATGCCGACCCCGTTTGTCATGTGCCGCGCCATTCAATAGGGCACGCGCGATGAGTAATTCCACCTTCTTCTGCGGGATCGGCGGCAGCGGCATGCTTCCCCTCGCCTGTATCGTCCGCGCCAGTGGCGGCCGCGTCGCGGGTTCGGACCGGGCGCTCGATGCCGGCCGCCTCGCCCCCAAGTTCGACTATCTTCGCTCGCTTGGCATCACTCTCTACCCGCAGGACGGCTCGGGCGTCGCCGAGGGTATGACCCTGGTCACGTCCGGCGCGGTCGAGGACAGCATTCCCGACGTCGTTCGGGCGCGCGAGCTGGGCCTGCCCCACCTCACCCGGCCGCAACTCCTCGCCCAGTTGCTCAACGCCGCCCAGCGCAGCGTCGCGGTCGGCGGTACCAGCGGCAAGTCGACCGTCACCGGAATGATCGGCTGGATCCTCCACGCGCTCCATCGCCAGCCGACGGTGATGAATGGCGCGGTGATGAAGAATTTCGTCTCGCCCTCATCGCCTTTCGCCAGCGCTCTGGTCGGCGATCCCGAACTGTTTGTCAGCGAGGTCGACGAAAGCGACGGCTCGATCGCGCTCTATCGCCCCGAGGTCGCGGTGCTGACCAATGTCAGCCTCGACCATCTGGCAATGGACGAATTGCGCGACCTGTTCTCCGGTTTCCTTGGAGCGGCGCGCAAGGCGGTTCTCAACCTCGACGATCCCGAAACGCGCGCGCTCGCCGGTTTTGTGCCGCAAGAAAATTGCATCGGTTATGGATTCGATAGCCCCGGCGCGGACCTGGTTGGCCGCAACCTTCAGCTGCTGCCCGACGGCGTGTCGTTCACCGTCGATGCCGATGGCGAGCAAATCCCGGTCAAGCTCAGCATGCCCGGCCGCCACAACGCGTCTAACGCCCTCGCCGCCCTCGCTGCGACCCGCGCGCTTGGCGTCTCGCTCGCTGATGGCGTGGCCGCTCTGGAACGATTCGCTGGGCTCAGGCGGCGCCTCGAGACCGTCGGGGCTGCCGGCGGCGTCTCCGTGATCGACGACTTCGCCCATAATCCCGACAAGATCGCCGCCAGCCTCGCGACCCTCACCGCCCAGCCGGGCCGGCTGCTGATCATGTTCCAACCGCACGGCTACGGCCCGCTGACCAAGATGGGCGACGAGCTCGCCGACACCTTCGCTCGCGGCCTCCGTCCCGACGACCAGCTCTGTTTGCCAGATCCGGTCTATCAGGGCGGAACCGTTGAAAGGGCTCGCGGCAGCGACTGGCTGGCGCAGGCGATCGGCGGCCAGGCCCGCCACATCCCCGAACGCGCGGCGATCGGCGAAGCCCTGCTCGGCGAAGCCCGGCCCGGCGACCGCATCGTCATTATGGGCGCGCGCGACGACACATTGAGCGAATTCGCCGCCGAGCTGGTGTCGCGCCTTTAGCGATGCCGCACCTGTTCCTCGACGCTGACGGCGTGCTGGCCGATTTCGACGCCGGCGTCCGCGCCATGCTCGGCATGACGCCGCACGAGTTCGAGGCGCGTCATGGCAAAAGCGAATTCTGGCGGCGGATCGCAAAGGCACCCGATTTCTATGCCACGCTTCCCGAAATGCCCGATGCGCGTCAATTGTTCGACGCGGTCGCGCATCTCAATCCGACGATCCTCACCGGCCTGCCGATCGGCAATTGGGCCGCGCCCCAGAAAGTCCGTTGGGCGGCAAAGCATTTTCCCGGAACGAAAATCATTACCTGCCTGGCGCGCGACAAATATCGCCACATGACCAAAGGCGACGTGCTGGTCGACGACCGCGCCGATCATCGACAGAAATGGAAGGACGCCGGCGGAATCTTCGTCCACCACAAGAATGCGCGGGCGAGCCTGGAACAGCTCGCCCGCCTGTTTCCGTCGGTTAAACTCGAAGCTTAGGCCGCTGCGGCGATGTCGACCTTCTCGACCCATTCCGGCCAGAATACCGGCTCGCGGTTCGACCAGCCCGGCGCGGTCGCCGCGCTTTCGCTGATCGACTGCAGCAATATCCGGCGCCGCTCGGGATGGAGGTGCGGCAAAGCTGCCGCCGCGCAGAATGCCGCGGGCAGCCACGGCCGCGCCGCAGCACCGATCAGCCGCTCATAAAGAAAGCGGTAAGCGGCAAAATTGGGGAGCCGGTCCTGGCCGAGGTCGAACGCGGTCAAAGTGATCAGCAGGCCGAGGAACGGCTCGATCATGTCGAGCCCACTGTCGTCGGGCACTTGCTGGCGAAGATGGTCGATCTGCTTGTAGAGGCGAGTCTGCGCGCGGATCGAAGCGACTTCGCCTTCATCGCGCGCCCAGCAATCGAGCGGGTCGCGGCGGCCGTAAGCCACATCGAGCGAGCGGCGGATATACCGCTGCGTCGCTTTCGGGAATCCAGCGAATTCCTTCATTTCCGATATGAGCAGCGTGCCACCGGCAGGCTGACTCGTCCGCGTCGTCATTACTCCGACTCCTTTGCCCTAGGTCGGATCATGCACACGCGACACTTGCGAAAAGCTTAACCATGATCCCACCCCCGTTCACAAAGAATCACGGGGCGGTCATATCGGCAACATGAAATGTTCACGGTCCGTCACATCTCGGACCAAGTGTTGATTATTTACAACGCGCTCGAATCCTGAACATTTATTCAGGAAAGCCCGACGAAGGCACCGGTTCATCGGACTGTCCGGGCTGGACTGCGGCGCTCGGATCGGACGCATCCATCGATTCATCGCTGCCGACATCGACCTTTTTGTCGAGGTCGTGCGGCCGTTTCTTCAACTCCTGTTCGAGCTCGCGTTCGGGTTCGGCGCGCTCCGTCTGCGGCTTGGTCGATTTGTCGGTCGTGGTCACGAGCATCTCCAATCGCGTCAATATCTTGAACGAGCGGAGCGGACGGCGCGTTCCACCGTTCGTAGAGCGATTGTTCGACCGGGAGCGGATTGGTTTCTGCAAACGTCCCGGCGCCGGATTGCTTCTGCCAGGCGCTTCCATCAACAGGTTGGCATGAGCGATTGGCATAGCAGGGACAGCGGACGTTTCGCCGATTGGCGCCTGGCGATGAAGTCGATCCTCGGCTTCTGGCTGGTCTACGCCGCGACTGTCGTCGCCCGGGCTTTTCTGGGCACCGATCCGCTGACCACGCTTCGCAACAAGGCGATCATCGTTGCCGCCGGAATCCTGCTCACCGTCGCGGTCTATCTGGCTATCAATTTTTTCGCGCGGAACTCGAATATTCGCCGCAAGGCGGTGGCCGCGGCCCTCGCCTCCCTCGCCGCGGCCGCGGCCCAGGCCGGTATTTTGCTCTTTTCGGAGCGCTTCATGCACGAATCGAAGGAGGAGTTCCGATACCAGGCTCGCGAAGGATTCATCATCGTTGAAAAGGGCAATACGGTCAGGATCGAGCGCAAGGCCGATGATCCGCTGGTGCTGACCTGGCCCCAAATGTACGAGCTCGACCCTTTCAAGCAGCTGCGGTACGGCGCCGACACGGCGGTTATCTGGTTCTTTTTCTTTGCCGCGTGGAGTGCGTTCTACCTCGCCGCTTTGTCGCAGGCCCAGGCACTTCGCGCCCAGCGCCGCGCCGCCGAGGCCGAGCGAAGCGCTCAGACTGCTCAGGTCCGGGCGCTGCGTTACCAGGTCAACCCGCATTTCCTGTTCAACACGTTCAATTCGCTGTCGTCGCTGATCATGACTGGCAAGCCGGACAAAGCGGAATCGATGCTGCTCGCGCTGTCGACCTTTTACCGCTCCAGCCTGTCGCTCGATCCCACAGCGGACGTCACGCTGGCCGAAGAAATCAACATGCAGCGGCTCTATCTCGACATCGAAAAAGTCCGTTTCCCCAAGCGCCTCAAGGTCGAGATCAACGTTCCCGCCGAGTTGGAGAACGTCCGCTTGCCGGCCCTGCTGCTCCAGCCGATCGTCGAGAATGCGATCAAATATGGCGTGTCGGCGTCGCGCGGCACGGTGCTTTTGAGCATCGTCGCGATGCCGCTCGGCACCGGTCGGATGCGGCTCGATATCGCCAACCATCCCGTCTCCGATTCGCGTCCCGCCTCGGGCTCCGAAAATAATGTCCACGAAGGCACGGGGGTCGGCCTCGCCAACGTCTGCCAGCGCCTTACGGCACGGTTCGGCGCGCGCGCTTCGTGCAGCTACGGGCCGACCAAAGACGGCGGCTACGCGGTCTCGATCACCCTGCCGGTTGATGCCGATGACTGACCCGAACCATCTCCGCGTCCTCCTCGCCGACGATGAGCCGCTAGCCGCCGAGCGCCTGCAACTGCTGCTGGCGCGGTGCGAGGGCGTCGATCTGGTCGGCTCGGCGAGCGACGGCGAAGCTACCGTGCGCCTCGCCGAAGCGCTGAAGCCCGACATGCTATTGCTCGATATCGCCATGCCCGGCCTCGATGGAATCGAAGTTGCCCGCGCCCTCGCTGGCCAGCGTCCTCCGCCCGCCGTCGTGTTCGTCACTGCCTTCGACCAGTTCGCCGTTGCCGCGTTTGAAATCGCCGCAGTCGATTATCTGATGAAGCCGGTCGATCCGGTGCGTCTGCAACGCGCGATCGACCGCGCCCGCGCGTTCGTCATCAATCGCGGCCAGCCGCCCCACCCCGCGCCACCGCCGCCAAGCAACCGCCTTGATGAATTCTGGGCGTCGGACATCAGCGGACTGGTGCGTATCGCCGCGCGCGACATCGACCGTGTGTCGGCCGAGCGCGATTATATGCGGCTCCACGTCGGGCGCCGCAGCTGGCTTATCCATCATTCAATGGCCGCGCTGGAGGATGGGCTCGACCCCGAACTGTTCATCCGCCTGCATCGCTCGGCGATCGTCCGCCGCGATTTCATCAGCGGCTTCTACCGCAATCCCTCGGGCCGCTGGATCGCCCGCCTGTCCGACGGCGAGGAACAGCCGGTCGGGCGGCTTTATTCAGACGCGGTGCGCGAAATCTCCAGGCGCTGAGAGTCATCGCTGCTCGCTGCGCTCGAACCTGTGCCAGCCCGCACCCCCGCCCGGCCTCCCAATCCAGGTTACTCTGTGGGAGGCCGGGCGGGGGTGTGGGCTGGTGCGGCCTTCCGATCAAAACGCCGGTCGACCGCCGCCGTCACCGAAACATCCATCATCACATTGCCGAGCGTGCGGAAGATATCCGGGATCGTCTCGACTGCGACCAATAATGCCAATGGCTCGATCGGAACGCCCAGTGCCAGCGCGATCGGCGCGATCGACGTAACGAAGCTGATCTGCCCCGGAAGGCTGACCGCGCTATAGCTCATCACCGATGCCAGTGCGATTGCCGCGACCATTTGCAGCGCGCTCGGCTCGACCCCGAACCAGTGCGCGACATAGAATGCCACGCCGAAGTTCATCGCCGGCCCGGTCGCCCGGAACAACGCCACCGCCAGCGGCAAAGTGACGTCGGCCGAGGTCTCGTTGATCCCTATCTCTTTGGCAGCCGTCAGCATCGCCGGAAGCGACGCGAGCGACGACTGGGTCGAGATCGCCACCGCCTGCGGGGCGACCATCGCGCGGGCGAACACGCCCAGCGGAACCCGCCCGAAGATCACCGCGACGCCATAAGAGGCGATGACGATCAGCAATCCAAGGGAGGAGATCAGCAAGACATAATGGGCGATCGCACCCAATGCTGCCGCGCCCGCCCCGGCGCTGACCGCGAAGGCCAAAGCGAACACGCCGACCGGCGCGACCCACAATACCCAGCCGATCATCACCAGCATCGTCTCGGCGATCGCCTCGAAAAATCCGGCTAGCGCCTTGCGCGGTTTCGCCTCGATCCGCGTCATTGCGAATCCAAAGATTGCGGTGAACACAACCAACGGCAGAATCTTGTCCTCGGCCGCCGCCGCGATGACGTTCGGCGGGATGATCGAGCGCAGGAAATCGGCCGTGCTCGGCACCGCGCCCGCGGTCGCCCCGGCATCGACACTGGCGAGGCCAACACGGAGCGCCTCTGCCGCCGACTGCGGCAACGGGAAGATTGTCAGCAGCGCCGGCATCATCACCCCGCCGAAGATCGCCGACGCGCTCAGCACGACCACGAACCACAGGATCGACCGGGTCGCCAATCCGCCGGCGCGCGCAGCTTCGGCACTGCCGACGATCCCGGTGACGAGCAAGGCAACGATCAACGGGATGACCGTCATCTTCAGCGCGTCGAGCCACAGCCCGCCGACAACCAGCGCAGCGCGGGTCACCGGGTCGCGCCATGGGGCGTCGATCCCCGCCGCGGCGATGCCGAGCAAAAGCCCGCCGATCAGCGCGCCGAGGATCGCGACGGTGTTACGCGTACTCGAACCCTTGGCCATGCTCAGCGTGGGCGCTTGAAGCGATAGATGAAGCGGTCGGTTTTGCCGCGGATCGCCGGGTCGAACACCAGCAGGCTATGATCATCGGCCGGGTTCGCCAGCAATTTGCTGGTTCCGGTCAATACGAATCCGGCGCGCTTGAAATCGGCAAGGACCACCTTCGGGTCGATCCGGTGAAGCTTCTCGACGACCGCCCGCGTATCGCCCGCCGGTCCGACATGGTCGACGATCCCGACGGTCCCGCCGGGCTTCATCGCTCCGTACAGTGTCTTCAGCCAAACATCCGGTTCCATCCGCGGGATCTTGCGCTCGGCGCTCTGCCAATAGACGTCGTGATAATCCAGATTCATCAGCATCAAGTCATAGCGGCCAGGGCTCAGGTCTGGCGCCTCGAACGGGCTCGAGATGAACCACACGTTGGGCGTCTTGGCGTTGAATGCGGCGAACGCCGCGAGCCGCTTGGCGTTCGTGAATTGGGCCGGGTTCCAGATGATCACTTGCCCGGTGGGTCCAACTGCGGGCGCCATGATCTCGGACCAATAAAGGTTGCCGCCGAACATATCGATCACCCGCATGCCTTCTCTGAGGCCGAGGAAATTGAGCAGCTCGGCGGGCTTGCGGCCGGCGTCCAGTTCAATGTTGGCGGGCGTCCGCGCACCCGTCGCCGCGACCGCTGCCGCGACATCCGCCGGCTTGCCCAGCTTCGCCGCCGCCGGAATGCTTGTTACCAGCAGCGCAATTGCCGCCGCCTGAATCCATCCGCGCAT
>DATHFE010000030.1:0-5237 GCA_035318245.1 Sphingomicrobium sp. | reverse complement strand
GCGCCGATGCACGGCAAGATTGCCCAGGTACGCCATGATTCGTCCGGCGTGTTTGCCGGCCTGCCCTCTCCGCTAGCCGCGACCCGTTATCACTCGCTCGCCGTGACGGACCCGGCACCGCCGCTTCTCGCCAACGCCTGGAGCGACGACGGATTGGTGATGGGGATGCGGCACGAATCTGCGCCAGTCCACGGCGTGCAATTCCATCCCGAAAGCGTTGCCAGTGAGCATGGGCACGCCCTGCTCGACGCCTTCTTGCGCCTATGTACGGAGGCGGCTTGACGCGAGTCGCGATGTTTCCTACACGTTCCCCGTTCGTTCCATCGGAACATGGGAGTGACCTTCTGATGCTCACCGCCAAGCAGCATGAATTGCTCCGCTTCATTCACGACCGTTTGGGCAAGACGGGGGTCAGCCCGAGCTTCGATGAAATGCGCGAGGCGCTCGACCTCAAATCCAAATCCGGCGTCCACCGGCTGATCTCGGCGCTCGAGGAACGCCAGTTCATCCGCCGCCTGCCGAACCGCGCCCGCGCGCTGGAAGTGGTCAAGATGCCCGAGATTACGGCGTCGGCCCCCGCCTCGATGGCCGGTCCGCCGATCATCCGCGCCGCGGCCAACGACACGATCGAAATCCCGATGCACGGCCGAATCGCTGCAGGCACGCCGATCGAGGCACTCCAGGGCACCGAAGGTTTCGCGGTTCCCGCCGCCTTGCTCGGACCGGGCGAGCATTATGCTTTGGAAGTGTCGGGCGATTCGATGGTCGAAGAGGGAATCCTCGACGGCGACTTCGCGCTGATCCGCCGGGTCGATACGGCGCGCGATGGCGAAATCGTCGTCGCGTTGATCGACGAGGCCGAAGCGACGCTGAAGACCTTCCGCCGCGAAGGTCAGATGATCCGGCTCGATCCCGCCAACCGTCACTATGAGCCGCAGCGCTATCGCCCCGAGCAGGTGACCATCCAGGGCCGCCTCGCCGGCCTGATCCGGCGCTACTGATGGCGCGGATCAATTACGTCGAATTGCCCGCGACCGATATCGCGGCATGCCGCGAATTTTATGCGAATGCGTTCGATTGGATCTTCGCGGACTTCGGCCCGACCTATTCCGCGACGCTGGGCGGGGCCGGTGGCGGCGACGTCGATCTGGGGCTGCAGGGTGATGCCGCCGAAGCCCCGAAAGCACTATTGCCGGTGATCGAGGTCGATGATCTCGAGGCGGCGCTCGAAGCGGTCAGCGCCGCCGGCGGCCAGATCACGCGCCCGATCTTCAGCTTTCCCGGCGGCCGACGTTTCGAATTCAGCGATCCCTCAGGCAATGTCGTCGCCGTCGCCCATACCGGCGGCAACTAGCCCTTATTCAGCCCACGGATGGGCACCGATCCGGTCGGCGACACTGTCGACCTGCGGGTTCTGGTCCAGGCGAATCGCAAGCCCGCCTGTCTCGGCCAGCGCCAATCGGTCGAGCTTGAGCCAGCGCGGCGCGCATTGCGGCGGCAATTTGCGGTCGGCGACGACGATGTCGGCCTCGACGCAGGCGGCAATGAACTTGCGCCAGTCCATGAATGTTGACGAGCGCGTGGCGAGAATGTGCCAGCTGCGCCCATCGCGGTCGATCCTGGCGACGCAGGCGTCGCGGCTACACTGCGCGAAATCGCTCGCGGCAAGGAAACTAGGCTCGCCGTCATAGGCCGCCGCCTCGCCCATCAGATCACTCACGAATTCGCCTGTACGGTCGCGAAGCAAAGCCGGGGTGCCGTCGGCTCCAACCAAGGCAAGGTGGCGGCCGTCTCCGGTGACAAGCAAGTCGGGCGAGGGCGTCGCCGCCGCCCACATGGCGCCAAGTGCCGCCGGGACCAGACCGAGAAATCGCGCCCGCGTGGTCCACAGGCACAGCCACAGCCCGCCAATGACGATCATCGCGAAGGCGGCCCTCGGCATCGCCGGAAGCAAGGCGACCGCCCCGCTGGCGTTAGCGACACGGTGAGCCATGCCGAGCAGCAGATCGACGGCGAATCCGGTCGCGGCCCACAAAGGCGCGCCAAGACCGATCGTGTCGAGAAGCAGCGCCGCGGCTTCCAACGGCATGATGACGAAAGTGGTCAGCGGGATAGCGACGATGTTGGCCGCCACCCCGTAGAGCCCGGCCCGGTGGAAATGATACAGCGCCAGGGGGATAAGGGCGATCTCGACCGCCAGCCCCGTCAGGACCATCGCGCCGAGCGCTCGCACGCAGCGCGCGATGATCCCTTCGTCGCGGCGCTGGAACAGCGCACGGACTGACGGCAATGAGTGCAGCGCGACGATCGCCGTGACCGCGGCGAAGCTCAGCTGGAAGCTGGCGCCGACGATCGCTTCGGGACGGAAGATAAGCACAACCAAGGCGCCGACCGCGACTAGCCGCAAACTGATCGCGTCGCGGCCGAGTGCGATCCCGGCCAGCACCAGCAACGCCGCGATGCAGCTGCGTACCGTCGGCACCTGCGCCCCCGTCAGAAGAGTGTAGGCTATGCCCGCAAGAGCGCCGAACCCCGCTGAGACGAGCACGAGGTTGAAGCGCAGTGCCAGCCTTTCGCTCAAGGCGAGCAGGCGCAGCGACAGGAACATTGCCGCGCCAACCGCGGCAGCGATGTGCAATCCGCTGACCGACAGCAGATGGGCAAGCCCGCTGCGCCGCATCGCGTCGGCGTCGTCCTTGCTGATCGACCCCTGGTCGCTGGTGGCGAAAGCGGTTGCGATCGTCCCGCTCGGGCCCGGAAGCGCGGCACGGATATGACGATCGAGCGAGGTGCGGACCGAGTCCAGGCCTCCGCCGGGCGCGGGTTTGACGATCTTCAGCGGCCCGACCGCGCGCCCGACTCCGCCTATGCCGCGAAACCAGAGATCGCGCGCAAAGTCGTGCGACCCGGGCAACGCCATTGGCGGCGGAGGCGCGAGTCGGGCGCGAAGTTCGACCATCGCGCCGGGGCCGATGCCTTGCGGAACGTCTTTCTCGGCAATCGAAACGCGGATTCGAGGCGGGAGGGCGCCGCCGCTCGGCGCCAAAGTCAGGCGGAGGTCGCCCTTGGCCGCCATTGTCTCCACGCGTTCGACGGTGGCTGAGATGGTCGCGACCGTCGGGCGTTCGAGCCGAGGTGACGCGACCATCTCGGCCCGCGCCCAGATCAAGGAGAAACCGAGGCAAAGGGCAAGGCCGAACCAGCCGAACGCTCGTTCGGTCCGGCCTTCTCTGATGGTCCAGCCAATCAGCGCAATCCCCGCCGCGAAGCAAAGGAAGCCGGCCCATTGTCTGGGTCCCGACAGCCAGAACCACGCCGCGATCCCTCCGCCGAAGCCGACCACGAACCATGGCGGAAGCTGTCCCCGCTCCCGCTCCAGCCAGCGTTCGAGCGACCCCCGGCCCGCCAAAAAGCGTGCCCGCCATTCCGCCATCGCGCCCGGTGGCAGAGGCGCATCCTCTATGTTAGGGGCGCTGACCCATTCCATCTTGCCCCAAGACAAAGGAAAGCGCGCTTGAGCGCAAGCCATCAATCGCCAGTCGTGACGCGCTTCGCGCCGTCGCCGACCGGATTCCTGCATATCGGCGGGGCGCGCACGGCCTTGTTCAACTGGCTGTTCGCGCGCCACCACGGCGGCAAATATCTCCTGCGGATCGAAGACACCGACCGCGCCCGCTCGACGCAGCCGGCCGTCGACGCGATCCTCGATGGCCTGGATTGGCTTGGGATCAGTGGCGACGGGGACCCCTATTTCCAGTCGCAGTTCGAGGCGCGTCACGCCGAGGTCGCCCACCAATTGATCGAGCGCGGCGCGGCTTATCGCTGCTATCTGACGCCCGAGGAGCTGACCGCGCGGCGCGAGAAAGCGCAGGCCGAGCGCCGCCCGTTCCGCATCGACAGCGAATGGCGCGATTGCGATCCGGCCTCCGCTCCCGAAGGCGCGCCCTCCGTGATCCGTTTGAAAGCCCCGCGCGAGGGCGAGACGGTGATCGAGGATCTGGTCCAGGGCCGGGTCGCGGTCGCTAATGCCGAGCTCGACGACTTCGTCCTGCTGAGGTCCGACGGCACCCCGACCTACATGCTGGCCGTGGTGGTCGACGACCATGACATGGGCGTCACCCACATTATCCGCGGTGACGACCATCTCAACAACGCGTTCCGCCAACTGGTGATCATCCGCGCGATGGAATGGCCAGTTCCGACCTACGCACATATCCCGCTGATCCACGGGCCGGACGGGGCCAAATTGTCGAAGCGGCACGGCGCCTTGGGCGTCGATGCCTATCGCGACGAGCTCGGCATCCTCCCCGAGGCTTTGTTCAACTATCTGCTGCGACTCGGCTGGGGTCACGGCGACAGCGAAATCATCTCCAGGGACGAAGCGGTCGCCTGGTTCGACCTCGACCATGTCGGCAAGTCGCCGTCGCGGTTCGACATGAAAAAGCTCGAAAATTTGAACGGCCACTACATTCGCGAAGCCGACGACGCGCGGCTCGCCAGCCTCGTCGCCGACCGGCGGGGCGGCCTGGACAGCGATCAAAAGACCCTGCTCATCAAAGCCATGCCGGAATTGAAAGCCCGAGCCAAAGATGTTCACGAACTGACGGAAAATGCGGCATTCCTGTTCGCCAACCGCCCGCTTGAACTAAGCCCCGCGGCGGCGGCGCTGCTCGACTCCGACACTCGCGCCTTACTCGCTAAGGTCCATGCCAAGCTGTCGGAACTCTCCGAATGGAACCACGATTCAACCGAGGCCGTTGTGCGCCTCGTGTCCGAAGATGCAGGCGTAAAACTCGGCAAACTCGCCCAGCCGCTCCGGGCGGCGCTGACCGGGCAGACGACCTCCCCCGGAATCTTTGACGTGCTGGCCTTGCTGGGGCAGGGCGAAAGTCTCAACCGGATAGCCGACCAGTTGGTGGAGCCTCAGGAATGACCGACAAGATTGCGACTTTCACGACCAGCGAAGGCAAGGAGCATAAATTCGTCCAGTTGAACGGCTCGGTCGGTCCCGACGTCGTCGACATCCGCAAATTCTATGCGGATACCGACATGTTCACCTACGACCCCGGATTCACCTCGACCGCCAGCTGCCAGAGCGCGATCACCTATATCGACGGCGACAAGGGCATATTGCTGCACCGCGGCTACCCAATCGACCAATTGGCCGAGAATAGCAGCTTCATGGAGGTCGCCTACCTCCTCCTCCACGGCGATCTGCCGAAGAAGAAGGAGCTCGA
>DATHFE010000029.1:0-4343 GCA_035318245.1 Sphingomicrobium sp. | reverse complement strand
ATGATTGCCGGCCTTGGCATTCCGAGCGCCGAAATGCTCGACGCCGAACCGGCCGCGATCGCCGCCGCCGTCTGACCAAAAGAGTAATATGTCTCACAAATTTCACCCGTCGATCCTGCGCGAATATGACATCCGTGGTCTGGTCGGCGAGACACTCGACGAGGCCGACGCGCTCGCCTTGGGCAAGAGCTTCGCCGCGCTCGCTGCTTCCGAAGGCGTCACCCGCATTGCCGTCGCGCGTGATGGCCGCCTCCACTCGCCCAGGCTCGAAGAGGCGCTGGTCGAAGGGCTGACGTCGGGCGGCCTCGATGTTGTCCGCATCGGCCTCGGTCCGACCCCGATGCTTTATTTTGCCGCCGCGACGATGGACGTTGGCGGCGGCATGCAGGTCACCGGCAGCCACAACCCGGCCGATTATAACGGTTTCAAGATGGTGCTGAACGGCCGCTCGGTGTTCGGCGAGGAGATCCAGGCGCTCGGCCGCCGCGCTGCTGCCGGCGACTGGAACGATGGCAAGCGCGGCACTGTCACCGATGCCGATATCCTCGACAAATATGTCGACCGCCTGCTCCAGGGCTTCGACGGCAAGCCGTTCCGAATCGGCTGGGACGCCGGCAATGGCTCCGCGGGCGAAGCGCTTGACCGGCTGCTGACCAAGCTCCCCGGCGAGCATCACGCGATTCACACCAGGATCGACGGCACCTTCCCCAACCATCACCCCGACCCCACGGTCGAAGCCAATCTCGCCGACTTGAAGGCCCTCGTCGCCAGGGGAAACCTGGACTTCGGCATCGCCTTCGACGGCGACGGCGACCGCATCGGCGCGGTTGATGGCCTCGGCCGCGTCATCTGGGGCGACCAGATCCTGATGCTGCTGGCCGAGCCGGTCCTCGCCGCCTGCCCCGGCGCGACGATCATCGCCGACGTCAAGGCCAGCCAGACCCTGTTCGACCGGATCGCCGAATTGGGCGGCAAGCCCTTGATGTGGAAAACTGGCCACAGCCTGATCAAGTCGAAAATGAAGGAAACCGGCTCGCCGCTCGCCGGTGAAATGAGCGGCCATATCTTCTTCAAGCATGAGTGGTACGGCTTCGATGATGCGCTCTACGCCGCGATCCGCCTGATCCGCGCGATCAGCGCCAGCGGCCGCAGCCTGACCGAGCTGAAAGACGCGATGCCAAAATCGGTCGCGACCCCCGAGCTGCGCTTCCAGGTCGACGACACCCGCAAGTTCGCGGCGATCGGGGAAGTCGCCGCGCGCCTCGCTGCCGAAGGGGCGGAGGTCAACTCGACTGACGGCGTCAGGGTCAGGACTTCCGACGGCTGGTGGCTACTTCGGGCTTCAAACACTCAGGACGTTTTGGTCGCACGGGCCGAAGCAAGGGATCAGGCGGGACTCGCGCGCCTGATAGAGACTATCAATCGGCAGCTTGAGGCAAGCGGAATCGCAGCTGTCGAAGCTGCGCATTAATCGCAAAGGCAATGCGTAATGAGAGCATATCTTGTTGTGGCGATAGCACCTTTGGTGTTGGCCGCAGCCGCGCCCGTCGATCCTGAAACCAGCAAGGACCTGCGCTGTTTCCTCGCGATGTCAGCCACGGCACAAAGCGAAGACAAGGCCGCCAGCCTGGCTGCGACGATTGGCGGCCAATACTTCCTTGGAAGAGTTGACGGCCGAAGTCCCGATCTCGACCTCGAATCGGCAATCGTGGCGGAAGCATCGAGCATGACGGATGCCAGTTTGAAGTCGCTCCTGCAAAGCTGCGGCCAGCTGATGCAGGAGCGAGGGCGCGCGGTGCAGGGGATCGGAGAGCGAATGCAGAAGAAAGAGCGTCATTCCTCGTCCACATCCTCATAACCCGACCAAATTGTATTCCCGCGCCTTGATCTGGTGGAGCATGCGCCAGTGCATCAGCTGACAAACTCAGCTGTCGAGCGCGTCGAAGCCGCGCACTAGGTTTGCGGAGCTGCTCAGCGGCGGCGTTCGCCCGAGGTTGGCGGCCCGAGGTTGGCCTTGCGACGATCGCCCTTCCGTCGGTCGCCCGGCCCGCGGTCACCACCCTGCGCGCGTGGCTGTGCCCTGCCTGAATTGGCATCAATCGCAATCGCGCTGGCGCCAGGATCCATATCGCGAAGCCGGTCTCTCGCCATGTTCACCACCAAATCCAAATGCGTCCTCACGAACTCCCGGCGATCCTCGTCCGCCAATGCTGCTTGATCTGGCGCTAGGCGGAGGAAAGCCGCAATGGCCTCGCCGGATACAGCGATGCTTCGCATCTTCCCGTCGATCCATATGTCGACAAGCGTGTTGTCGCCGCTGCTGCGGATCGAGTCAGTCTCCATCGCGTCTACTCCCGCGCTTTTGCCCTCTTAGCAGCAGGGCGACTGGGCCGCGAATATCAGCACGTCCGCAGTGGACACTTCTGCATCAATCGTCCTCATCTTCATAGCCGATCAAATTGTATTCCCGCGACTTTTTCTGGTGGAGCATACAACAATCGCGACCGTGACGCGCGCGCGCCGTTTCTGTATGACGAAGCCATGGCAGACCAGCTTGCTCCGGAAAGCGCTCAAGCCCTTGCACCCGGGGAGCATGAACGGCTCCAGCACATGTTCGAGCAGGCACCCGGCTTCATGGCGCTGCTCGAAGGCGAAGATCACAAGTTCGCGATGGCCAACCTGGCGTTCCACGACCTGGTCGGCGAGCGCGAGCTTACCGGTAAAACACTTGCGGATGCCCTGCCCGCCTTGGAGGGCCAGGAATTCGTCGCCCTGCTGGACGCGGCCTCCATCACGGGCGAGGCCCTGGTCGAACGCCGGATGAGCATGCGGGTCGCTCGTTCCGGTGAGGGACCGGAGGAAGTCTTCGTCGACATCGTCTTCCAGCCGCTGACCGCTGACGATGGCAGGCGGGCTGGTGTTTTCGTACAGGGCCACGAAGTTACCGGCGACCAGCGCAACGAAACCATCCGCACGGCGCACAACAAGGTGCTCGAGCTGGCCATCGGGGATGGCCCGCTAGAGGAGACACTGAGCGCGCTCATAAGCATCGTCGAATCGACTTCGCGCACTGGCGTCCTCGGGTCGATCCTCCTGCTCGATGCGGACGGCAGGCACCTTCGGCACGGCGCCGCGCCGAGCCTGCCCATTCCTTACATGGAGGCGATCGACGGCGGCGAGATTGGCCCGTGCGCGGGGTCTTGCGGGACTGCCGCTTTTTCCGGCAGGCCAGTCTTCGTCAACGACATTGCGACCGATCCCTTGTGGGCCGAGTATAAGGTGGTCGCGCTTCCGCACGGACTACGCGCGTGCTGGTCGACTCCGATCATCGCCGCCGGACCCAAAGTCCTCGGCACCTTCGCCATGTATCACCGCGAGCCGCGTGAGGCGACCGTCCGCGACCTGGCGCTGGTCGACCTGGTCACCCAGACGGCGGCTTTGATCATCGACCGCAAGCGCGCCAAGGAGACGCTCGAAAGGATTGCGGCCGACGCCGGGCATTCCGCAATCTAATCGTCCTCATCCCCATATCCGACGAGATTCAACTCCCGCGCCTTGATCTGGTGGAGCATGCACCAATGCATCAGCGCGTCCTCGCGGCCGTGGGTGATCCATACTTCGTTGGGCGCGACATCCTGGATGGTCTGGGTCAACTCATCCCAGTCGGCATGGTCGGAGATGATCAAAGGCAGCTCGACATTCCGTTGCCGCGCGCGCTGACGGATGCGCATCCAACCCGACGCCATCGCCGTCACCGGGTCGGGCAGCCGCCGCGACCAGCGGTCGTTGAGCGCGCCCGGCGGGCAGATGATGATCCGCCCCTTCAATTCCTCCTTCGTCGCCCCCGCCACCGGCCGCAAATCGCCCAATTCGACTCCCAATTCCTCGTAGAGCCGGCACAATCGCTCCATCGCGCCGTGGTAATAGATCGGCTCGTCATGCCCCCGCGCCCGCAATTCCGTGATCACCCTCTGTGCCTTGCCCAATGCATAAGCCCCGACCAGCACGCACCGCTCCGGATCGGCATGGAGCCGGTGGAGCAACCGGTCGATCTCGCTGCCCGTGTCGGGATGGCGAAACACCGGCAGGCCGAAGGTCGCCTCGGTGATGAAGATGTCGCACGGCACCGGCACGAACGGAGCGCAGGTCGGGTCGGGACGGCGCTTATAGTCCCCCGACACGACCACTTTCTCGCCGCGATACTCGAGGATGATCTGCGCTGAGCCGAGCACATGGCCGGCGGGGACAAAGCCTACATCGACCTCGCCGATCCTGACACTCTCGCCATAGCCTACGCCGCGTCCGTTCTGCTCGCCATAGCGGGTCGCCATGATCGCCAGCGT
>DATHFE010000028.1:0-6225 GCA_035318245.1 Sphingomicrobium sp. | reverse complement strand
TGGTCCTCGGCATGGCCGGGGTAGAATTCCTGGTAATATTGGTCGCCGGAGGTCGGGTGAGCGAGCATGATGATCCCGGCGACGGCGTTAAAGCCCGCGCCCGCGACATCCGCGCCCGCCTCCCATGAGCCTTCGCTTGGGTGGCACACGTCGCCGTCGCAACTCTTGCTGTCCTCGCCCATGTACCAGACGTTGCCGGCATTATCCTGGGCGAACCAGTCGCGCGTGTCCTCGACCTTGACCAGGCCTCCGTCGCAGCCCTCGTCTTCATAAGCCAGATCCTCGACCACCCGCGCCGTAACGCCGGCCGCTATCGCCTTGGCCTGGTTGGTCACCGTCGTGCGAACTTCCTCGCACACGTCGGGCCCGGTCGCGCGGAAAACGGTCGTGGTCCCGGGGATTAGCGGCATCAGCGGATTGTTGATGTTGAGCGGGTTCGAGAAATTGGCCGGGCTAAAGGGGATTTTGACCACACCTCCGGCGGACAGGCCTTGCGGAAGCGATAGTGCCACGATGGCGGCGGCCGCGAGCAGCGCGCGCGACGGGGGGCGCCTGGGGTTCAACTGAGTGGTGTTTGGGCGTCTCATCATCGTCCGACCCTTCTTCAAAAAAGAGGGAAACGAGAGATTTTCAGCCACGGTTTTCAGCGCCGCAGCGCGAGCGCCGTGGGTGCCGGCCCCTTAATCCGATTCCATTAACCGCGCAATTAACTGCATTTGCAGGCAAGCGGCTGGTGACAAGCGGGACATCGACGTTAACGGACGCAATGGATCGGACGCAGACGGCCGGAAAGGGTGGAAAGCGGACATTGCACGCTCAGCGTTCAGGAGCGGACCATTCAGCAGGAGGCGTATCTCGCCGGATCAGGCGTTGAGCCAAGCCTACAGCGGTGCCAACAGCGATCGCGACGGTCAAACTGCTCAAGACGGTTAGACTGAACGTGAGAAACAGAAGGAAGCGATCACTGGACCGCGCTCGCAAACGCTCCGGCCACCGCTGCGGTTCACTCATCACCCAAGCTGTGACAATCAAGAGTCCAGCAAGCGCAGGCATTGCGAGATACCCGGCGAGCGGCGCGGCGGCCACCATCACCAGCAGGATCGTACCAGCGTGGACGATACCCGAGACTGGAGTACGTCCCCCAGCCCGAACGTTCGTTGCCGTTCTGGCGATGGCGCCCGTTGCAGGAAGGCCGCCGAACAACGGTGAGGCAATATTGGCTGCACCTTGGGCGAGAAGTTCGGCGTTCGATCGATGGGCAGCGCCAATCATTCGATCCGCGACCAAGGCCGACAGGAGCGACTCGACCCCCGCCAAGAATGCAATCACGAACGCGGATGGGAGAAGCTGGCTGATTCTCGCGATGCTGATCGGCGGCAGTGAAGGCATCGGAAGCCCGTTCGGAAGGCTCCCAAAGCGCGAGTGCAGCGTGTCCACCGGGAGTGCCAGGAGCGCCACCGCCGCTGAGACAATCGCAATGGCGATGATCGACCCCGGAAGCCGCGTCGCAAACAGACGCAATATGATGATGAGAAAGGTTGCGCCGAGACCGATTCCTAAGGCCGCAAAGTTGACCGATGCTCGCGCAGCCCACAGCGCGGGCAGGATGTGAATGAGATCAGCGGGCAACCGCGAAACTGTTTCACCGAGCAAGTCCTTCAACTGGCTCGCCGCGATGATGACAGCGATCCCGATGGTGAAGCCCTCGATTACCGGTTCCGGGATCAATGCGATGAACCGACCCGCTCGAAGGAAGCCGCCGACGACCAGAATGATCCCAGCCATCAAGGTAGCGAGGAGCAGGCCATCAAACCCGAACTGCTCGATCACGCCATAGACGACTACGATGAAGGCACCGGTCGGCCCGCCAATCTGAACGCGGCTTCCACCCAGGACGGAGATGAGGAAGCCGCCGACGACGGCGGTTACTAGACCAGCGGCTGGCTGTGCTCCAGAAGCGATTGCAATCGCAATGCTAAGCGGCAGAGCCACCATTGCAACGGTGACCCCGGCAATGGTGTCAGCGATGAAAAGTCTGGTCGAATAGCTTTGCAGCGTCGTTAAAAGCTTCGGCTTCATGGCGTCCGGCTACGCGGCGAGGCGCACCGAGGCAAACAAAGTTGGGCTCAAACTTGTTAGCGCCCGCTGCTGAAAGAATGCCCGCCAAGGTTGGGAGGCAGACATTGGGACCCTTGCCTCGCCGACCTGCGTTTGAAGGCAGTGGCGATCCGCCACATAGAGGTGTGGCAGTCTCGCGAGCGAGCGCACCCCAGGCTCACAAGCGACACTCCAGGGAGGCTTCAGTGGAAGGAAATGCTACAAAAGTATTAGATTCCAACAGGATCATGGCCATTTCAACCGTGCGTCCCGATGGATGGCCGCAGACGACCATTGTAGGTTTCGCTAATGACGCACTGGCACTTTATTTTCTTGTTTTTCGATCGAGCCAAAAGTTCGCCAACATCCGGCATGACAATCGCGTGTCGATCGCGGTCGGCCAGGAGCCTAGGGATATGCACGGGGCCAAGGCTGTCTTTGCCGGCGCGCACGCGTCCGAAGTGATCGATCCAAAGGACCGGAAGCATGCTTGGGCACTCCTCGTAGAACGGCACCCCAACCTTGCCGATTTTGACCTTCCCGGAAGTTCCGATGCAGCCTTGATGCGCGCGGACTGCAAGTACCTATCGATCCTCGATTACACGAAGGGATTCGGACATACCGAGGCACTTTCAGTTGGTGACGGTAACGCCCCACTCACACGCGCATCGCAAAAGGAACAATGGGGATCCTCGGTCGCGTCAGATATCTGACCAACCGCTGGCTAGCCCTCTGGTTTGTTCTTTTCGTCGGCAGCCTTGACGCTGTAACGCCCCGCCAGATCAAGGTGAATCAGCCGCGCCTCACTGCTCGTTGCCTGTTCTGCATTTACGACCGACGCTCGCTTGCGGTCGAGCCAGTATTTCTGTTCCATATCTCCCCCTACATTCGCATCGCGGATCATTGTTTCCGTCACAAAAGGACCGCGATGAAACTCGGGTGACCAGGAATTACTGAGCCATTTCAATTGAATGGCGAATGAACCGATATCTGAAAATCCATTATTTTGCAATATCTTGCGCGAACCGTCGCGATCCAGATACGGTCAGCAGCCCCGCCTTGGCCAGGCTCGGCTCCGGCGAATGGGACATTCCGCAAGTCCACATTCTAAGCGTCGATCATAGTCCCCCTAGCGGCTTGACGAGCGCGAATGCGACCGCGAAGCCGACAAGCACCAGGCCGAACGAGCCGACCATCGTTCCGCCGATGCGCAGCGCATAGGTCGCGGCCTCGCTGTCGGCGAGTCCGAGCAGCTTGCGAACCACTTTGGGGCGGATCATGGCCATGCCGCCGACCAAAAGCGCAACGATACCGGCAATGAGCAGGCCGATGTTCATGCCTCCAGTGTAGGCGCGCGGCTAACGTCCGCAATGGGTCGTTAACGGACATTGGCTCGCAAGGCTCAAATCGAGGGTAGGCTGTCGCAAGCCGCTTCAATGTTACGCCGCGATTCCATTCAATCCGCGAACCAGATTTCGAACAGGATGCCGTCGCCCGCTTCGGCGATGAATTCCTTGCAGCGGCGCTTGGCCTTGGCGGGAGTGTCTGCCGAGCAATCGATCAACAGGTCGAGGCTGGGGACCACCTTGCCGTCCTTGCGGACGAAAGCGTCGATGCCGAGGATCGCGCTGCCGCGGGCTTGCAAGTCGTCGAAGAAGGCCGCCGCTTCGCCGGCTTCGAGCAATTCGGAATTCGCCATCAGGAAATGCCTAGTGCACTGCGCACCGCGGCGTCGAGCGCGTCGGCGCGGAATGGCTTGGACAGAAGCGGCTTGTCGGGCGCCAGCCGGCGGATCGCTTCGGTTTCGCTGAAGCCGGAGACGAACAGGATCGGCTGGCCGGGGCGCACCGCCAGCATGCGGTTGGCGACTTCGGCGCCGGACAGGCCGGGCATGACGAAGTCGATCACGACCAGGTCGGGCGGCTTCTTTTCGAAGCTGGCGATGCCCTTCTCGCCGTCGGCCGCTTCGCGCACGACATAGCCCGCTTCGGCCAGGCTGGCGGCGATGAAGGCGCGCACGTCGGGATCGTCGTCGATCACCAATATCGACGCGCGGGTGGCGGCGCCTGCCTTGGCGTCGGCCGCGGCGCCCTGGGCCTCGGCCGCGGGGTCGGCCCCTTCGGCGTGGCGGAAGTAGAGCTTGACCGTGGTGCCCTCGCCCATTTCGCTCGCGATCCGCGCGGTGCCGCCCGATTGCCGCGCCACGCCATAGACCATGCTGAGGCCGAGCCCGGTGCCCTTGCCGACCTCCTTGGTGGTGAAGAACGGCTCGAACGCGCGGGCCATGATGTCCGGCGTCATTCCCGTCCCCGTATCGCGGATCGACAGCGCGATATAGTCGCCGTCGTCGAGCTCGGGGTCATTCTCGACCACCTCCTTGCGGCTTTCGAAGAATAAGGTGCCGCCCTCGGGCATCGCGTCGCGGGCGTTGATCGCGAGGTTGAGCACCGCCAGCTCGAGCTGGGTCGGGTCGGCCATCACCGGGATCAGTTCCTCGTCGAGGTCGAAGATCTTCTCGATCCCCGGGCCGAGCACGTTGCGCAGCAGATGCCGCATATTCTCTATGAGCGGCGCGACGAAGATCGGCCGCACTTCCAGCCGCTGGACCCGGCTGAAGGCCAGCAATTGCGCGGTCAGCCGCGCGCCGCGCTCGGCCGCCGACAGCGCATTGTCGGCATAGCGCTTGATCTTGGCGTCGTCGGTGCGCTTGGTGATCAGGTCCAGGCCGCCGACCACCACCGTCAGCAGATTGTTGAAGTCGTGGGCGATGCCGCCGGTCAGCTGGCCCAGCGCCTCCATCTTCTGGCTCTGGCGGAGCTGCTCCTGCGCGCTTTTCAGCTCGGTGATGTCGCGCACTTCGAACAATAGGTAGCGGATCGCGCCGTCGACCCCGCGCACCGGCTGCATGGTCGTATCGAGATGCGCCGCCGGCTGGCCCTCGGCCTCGAACTTCAGCTCGGCGGCGAACGTCTCCCCGCGCGCCGCGGCCGCCACCGCCTCCTTGAGCAGCACGTCATAACCCGGGTAACGCTGCAGCGTCGGCGCGTCCCACAACGGCTTGCCGATCGAATCGCGGGCATTCTCGGCGCGCCACGCCGCCCGCGTCCGGTTGACCTCGATCACCGTCCCGTCGGGCTCGCACAGCACGATCACCTCCATCACCGTGTCGAAGATCGCGCGGAATCGCTGCTCGCTCTCGCTCAGCTCCGCGGTCCGCTCCTTGACCAGCCGCCGCAGCTCCAGCTCCGCCTCCTTGGCCAAAGTGATGTCGCTGGCCACGCCGATGAACCCGACCAGCCGCCCCTCGCCGTCGCGCCGCGGCTGCGACACGCTGCGCAGCCAGCGCCACTGGCCGTCCGCGCGCCGGTACCGCCCGACCAGCTCGAACGGCCCGTCGCTGGCTTCCCCCGCGACCGATTCCGCGACGATCCGGTCGCGGTCGTCGGGGTGGATGATTGCGCGCCAGTCGAACGTCCGCGCTTCCTCGCGGCTGACCCCGAGGAACTCGGCATAAGCGTCGTTGACGAAATCCCGCGTCCGGTCGAGCCGCGTCACCCACACCGGCGTCGGCGCCGAGTCCGCGATCCGCCGGAACCGCGCCTCGCTCTCGCGCAGCGCCTGCTCGGCCGCACGCTGCTCGGTAATGTCCTGGATGACCATGATCACCCCGGCGACGCTGCCGTCGGGCAGTATGTGCGGGATATATTCGGCCTGGGTGGTCAGCGGGCCGCGCGTCGGATGGTCGAAGCTCGCCGCGAACCACTGCTTCTCGCCCTTCAGCGCCCCCGCCACCGCGTCGGCCCGCAGCGCGTAATTGGCCTCGCCCATCACCTCGGGCATCGACTTGCCGAGCAATTCGGAGCGCGGCCGCTCGAACCAGTCGGCGACCGGCTTGTTGGCGAAGCGATAGACCTGGTCCGGCCCCAGGTATGCGACCATCACCGGCAGCGCGTCGGCGATCGCCAGCACACCGCCGAACTCAAGCATCCGCGTCTGCGCAGCGGGCGCGGCGCCCGCGGCCGTCGGCCGCACCGACTCATCCGCGCGCGCGGCCTTGCGCGCCTTCGCGCGAGGCGCAGCTTCCCGCTTCGGCAAGTCGTTCGATCCCCGGGCCGCCATCGCCATTAG
>DATHFE010000027.1:0-4400 GCA_035318245.1 Sphingomicrobium sp. | reverse complement strand
CGCCGCGCGATGGTCGACAGCCAGCTTCGCCCAGAAGGCGTGGTCGATGCCGCCGTGGTCAATGCGATGGCCAGCCTGCCGCGCGAAGACTTCGTTCCCGACGCTGCTCGTGCGCTGGCCTATGGTGACCGCCCGGTGCCGCTGGGCAACGGCCGCGCGCTGGCTCCGCCAGCGGCCATTGGACGCCTGCTCAGCGAGATCGAGCCCCGCCCTGGCGAGCGAGCCTTGGTCGTCGGCGCCGGCAGCGGCTACGGCGCCGCCGTCCTCAACTCCCTCGGCCTCGACGTGACCGCGATTGAAAGCGACCCGAATCTGGCCTCGATGGCCAGGGCCGCGGCGCCGCGAATAGCCGTTGTCGAAGGCAAGCTTGCGGCGGGCTATCCCGGTGCGGCGCCTTATGACATCATCCTGATCGATGGGGCTGTCGAACATATTCCGGACGCAATCACCGGCCAACTGGCCGAAGGCGGGCGCATCGGCGCGGCACTCAGCGACCGCGGGGTCACGCGGCTTGTCGTCGGGCAGAATATTGGCGGACGTGTCGGCCTCCGCACCATCGCCGATGCCGACGTCGCGCCATTGCCCGGATTCGAACGGCCCAAGGCCTTTACCTTTTGACGGAGTTTTCGCCCGTGACGCGTAATCTTGCCATTGGCGCCTTAATCGCCCTGCTGACCGCTGGAACGGCCTCGGCCGACACTTTGCGCGAAGCGCTGGCGTCGACCTATCAGGCCAACCCGACCCTAACCGCCCAGCGTGAAGCGCTGAAATCGACTGATTCGACGGTCGCCATCGCCCGCGCCGGGGGACGTCCGAATGTCGCAGCCACCGTCGGCGTAACCCGCGACCTCACCCGTAGCGGACGCTTCGACGTTGGCGGAAAGGGCCCGTTCTTGACCGGCGGAGTGGATTTGAGTGTTCCGCTGTTCCAGGGCGGCACCGTTCGCAACAGCATCACGGCGGCAAAGACCCGCGTCGAGGCGGGCCGCGCCACTCTCCGGGCTGTCGAGGGCGATGTCTTCACCGAAGCGGTCGGCGCTTACATGGACGTGATCCGCGACCGCGCGATCGTCGAGCTCAACCAGAACAACGTGAAGGTGCTTGAGACCAACCTCGAGGCGACGACCGACCGGTTTGAAATTGGCGATCTGACGCGCACCGACGTTGCCCAATCGGAAGCGCGCCTGGCGCTTCAGCGCGGCCGGCTCGAAATTTCCCAGAGCCTGCTGACGGCGAGCGAGCAGAATTACCGACGGGTAATCGGCAAGGCGCCGGGCGAGCTTCAGCCGCCGCCGCCGCTTCCGCCCCTCCCGACAAATCCTGATCAGGCGGTTCAAATCGCGCTCGCCAACAACCCCGACCTGATTGCGGCAGCGCGTCAGGTGATCGCGGCGGGCTACGATGTGAAGTCGGTCCGCGGCACGCGCCTGCCGACCCTCTCGGCAATCGGTGCGTTCGATTATGCCAACACAATATCGGGCGACACCCTCGGCGCCGAGCGCACCGGCACGGCCACCAGCGTCGGCGTGCAAACCCGCATTCCGCTCTATCAGGGCGGGCTTCCCTCCGCGCGGATTCGTCAAGCCCAGGCGCTCGAGGGCCAGGCAGGCGAGCTGCGCGTGGCGACTGAGCGGCTGGTCGTATCCAACACCCGTTCGGCCCTTGCTGCCTATCAGGCTGCGCTGGATGTGATCACGTCCAGCCAGGTCGCGGTGAAGGCCAACGAGCTCGCCCTCGAAGGCGCCCGCGCCGAAAACAGTGTCGGCACCCGCACCATCCTCGATGTTCTCAACGCCGAGCAGGAACTGTTGAACAGTCAGGTCGAATTGGTCACCGCGCGCCGTGAAGCCTATGTCGCCGGCTTCACCTTGCTCAATTCGATGGGCCAGGCCGAAGCCGACGACCTCGGGCTCGAGGGCGGCGCCTTATACGACCCGCTCGGCAATTATCGCCACGTCGCCGGCAACTGGAATGACTGGGCTGACGATCCCAAGCATCCGACGGCTGCGACCAGCACGGTCACCCCCGCCGAGCAGCCGCAGGGCGTGACTCCGCCGACGCGTTAGGTAAAAGGGCGGCGATGCAGACCAGTGGCCGCGAACCCTCGATGGAAGACATCCTCGCGTCGATCAAGAAAGTGATCGCCGAAGAGAAGGAACTGCGCGCCGCGGCACCACCGGCCTGGCCGGAAACCGACACCGGCGAAGAGGAAGACGACGTTCTCGAACTGGACGAAATTCTCGAAGAGCCCGCCGCGCTCGCGCCCCCCGTCGATCTCGGCCCGCCGTTGATCGACGAAATCGCCGCCGACGCCAGCCGCCAGGCGCTCGACAATCTTTCGACCGTCGCCGCCAGCGTCCCGCCGCCCCCTCTGGTCAATCCGATGGAAGCAATGGTCCGCGAGATGCTCCGGCCGATCCTGAAGCAATGGCTTGACGAGCATTTGCCGGCGATCGTTGACGAGCATGTTAAACGCGAAATCACCCGGATCACCGGCCGGCCGGTCTAGCGTATCCGTTCATTAACAAAGCCCCTGTTAGGCCCTCATCCATGACAAAAACTCTCGCCTTGGCCGTCAGCGCGGCCGCAATCGCCCTATTCCCGAGCGCCGTACTGGCCCGCCCGATGACCGCGACCGACATGCACATGATGCATCGATTGGGCGCGCCAGAGGTTTCGCCCGACGGGCGCTGGACCGTCTTCACTATCTCGAGCACCGATCTCGCGGCCAATAAGCGTAACAACACGCCGTACCTGCTCGACCTCAAGGCCAAAGGCGCTGCGCCGCAGCCGGTGAAGGGCGCGGAGAAGGGCCATGACGCCGTCTTCGGCCCCGATGGCTCGATCTGGTTCATCATGGAGGCTGGCGGCCAGGATCAATTGTTCCGCATGATCCGTGGCGGCGCGCCGGTGCAGGTCAGCAATTTGAAGGGCGATATCGCCGGCTTCAAACTGGCGCCGTCGGGTGACCGGTTGGTGGTGTGGGCCGACCGCGACCTGCGCTGCCCCGACTTCGCCTGCGCGCATCTGCCGAAGAAGCCTGAAACCGGCAGCGGGCGTACTTACGACCAATTGTTCGTCCGCCACTGGGACACGTGGGCCGAGCCGGGCGTAAAGTCGCGCCTGTTCGGTTTCGCCGTGGAGAACGGGCGGGTGACCGGCGCGGGCGCGCAGTTAACCGGTGCGTTGGTCGGCGACACGCCGTCCAAGCCGATGGGCGGCGGCGAGGAGATCGCATTTTCACCCGACGGCAGGACAATCTTCTTCGCGCTCCGTGAGGCGGGCCGCATCGAGGCGAAGTCGACCAACCTCGACATCTTCTCAAGCCCAAGCGACGGCAGCGCCGCACCTGTCAATTTGACCGACGCCAATGACGCGACCGACAATTTGCCGACCGTCTCGCCGGACGGGCGGACTCTTGCTTACTTCGCCATGGCGCGGCCGACCTACGAGGCGGATCGCCAAGTGCTGATGCTGCGCGACCTCACCAGCGGGCAGGTGCGGGCCTTGACCCAGGATTGGGACCGTTCGGTCGACTCCATCGCCTGGGCCCTGGACGGCAAAAGCCTGCTGGTCACCGCCGGCGACACGCTGGAAGAACCGGTGTTTCGGGTCGATGCGGCCACCGGCAAGATCACGCGCCTGACCAAGGACGGCCATGCCGGCAACGTGCATGCGCTACCCAACGGCGACGTCCTCTACACCTCGAACTCGGTCTACGCGCCGGACGATTTGTATCGCGTCACGTCCAGGGGCCAAGTCAGCCAACTGACCGCCGTCAACCGCGACCTGCTCACCCAGCTCGACCCGATTTCCTTCAAGAAGTTCAGCTTCACCGGCGCCAACAACGACCGTGTCTGGGGATTCGAGCTGAAAAACCAGAACGCCACGGGCAAGTTGCCGATCGCCTTCCTAGTCCACGGCGGGCCGCAGGGCAGCTTTTCGAACAGCTGGTCCTACCGCTGGAACCCGCGGCTGTTCGCGGCGCCCGGATACGGTGTGGTCAGCGTCGATTTCCACGGGAGCACCGGCTACGGCCAGGCCTTCACCGACGCGATCCACAACAATTGGGGCGGCTGGCCGCTCGAGGATCTGCAAAAGGGCCTGGCCTACGCCACTTCGCAGGACCCGCAGCTCGATGCCGACCGCGCGTGCGCGCTCGGCGGCAGCTATGGCGGCTATATGATGAACTGGATCGAAGGACAGTGGGCCGACCGGTTCCGCTGCATCGTCCAGCATGACGGCGTGTTCGACGCCCGGGCCATGGCCTATGAAACCGAAGAGCTTTGGTTCGACGAATGGGAGCATGGCGAAAAGGCCTATTATGAGGATCCGGCCGCATTCGAGAAATGGAACCCGGTCAACTATGTCCAGAATTGGAAGACGCCGCAGCTGGTGAT
>DATHFE010000026.1:0-10708 GCA_035318245.1 Sphingomicrobium sp. | reverse complement strand
CAAGAGCCGGGCCTGGCTGATCGCCACTTCCGCGGAGAAGTTCAAACTGGAAAGCGGCGGCGGCAATTTCGTGGAATATCGCTGGACGCCGGAAGGCAAAGCCGAACCGAACCTGACCTATTACATCTGCGACGACTGCGGTGTGCGCACCCATGCCGAAGGGACTGGCCCCGGCGGCGCCAAGACCGTCGCGGTGCAGGTGGCGACGATCGAGGACGCCGATCCCGACGTGCTGGCCCAGTCGATCCATTTCGTCGACGGCCGTCACGACGCGTTCGACCGCCCGCCCGCCGACACGCGGCTGCTCTAGCTGTTGGCGGCGTCCTCCGCGGCTTCCTCGGCTTCGTGCCGGCCGAGCCAGCCGTCGACAACCAGCAGGACCGCCGCGATGACCGCGAAGCTGCCGACCAGGATGCCTATGCTGACGGCGATCTGTGTCAGGCTTTGCGTGTTGGGATCGAAGAAATAATATGCGTACCAGCCGTCGACCGCGCCGCGGGCCAATGCGTAGACGGCGTAAAGCGAGGGCGGCGCCAGCGCCCACCAGAAGTCGCGGCGGCCAAGCGTTCCGTTCGGCGCGAGGATCCAGACCATGATGAACAGCAGGGGGGAGGCATCATGCAGTGCGAAATCGGCGACCTTCTGCAACCCGGTCGGGTTCCACTCCGACCGCAGCGCGATCGAATAGACCAGCCCGACCAGCACGATCGACGTGGCGGCGAGGAACCGGGCCCGCGGACCGGCCAAGGCATTTCGCCAGCCCAGCGCGACCGCGGTCGCAACCAGCGCCACGCCGATGTTGGTCAGGATGGTGAAATAACCGAAATAACGCCACACCCCGAGGCCGAAGCCGAGATTGTCGGCGATCAGCTTCAGCTGCAGCGCCAGCGCCGCCCAGACGACCACCGCGCAGACCCCCGCAACCAGCCGCGCGGCCGCTCCCATCCGTTCATTCACCTGCTCGACCATTCACCAATCCCCCTGCCGTTACGGCAGACTAGCACGTCTCCCGGCACAGTCACGCCTCGACCGTCGCGGCGTCCCGGTTTAGTGCGCTTCGGCATCAAGGAGCGTCGCAAGTGACCGCCACCGACACCGTCTTCGCCGGCTCGATCGCGGCGCATTACGACCGGCTGATGGTGCCGTTGAAGTTCACGCCCTGGGCGGAGGACATGGCCCGCCGCATCGCCGCGCTGAATCCGGCGACGATCCTCGAAACCGCCGCCGGCTCAGGCGTCGTCACCGAAAAAATCGCCAAAGCGCTTCCCGGCGCCGCGATCACCGCGACCGATCTCAACCCCGCCATGCTCGAAATCGCCGCCCAGCGTCCGGGCCTTGAAGATGTCCGCTTCCGACCCGCCGATGCGCAAGCGCTGCCCTTCGCCGACGCCAGCTTCGACCTGGTCGCCTGCCAGTTCGGCGTGATGTTCTATCCCGACCGTGTCGCCGCGGCCCGCGAAGCACGCCGCGTGCTCCGCGCCGGTGGCACGTATATCTTCAATGTGTGGAACAGCCTCGACCAAAACCCGGTCAGCAAGGTGTTGAGCGAGGCGCTCGCCGAGGAATTCCCGGCCAATCCGCCCTCATTCTACGCTCGGGTTCCGTTCGGCTATCACGACACCGCGCGCATCGCCCACGACCTTGCCGAGGCAGGCTTCACCGACATCGCGATCGAGACGCTCGAATATCCACATGGTGCACTCGCCCCCCGCGACGCCGCAGAAGGGATGTGCCGAGGCACCCCGCTTGCCGCGGAGATCGCGACCCATGGCGACGATGCACTCGATCTCGCGGTTGAAGCAGCAACCCAAGCTCTTCAATCGTTATGCGGTCCCGACGACCGGATAGACGCCATGATGTCCGCTCACGTCGTCACCGCCCGGGGCTGATCAAACCTGCGCTTCCGTCATTGTCGTCAATTCGGGCATCGGTGTTCCGGTTGCCTTATATTCGGTGGTCAGCATGTCCTTGCGCCGCCGCAATTGCTCGCCGAGCGCCTCCATGTCGAGCCCCGCCTTGCGCGCCTGGGAGAACAGTCCCTCCATGCGCTTTTCCTCTTCCTCGACGTGATGCTCGATCTGCTCTTTCAACACCGTGACCTTCGCGTCGTAATACTCGTCCGACGGCCCGCCCGCCTCGATCTCGGCGATGAGCAGCTTGGCTCCGTCATGCTCGACATAGGCCTCCTTGAGCAGGTCTTCTTCGACCTTGCCCTCACACGCCGGATAGAAAATCTCTTCTTCGATCGTCGCGTGGATGCTCAGCTCCATGCAGATCTGTTCGGCGACCTTCTGTTTGCGGCCGTCGCCGCTCGCTTTTTCATAGTCGGCGAACAGCTCTTCGACCTTGCGATGATCGGCCTTGAGCAGCGCGATGGCGTCCTGCGGTGTGGCTTCCATGTCCTCTATCTCCCTGATTGTCTGGCGGAAAAACCATTCGCGCTGCCGCGAAGTTCCATCGCCCGACAGGCCGGGAAGAATTAAGCCGCCGGGCGGGTCCGCCTCGGCTCGGGCTTGCGCGAGGCCGCGGCATAATGCGCCGCAACGCGGCCGCTGGTCGGCGCCGACGCTTCGGCAATGTCGGCCGCGGCATCCGTCGGCGCGGTATGCGGCTGCGGCCCGCGATCGAGCTCTAGCCAGTCGCGGAACGGCAAGTGATAGAGCATGTCCATCACTTCGAATTCCAGGCCGCCGGGCTGTCCGGCATTGCTGTTCCACAGCGCCACCACGCCGCTTTTCATCTGTGGGTCGAACAGGATCAGCGAGCGATAGCCGGCAACCCCGCCGCGATGGCCGACGATGCGGTGCCCAGCATAATCATAGCTGCGCCAGCCGAAGCCATATTCGGGATCGCTCAGGCGTTCGGTGAATTTGCGCAAGCGCCCGCGCTCGCTCGGCGTCTTGACCAGAGGCGCATGGATCGTCTGGAGCAGCCGCGGCGACAGAACGTCGGGCATCGCTCCGGCCTGGGCGACCATCCACAAGGCCATGTCCTTGATCGAGCTGTTGACGCCGCCGGCCGCCGGAATTTTGTAATAGCTGTCGAGCACTTCCAGGGGCTTGCGGCCGACACTATGCGGCCGCGCCCAGCTGGGCGAGGTAACCAGCCCGTCGCGCGTGACGCTCGCCGAGGTCATACCGATCGGGTCGAACAGTTGCTCCTTGACCGCCCTTGCGTAGCTCTCCCCGGTTACGTGCGACACGATCTCACTCGAAGCGTCGTAAGCAACGTTCTGGTAGCTCCAGCATTGCCCCGGCGCGCAGATCGAATTCAATTGAACCAGGCTACGGCGGAGCAGGAAGGGGTCCTGCCCCTCCTCGAGCTTATTGTCATAGGCGTTGCGGTAGAGGCCGAGCCGGTGGCTGAGCAGGTCGGCGACCGTCGCGCGATTTTCATTCCCGCCTGGCAGCTTGAGGCTCGCCGAATATTGCGAAACCGGGGCCTGCAGGTTGATCTTGCCCTGCTCGGCCAGCTTTGCGACCATCGTTCCGGCAACGCCCTTCGATACCGACGCCCAGCGGAACACGGTTTGCGGAGTCACCTTCTCGCCCGATCCGGCCAGCGTCTCGCCATAGCCGGCGAGGAAAGTGATGCGGCCGCCTTCGATTATGCCGACGGACAGGCCGACCATGCCTGGCCGCTGGATCAGCCGCTTCAGACGCGCATCGAGCGCGGCATAATCTACGTCGCGCCGGTTGGCTGTAGAAACCGCGGCAAGCTTCAAATGCTGCTTGGCCGCTTCGGCATGTTGCTCGGCCGGCGGCTTGGTCGCCGCCGCCCACAGGGCGAACGTCCCCGCCAGCAGGGCGAAAGTGCCAAGGCCTATGATATTCTGCTTTTCCAGGCCCTTGCTCCCACGCCCCCGCGTTCCGCTGTGGAGTCCGCAAGGCCTGCACTCAACATGCGCCCGTCCGCGCTGCGATGAACCGGACGCGCGGCGCGACGAATGCCGCCCGCTGGCCTTCCCGCGCGGCCTCGCTTAAGAGCGCCGCGAACGGGAGGCCTTCAATGCAATTCCTCCGCACCACCTTGTGGGTTGCGATCGCGGTGATCCTGGCCATCGTCGCCAGCCATAATTGGAACGACGTGACGCTTGGCCTGTGGGGCAATATCGAAGTCGATATCAAAATGCCCGTGCTGTTGATTCTCGTTTTCCTGATCGGATTCCTGCCGCCGTTCCTGATCCTGCGGGCGCGGCTGTGGCAGATGCGGCGGCGGCTGGATTCGGTCGAGCGCGCCCATGCAACGCCGGCACCGATACCCGCCCCCTCCTTCGGGGCCGAGGATCACGACACCCTATGAGCCGAAGCCCGATCTTCGTCGCGATCGACACGCCCGACATGGCCAAGGCGCTGACCCTCGCCAAGGCAGTCAAACGCCACGCCGGCGGACTGAAACTGGGTCTGGAATTCTTCAGCGCCAACGGACGCGCGGGCGTTCTCGAGTTGGCCGATCTCGGCCTGCCGATCTTCCTCGACTTGAAGCTTCACGACATCCCCAACACCGTCGCCAAAGCCGTCATCGCGCTTCGCGAGATCGAGCCGGCGGTGCTGACCGTCCACGCCGCCGGCGGCCAGGCGATGATGGAGGATGCCAAGGCCGCGGCGCCCGCCGGAACCAAGGTCGTCGGCGTCACGGTCCTGACCAGCCTCGACGAGCGCGACCTGAAAGCCACTGGCGTCCGCGGCGATCCGCACGACCAGGTCGAGCGGCTCGCCGAACTATCGCGCGCCGCCGGATTGGACGGCATCGTCTGTTCCGGCGCCGAAGTGAAGGCCGCGCACCGCGCCTGGCCGAAAGGCTTCTTCGTCGTCCCCGGCGTGCGCTTGGCCGATGGCAATCACGCCGACCAGAAGCGCGTCATCACGCCGCGAGCGGCGATGGATGCTGGCGCGTCGATCCTCGTCATCGGCCGTCCGATCAGCGCCGCCGAAGACCCGGACGAGGCCTTGCGAGCAATCGCAGCGACACTTTGATGCGTAGACAAGCCGGGCCGCTTGGGCTTACCCGCGCGGCAACAAAATATTCGAGGCGCAAATGAGCTGGCTGACCAAAGTCCGCAATACGATCCCGTTCCTGCCCAAGCGGCAGAGCACCGACAACCTGTGGCACAAGTGCGGCAAGTGCGGATCAATGGTCTTCGTCAAGGAATATGAGGACAATCTGTACGTCTGCCCGCGCTGCGACCACCACGACCGCATCGGCCCCGCGGCGCGCTTCGAAATGCTGTTCGACGGCGGCAAGCATGAGCTGCTGCCGATGCCCGACGTTCGCGAAGACCCGCTGCGCTTCAAGGACACCAAGCGCTACGGCGACCGCCTCAAGGCGGCGCGCGCCGCGACCGACGAGAAGGACGCCCTGCTCAACGCCAAGGGGAAGATCGGCGGCAACAAAGTCGTCGTCGGGGTTCAGGATTTCGCCTTCATGGGCGGGTCGATGGGCATCGCCGTCGGCGCTTCGTTCCTCGCAGGCGTGCGCGCCGCGATCGCCGGCAAATGCCCCTACTTGCTATTCACAGCGGCCGGCGGCGCGCGGATGCAGGAGGGCATATTGTCGCTGATGCAGATGCCACGGACGACCGTCGCGCTGGCGGAATTGAAGGAAGCCGGCCTGCCCTACATCGTCGTGCTGACTGATCCGACCACCGGCGGCGTCACTGCATCCTATGCCATGCTCGGCGACGTCCAGATCGCCGAGCCCGGCGCCTTGATCGGTTTCGCTGGCCAGCGCGTGATCGAGCAGACCATTCGCGAAAAGCTCCCCGAAGGCTTCCAACGCGCCGAATATCTCCTCGCCCACGGCATTATAGACATGGTCGTCCACCGCCAGCGGTTGAAGGAAACGCTGGGCCGGTTGATCGCGTATTTGGCGCCGAGCCGCAAAGCGGCCTGATGGCCGACTTCGCGCGCTCGGGCGACCCTGCGGTCCAGGCGCAACTCGACCGGTTGGGGTCGTCGATCTATGCTGGCGACCGCCTCGGGCTCGAGCGCATCGCCGCATTGCTCGACCGGCTCGGCCGACCCCAGGATAAGCTTCCGCCAGTATTCCATGTCGCTGGAACCAACGGCAAGGGTTCGACCTGCGCCTTCCTCCGCGCCGCGCTCGAAGCCGCCGGGTACAAGGTTCACGTCTTCACCAGCCCGCATCTCGTCCGCTTCAACGAGCGCATCCGCATCGCCGGAAAGCTTATCGAAGACGCGGTGCTCGCCGCCATGCTCGCTGAAACGCTCGACGCGTCGCACGGCATCGACCCGAGCTTTTTTGAGGCGACCACCGCCGCGGCATTCCTCGCTTTCGCGCGCACACCCGCCGACGCGTGCATCCTCGAAGTGGGCCTGGGCGGTCGCCTCGACGCCACTAACGTCGTCGAAGCGCCGCTGGTTTGCGGAATCGCGGGCCTCGGCCTCGATCACCAAGGCTGGCTCGGCAATCGCCTCGCCGATATCGCCGCAGAAAAAGCCGGAATCGCCAAGCGCGGGTCGCCCTTGGTCACCCAGCTTTACCCGCCCAGCGCCGCCGGCAGGATCGGCCAAATCGCCCACGAGGCCGGCGCGCCATGGCTACCGCGCGGCGGTCAATGGGACGCAATCGTTTCGCGCGACAAGCTCCGCTACCGCGACGAACAGGGCGAACTTGCGCTGCCCGTCCCGCGCCTCCCCGGCCGCCACCAGGCGATGAACGCCGCGCTCGCCATTGCCATGCTGCGTCACCAGCAAATGCTTGACGTTCCGCCAAGCGCGCTCAACGCGGCGATGGGTTGGACCGACTGGCCGGCGCGGCTGCAGAAGCTCGAATCTGGCCCATTGCTCGCCCCCCTCCCCGCCGGAAGCCAATTCTGGGTCGACGGCGGCCATAATCCTTCCGCCGCGCGCCAGGTTAGCGCCTACGCCCGCAAGGCGTTCGCGGGATCCTCGCCATTCCACATGCTGTTCGCCTGCCTGACCAGCAAGGATGCAGATCAGATCCTCGCGCCGTTCGCGGGATTGGGCGCGATCATCCACACGTTGCCGATCGCCGATCACGACAGCCGCGATCCGCAGGACCTCGCCGAAATGGCGCGCACACAAGGCTTCACCGCTGATGCCCATGCCACGCTGGCCGAAGCCCTCGCGCACATCGCGTCAACGGCAGAAGGGCCGGTGCGAATCCTGTCGTTCGGCTCGCTCTACTTGGCTGGCGAAGTTCTAGCGGCCAACGACCAGGCACCCGATTAGCCGCGCAGCTTGCCCAACTCCGCCGTCGCCCAGTCATACATCGGGCCCTCGGCGGCGCGCTGTTGACGAGTCAGTCTTTTTGCTCGGCCCTCGACCTCCTCGAGCACTGTCCGCGCGTCGCGCCGCTTGTCGAGCTTGATCAGCAGTGCCGCGTACCGGCATCGCGCATCGTCGCCCGGCAACCGCGTCGAAACATCGGCGAAAAGCGGCAGCGCCTCGTCCGTTCGCCCGAGCTCCTCGAGGATTCGGGCACGCAACAGACCGATCCTATCGCGGTCGCTTTGCGCGGTCGGTTGGGTCATCCCGTCGAGCACGCCGAGGGCTTCATCGGCCCTGTCGTTGAGGAACAGCGACCGTGCATATTTCTCGCCGCTGCGCAGGTCCGGGCGAGTGCTGCCGATCGCATTGCGATAATAAGGCAGGGCCTCGGCATGGCGGCCAAGGTCGGTAAGCGCGTCGGCCACGCGCATCCGATTGGCCACGGTCTTGGCGACATCGAGCGCGTCGCGAGCGGCACGCAGCTCGCGCTCGGGATCGAGCTTTTCAATCACCAGCGCCTTCGCCTCGCGCACATGGCGGTGATGCTGGAAACGCGGCAACACCTCGACGATCAGATAAGCAATGGTGCTCGCCATCGGCAAAAATACCAGCGCCATGATCCATAGCGAATTGCGGTGGTTGCGGATGACATCGACGATCAACGCGACCTGGATCGCGATCATTGCGATGAACAGGATCATGAGGCGGGTGTCGTGACTTCCGCTGCGTCCGCGCCGCCCGCCGCTGCGAGCTCTGCGGCGCGGCGGTTGGCGTTGGCCACCCGCATGCCTTCCAAAATGACGAACAGCACGGCGACCAGCCCCGCCGCCGCGGTCCAGCGGAACACCATCGCATAGCCGTAGGTGTCGAACGCTTCGCCAGCGATGCCGCGGCCAAGCGATCCCACCAGGAATGTCAGCGACGACAGCAAAGCATATTGGACGGCGGTGAAATTGCGGCTGACGATCCCCGACAGATAAGCGACGAAGGCAGCGCCGGCGATGCCGGTCGAGATGTTCTCATAGGATATGGCCAGCAGCAGCCGGGTCATCCGTTCGTCGGAGCCGAGCGCCGTGGCCAGCCGGTCGAGGAACAGGGCATGGCCGACCATATCGATGTTGCGGCCGCCTTCGGCCAGGTCGGCGTAAACGAAATTGCCGAACACCGGCAGGATCGCACCGATCAATATGGTGGGAATCCGCCCGATGCGGAGGAAGAGATAACCGCCGAGGCTGATCCCCATGATCGTCATGAAAATACCGAAAATCTTCGACGCGAACGCCACCTCATCCTTCGAATAATGAAGGAAATCTAGATAGAAGGGGAAGGCGAAGGACGACCAGATATTGTAGCAAAGCGTGTAGCTGAGGATCATGCCGATGACGATCAGAACACCCCAGCCGAGCCGTCCTGAGAGCTCGACCAAAGGCGCGACCAGCGCCGCGTAGAGATGGTTCATCGCGGTGCGGCCCCCCGACACGCGCGTTTCGCGCTCGGTCAGGACATTGCGCCCGCGCGCCCTTAGCCAATTGATCGTCGCCGCGACCACCAACGGCACGAATACCGTAGCGACAATGATCCACGGACCGGTCGTCTTGGTGAAGTCCCCGACCGAAGGCCTGGCCACGCCCGGCTCGCCGACTCCCAGGATCCTGACCGCGAACCGCGCGATCGAAAAGATCGCCCACGCCCAGCTGATGCCGACGATGCCCAAGGCGATCGCGCGTGTTCGCGCATTGAGCGCGCCCGGCAGGATCAGCGCCTCATGCAATATGCCCGCATCGGGCCGATCGGTGTCGGGCGCGCGGAGCGACACTAAGAGTACCAGACCGACCAAGGCCGCCATCAGCAGATAGACCAGCCCCCACGACATTCGCGCCGCCAACACCAGCGCCAAGGCGCCGCCGACGATGCTCGCGATGCGATAGCCGAATTGGTAGATCGAGGACAAAAGCTCGACCGTCGTCTTCTCATCGGCAACGTCGATCCGCCAAGCATCGACCGCGATGTCCTGGGTCGCCGACGCCAGCGCCGCGATCACCGCGAAGATCGCGAAGGTGCCGATATTGGTCGCCGGGTTGGTCGCAGCCAAACCAGCGAAACCGGCGATCAAGATTATCTGGCAAAGTACGATCCAGCTTTTGCGCCGCCCCAGCCTATCGAACAAAGGCAAGGGGAAACGATCGACAAGCGGCGACCATAGGAATTTGAACGAGTAAGACAGTCCGATCCACGACAGCACGCCGATCGTCGCCAAATTGATGTTGGCCTCGCCCAGCCAGGCGTTGAGGGTCCCGATCAGCAGCGCGTAGGGCAGCCCCGACGAGAAACCGAACGCCAACATCGTCGCTGACTTCTGCGTCTGCAGCGCGGTCTTCAGCAGCCGCCACCCTTTGGGCCGTGCGCCCGCTGCCTTGGCTTCGCTCATCGATCGCTCCCCATCATCTTTTGCGGCGATGCTAGCAGCCTTCACGCCGCTGAACAGTGTCTGACTTGCCAGCCCGTCGCGATCGGCGCACGATTGGGTTCATGGACGCACCGACCAGAGCATCGCGCCCGAGTCCGGGGCAGCGCGCGCTGGCTGACGCCTTGGCGCGCGGCGAAGCCGCAATGGGCGACCGCGTCGTCGAGCTTCCCGCCTCGGTCTACATCGACCCCGAACGCTACGAGCGCGAGCAGGAGACGTTGTTCGCAACCATGCCGCTGCTGCTGGCGCCATCGGCAATGCTTCAGCCCGCGTCTGCGGTCACCCACGACGGCTATGGGGTGCCGTTGCTCATCACCCGCGACTATGATGGCGCGGCCCACGTCTTTGCCAACGTCTGCCGCCATCGCGGCACGCGGCTTATCGATGCCGACACGGTCGTCCCGGCCAAGCGCATCGTCTGCCCCTATCATGCCTGGGCCTATACATCGGACGGGTCGCTGTCCGGCCTGCCGCGCGCCGATTGCTTCCCGGGCTTCGACAAGGATCAGCACGGGCTGATCGAATTCGCCTCGGCCGAGGCCGGTGGGCTGATCTGGTTTTCAAAATCGCGAGACGCCGACTTCGCCGACGCCAAGGCGCTCGGCCCCGATCTCGACGCGTTCGGATTGAGCGGCCTCCATCTCTATCGCCGCCGCACGCACGACATCGCGTCCAACTGGAAGCTGGTGGTCGATGCATTTCTCGAAAGCTACCACGTCAAGCGCCTGCACGCCGCGACCATCGCCGATTTCTTCGCCGACGGGATCACCGTCGCCGACCGCATCGGCAAGCATCAGCGCGCTGCCGTCGGCCGCTCCGACTATCTCGCCAAGGTCGATCTCGACGACTGGGGGGCGCTACGCAAAGCGGTGACCTACACCTATCAACTCTTCCCCAATTCGGTGGTGATCGTCAGCCCCGACTACATCAATTTGCTGATCGTCATGCCGCAGTCGGTCGGCACCTGCCTGGTCGAGGATCTGATGCT
>DATHFE010000025.1:0-8170 GCA_035318245.1 Sphingomicrobium sp. | reverse complement strand
AGCCACCGCGACCGCATGGTTGCTGTTCCTGTTCCTGCTGCCGATCCCCGGCCTGTTGCTGTTCCTGGCGATCGGCCAGCCTCGCTTCCCTGCCTGGCGAACCGAGCGCTTCAGGAAACTGAAGCCGTTTTTCGAGTCCGTATCCCGCAAGCTTCGCGCCGCTACGGCCAAGCGGCTTGGGGACGTTGCCGACACCGCCGCGCTGGCCAGCCGCCTCGGCGCCTATCCGCCGGTCGGGGGCAACGCCATCGAGCTTATCGACAATTACGACGGGCTGATCCGCCGGCTGATCCTCGACATCGACTCCGCAAAGCATACGGTCCAGCTGCTGATCTACATCTTCGCCGACGACGCCGTCGGACAATCGGTCATTGCCGCGCTTGGCCGGGCGGTGAAACGCGGCGTTCGCTGCGAAGTGCTGCTCGACCCCGTCGGGTCGCGCCAATGGGTCGCCGGGACCATCAAATCATTGCGGCGCGAAGGGGTCTCGACCCGCGAGGCGCTGCCGTTCCATTGGCTCCGCGGCCGGACCCGCCGCGACATGCGCAACCACCGCAAATTGTTCGTGATCGACGGCGTCATCGGCTACGCCGGCTCGCAGAATATCGTCGCCAAGGATTTCCGCCCCGGCGTCGTCAATCGCGAGCTCGTGGCGCGGATGACCGGGCCGATCGTCAGCGCGCTCGAAGCGATCATCCTGATGGATTGGTGCCTCGAAACCAACGAAACGCCGCCGAAATCCCTGCCCGTTCCGGCGAAAAGCGGATCCGCCATCCTCCAGCTGCTGCCAAGCGGCGCCGATTACCCGCTCGAAGGCTTCCAGACCCTGCTGGTGTGGCAACTGCACGAAGCGCGCCAACGCGCCATGATCGTCTCGCCTTACTTCATTCCCGACCAGGACGTCGTCAGCGCCCTGCAAACCGCGGCGGCCCGCGGCGTAAAGGTCGACATCGTCGTCAGCCAGGTGGTCGACCAGCGGCTCGTCAATCTCGCCCAGCGATCCTATTATGACGAGCTTCTCGGCTGCGGCGTCCGCATTCACGAGTTCCGCGACCACCTCCTCCATGCCAAGAACGTCAGCATCGACGGCAACCTCGGCATCATCGGCTCAAGCAACGTCGATCTAAGGTCCTTCCAGCTGAACGAAGAAGTCAGCCTTCTCCTCCTCGACCGGTCGTCGGTCGCTTCGCTCGAGAAAATCCAGCGGCGCTATTTGAAGGGGAGCGATAGCCTGGATCTGGAGCAATGGCGCCGTCGAGGCCGCCCGGCGATGCTGGCCGAGAATCTCGCGCGCCTCGCCGCTCCGCTCCTCTGACCACATCCCGAAGGAAGAGAGGCGGGAGGTCTTACTCCCGCCCCATATGCTTAGAGCTTCTCGAGGTTCAGCGCGACCTGCTTCTGGTCGCTGTTGGTGCCGATGTCATAGGACAGGCGCTGGCCGGTCGTGGGCGGGTTCGTCTTGATGTCCCACGAAAAGGCGCTTTTCTCGAAGACGAGATTTTCGCCGCCGGCTTCCGGCTTGATCGAGCCGAGGCCCTTTTCGGTGTCGAACGAGTTGACGGTGCCAAAATATTTCATCGTGAGTTCCTTCGTTTCCAGGCACCAGAATTGGCGGCCTGTTGGCTAGGAGACGTTGAAGATAGGAGGAGGGCGCGGCCCCTTCTCTCGTGAGGCCGGGCGCCCAAGACCGTCTTGCGACTGGTAGCAACTTACACAACCGTTTCAGCCACATCGGGTTGCGGCCGCGACGGCCAGGGCGGCTCCGCTCACCCCGCTTAATACTCCGACGGGGCCGTCCTGGCGCGGTCCGCGGCGACGAAGGCACGAGCCTCCGCGCCATCGCCAAGGCCCTCACCCGAAACGAGGAATCGACCCAGGCCCGCGCCAAGGCCGACGGACTGAAGGTGAGCAAGCTGTGGTAGGCCCGGCGTTTCCCGATGTCCGTTAACGGCCCATTGCGGACATTAGCGCTCCTTCGGGGGGATCACGGTCGGCAGGGGCGTGGAGCGTTCGCCTCTCTTTTTGCGGAGCCTGTATTTGCTTTGATATTCCCGACGCTGCTTCGTGACTTCATACAGGACGATGCCTGAACTCGTTCCAAGGTTGAGACTCTCGATCATCCCGAACATCGGAATGTTGACGCACATCTCGCTCCGTTCGACTGCGGCGTCGCTGATCCCGATAGCTTCGCTGCCGAACCAGACCGCCAGCTTTGTGAAAGCGGTGTAGTCGCCCTCATGAAGGAGGACGTTGGTTTTGCCTTTGACATGCGGAGACGTGACGATTGATGTGAACCCCTTCTCTTCGAGACGGGCAAAACAGTCGTCGGTGCTGTCAAAGCGCTTCACGAACGTCCATTTGACCGCCGAAACCGAGGATTTCGAGAGCGCCTTTCGGTCGCGCAATTCCTGCCAATCGTCAGACAAGCTCTTGTGAGGATCGACGACATAAACCTTCTCGACGCCCAAGGCGTTTACATTTCGGATCACGGTTCCGATGTTCCTTACATCGCTCGGACATTCGAGAACGGCGATGAGGTTTTTGCAGCGAAACGGTTTGATCTCGTCGGCTCGAATGCGGACGCTTTTCTTTGATGCTTTAGTTTCTTCCACGACCTGCCCTGATGTTGCTCGCGCGACGAATGCCATCATCGACTTAGGTCAATCGTTCAAACGACACTAGCGTCCGCTTTCGGCCTATTGCGGACCCTCAGGCCGCTGCCACCATTGCAATGTAGGAGTTCATTTGCTCCATACTGGCGATGCGCGCTCGACTTCGATCTAGCACTTCCAATCCAACCCGCCGCGACGGGTGGACGGCCGAGCGCCAGCTCGGCTTCCTCGCCGCGCTGGCCCGCACCTGCAGCGTTAGCCGGGCCGCCGGCTCGGTCGGCATGAGCCGCGAAAGCGCCTATCGGCTGCGCCTGCGTTCCGAGGGCGCCCTGTTCGCCGCTTTGTGGGATAGCGCGCTCGCATCCGACGTCGGCGCCGAAAGTCACAATCGCGTGCTCAGCGACGGCCATCTCGCTCGCCTATTGGGCAATCATTTTCGCCGCGAAAGCAACGACTTCGGCTCACACGGCCCGCCCGCATCGCCGAGATGATCGGACGTGAACCTTGTGACCTTTAGGGCACCAACACCGTGTCGACCGCTTCCGCCGCCATTTCCGGATAATCGAGCGTGTAATGCAGCCCGCGGCTCTCGTGGCGGGACAGCGCCGACCGCACGATCAGATCGGCGACCTCGACCAGATTGCGCAGCTCGATCAGGTCGGGGGTGACCCGGAAATGCTTGTAATAATCGCCGACCTCCTGGCGCAGCAGGTCGATCCGGTGCTTGGCCCGTTCCAGCCGCTTGGTGGTGCGGACGATGCCGACGAAATTCCACATGAAGCGGCGGATCTCGCCCCAGCATTGCTGGATGACGACTTCCTCGTCGCTGTCGGTCACCCGGCTTTCGTCCCACCCGCGCACCTGCGGCGGCTCGGCCAGCTCGTCCCAATGGGCCGCGATATGTCTGGCCGCCGCCTCGCCGAACACCAGGCATTCGAGCAAGCTGTTCGACGCCAGCCGGTTGGCGCCGTGCAATCCCGACTGCGTGACCTCGCCCGCGGCATACAGCCCCGGCGCGTCGGTCTTCCCGTCGAGATCGACCATCACGCCGCCGCAGGTGTAATGCTGCGCCGGCACCACCGGGATCGGCTCTCTGGTGATGTCGATGCCGAGGCCGAGCAATTTCTCGTAGATGTTGGGGAAATGGGCCTTCACGAATTCGGGCTCGCGGTGACTGATGTCGAGGTGGACATAATCGAGCCCGAGCCGCTTGATCTCATGGTCGATCGCGCGGGCCACGATATCGCGGGGCGCGAGTTCGGCCCGCTCGTCGAAGCGCGGCATGAAGCGCTCACCGGTCTCCGGGATTTTCAATTGCCCGCCCTCGCCGCGCACCGCTTCGGTGATCAGGAAATTCTTGACCTCCAGATTGTAGAGGCAGGTCGGGTGGAATTGCATGAATTCCATGTTGCTGATGCGGCACCCGGCGCGCCACGCCATGGCGATGCCGTCGCCCGTCGCGCCGCGCGGCGCGGTCGAATAGAGGTAGGCGCGCCCCGCCCCGCCGGTGGCAAGGATCGTCGCCCGGGCGGTCAGAGTCTCGACCCGGTCCTTGGCGCGGTTGAACGCGTACAGCCCGTGCACCGCGCCGCTGGTCGTGAACTCCTCGGCATGACGGCCGGTGATCAGGTCGAGCGCGACCATGTTCGGGATCAGCGTGATGTTGGGGTTGGCTGCGGCCGCGCTTTCCAGCGCCTGCTGGACCGCCCAGCCGGTGGCGTCGGCGACATGGACGATGCGGCGGTGGCTGTGGCCGCCTTCGCGCGTCAAATGCCAGCCCCCCTGGACCGAATGGGCGCCGTCGTCGCCGGTGTTGAACGGCACGCCCAATTCGGCCAGCCGCGCAATCGCCGCCGGCGCCGCCCCGACGACATGCTCGACCACCTCGCGGTTGTTGAGGCCGGCGCCGGCGATCATCGTGTCGTTGATATGGGCGGCGAAGCTGTCGCCTTCCTCCAGCACTGCGGCGATCCCGCCCTGCGCCCAATTGGTCGCGCCCTCGGCCAGCGCCCCCTTGGCGATCACCGCGACCTTGCGCGTCGCCGCGAGATTGAGAGCCGCCGTCAACCCGGCCGCGCCCGACCCGACGATGAGGACGTCATAGGAATGCGAGTGGCTCGCCAATCTTGCCTGCCCTCTCAGCCGGGGTTGGCGAGAGGGCTAGGGGGTGCGCGCGAGCTGCGCAAGGCAGACGCGCTAGCGGTCGCCACCCCTAAGCCAGATGATGAGACGCGCCGCAACGGGCGCGGCGGCGATGGCGAGCACATAGAACAAGGGCGCGAGGACGATCCAGAAACCAATGGTCGGGGAGGTTGCCCGCGAGGCCAGTCCGACCAGTTTGCCGAGCGGCGCCGTGCCGGTGCTGGCGATGAGTATATTGTTCAGGGCGGCAATCAGCCGAAGCGGCACGAAGGCGATGACAAAGCTCATCATGTGCAAAGGAGAGCGATCGCGCACCCCCCGCGACCATGGATTGACATAGAATTTGGCCCACGAGCGTATCGGATTGGCGAGCCACACGTCGGTTACTGCACCCGCGGCGAATATCGACCAGATCAGGAACGCGCCGACCACAAGCCCGCCGGCGATGGTGATCAGCCAGGCCTTGGCGGAGACATAACCGGCCGCGTCGGTCGCATAGACGTTGCCCTCGCTCGCTTCGGGCCGATGGAGGGCCAGAGCGGTAGTGCTGAGGTCGAGCCAGCTCGCGACGAGATAGGCGAGGGCATAAATGCCGATGAGCCACGCCGCGCGCCGGAAAGAGATTCGCAAATCTGTATTGGACACAGCCATGGGAGCACCATATGTGAATGCATATTCACATTTAATGGGAATTCGTAATTGGTCAAGCGCCAACAGCGTAGCATCCTCACCGAAGAGCGGCTGAATTCCGCAGTGATCGAGGTGCTGAAGGGCGAGGGCCTGGTCGGCTGCACTGTGCCGGTGGTTGCAGAGCGCGCTGGCGTGGCGGTTGGGACAATCTACCGCCGCTACCGTAACAAGGAAGCACTGGTCGCCGCGGCAATACTAGATTTCGTATCGCTGGGTGGTGGCGAGCGGGATTCGGACTACGCCGATCTCGCGGCCAGCGCGGCCGATTTGCGCGATTTTTTGCGCCGCGTCTCGGAAATCGCTGTCCAGGCCGCCCGAGACAATCGAACCTTCTTGCTCGCGATCCGAAATTTCGCAAACACGACGACGGACGAGACTTGGCGCCGCCAGTTCGAAGCCCAGCGAGGCCGTGGCCGCGAATCGATCGTGCGCGCGGCGATGGCCCGGTTTGGGCCTGAAATATCGGGCGGGGAGCAGCAGCTGCGGCTTTCGCTCGCGGCGCTCTATGGGGCGGTTGAGGTCATCTGGCTGGAGCCGCAGGCGGGCCTGTTCGCAGAGCCGCCGTCGCTGGTCGAGTTCATTCAAGCCTTTGTCGAAATGCAGGCAATGTTTTTGTCGAGCGGCACATGACGGCTTATGCTGCGGCGTCGGCCCGCGTCAGGCTGAGGAATACATCCTCCAGGTCGGGATCGCGCGTCGACACGTCGACGATCCCCAGCCCGCTTTTCTGCAAGGCGTCGAGCACCTGGCCGGCGTTGACCTGGTCCTTGCGGTAAATGATCTCCAGCGTGCGCTCACCGATCATCGCGATTTGCTCGAAGCAGGGATCGTCGGGCGGCCCGGTGAGGTCGCGGTCGACGGTCACCACCACTGCTTTGTCCTGCGCCTTGGCGATCAATTCCTTGGTCGGTTCGTTGGCAATCAGGCGGCCATGGTTGATGATCGCGATGCGGTCGCAAAGCTGCTCGGCCTCCTCCAGATAATGGGTCGTCAGCACCACCGTCACGCCCTGCGCGTTCAGGGCCTTCACATAGGCCCACAATTGCTGGCGAAGCTCGATGTCGACGCCCGCGGTCGGCTCGTCGAGCACCAGGATCGGCGGCGAATGGACCATCGCCTTGGCCACCAGCAGCCGCCGCTTCATGCCCCCGGACAGGGTGCGCGAATAAGCATTGGCCTTGTCGGTCAAATGCATCGCCGCGAGCAACGCGTCGGTCTGCCGCATGGCCTTGGACACGCCGTACAGCCCGGCCTGGATCTCCAGCGCTTCGCGCGGCGTGAAGAAGGGGTCGAACAATATCTCCTGCGGCACCACGCCGATCGACAATTTGGCGTTGCGCGGATTGCGGTCGATGTCGAAACCCCAGATCGTCACCGCGCCGGAGGATTTGACGACCAGTCCGGCAAGGATGTTGATCAGGGTCGACTTGCCCGCGCCATTGGGGCCGAGCAGCCCGAAGATCTGGCCGCGCGGCACGTCGAACGACACATCGTCGATCGCGCGCTGGCCGCCCTGGTAGGTCTTCGACAGCGATTCGATGCGGATCGCGGCTTCGCTCTTGCTCATCGCCTGCGCATAGCTGGCCCGCCGCGCCTAAGAAAGCCGCGCATGGTTAGCGCGCCATTAACCCTACAAAGCAAGGTGACTTTGACGTTAACTATGTACCGGCCAGGGTGTGATGAAGTCCGTCCGCGCCCTCGCTGCTTCCGTCAGCCTTGCCGCCGCATTGCTCGCTCCCGTCCCGGCTCGGGCCGCGACCGCGACCCCGCGCGCCAAAGCGATGCTCGGCGTGCTGCATCCGCTGACGCTGGTGCTCAAGGGCGACCTGGATTTCGGGACGATCGCCAAGACCGGCGCGGGCACCGCGGTAATCGAGCCGGTCGCCAACGTCATGACCACCACCGGCGGGGTAGTTCCCCTTGCCGGAACGCCGACTGCGGCGAGCTTCATCGGGGCGGCGGGAAGCGCCTCGGTGGTCATCATCCGCATTCCCAATGGCAACGTCACCATCACCCGGGTCGGCGGGACAGAGACGATGATCGTCAACAATTTCACGCTGCAGGGACAGAGCAAGAAGGCGATGGCCAGGCAGGAAAGCTTCGAATTCCGGGTCGGCGGGACCCTCAATGTCGGCGCCGCGCAGGTCGACGGATCCTATGTCGGTACCTTCGACGTCACCGTCCAATATCCCTGAGCCCGACGCGGCCAAAGGTTAACGAACGCGGTTTAAACTCTTGTTACCCATATTCTTGAACCGCCATTGAGACGCGCCCGGCAATACTCGCCCCACGATTTTTCATGTGGGGACGACCATGACCAGATTTTCCGGGCTGCTGGCGACAGCGCTTCTCTTTGCGGGCGCAACGCCCGCCTTCGCCGCGCCCGTCGCCGCGACGCCGCAGGCCAAGGGCGAGGTTTTGATCCTGCGCCCGCTGTCGTTCGTTCGGGTTACCGACCTCGATTTCGGCACCGTGGTGTCGTCGAGCGTCGCCGGAACGGTGACGATCAACGCCACCACCGGCGCCCGCTCGATCGCCGGAGGTTTGACCTCGATAGCGGTCGCTCCCGGTGGCCGCGGCTATTTCGCCGGCTCGGGCTCAGGCAGTCAGCAGGTGATCATCAATTTGACCCCGGCGACCGTCCTCACCAACGGAACTGGCGATACCATCCCGGTGGTGACGATGGGCATCGACGGCGCGACGACGCGGACGATCGACCCGACCGC
>DATHFE010000024.1:0-24873 GCA_035318245.1 Sphingomicrobium sp. | reverse complement strand
CATCAGTGGCGGCCTCCGGCATTCGACATCAAAGCATACGCAAACGGGCTGCGAAATGGTGGAAAAGCGCGCATCTCCCGGAGAAGGCTGTATTTTAGGGCCTAGAAAGGCCAAGAATAGCGGCAAAATTGCAACAGTTCGATGAATTTAGGAGGTTCGAGTCACCGCAGACGATGCACGGCGCAACGGCGCTCGACTTCGCGCGTTAGAGAGGAGCACTGGGGCAATTAGGGGGCAACAACTCCATCGACAGTCTAAACGAACTGACTTTTGATCCTAACCTGGGTTGAAAGGGGCTGGTATTGGGCGTTTCGTCTGTTTATCGTCGCCGTGCTGATTTGATTCAAAGGGGAATCGCAATGACTCGATTGAAAATTCTATTGACGGGCTCGGCGTTCGCGTTGGCCATGGCACTTACGGCTACGCCCGCACAGGCGGGTGAATGCCTTCTCGACACCAATGGTAATGGAGTCGCCGACGCTGGCGATACGGATGGCGGCGCGACTTCGGACACCACTGAGAGTCTTGCCTGCGGCCTCAGCGCGGACGCCACCGGCGTTGGCGTGGACGGCGCGACCGCGTTTGGTTCGTTCGCTAACGCGAATGGCGCCGGCGCAGCGGCATTCGGCAACGACGTCAGCGCGACGGGCGCGGGCGCGGTTGCGTTGGGCGGCGACGACGCCGTCAACGGGCCGACGGTTGCCAGTGGCGCGGGCACGACCGCAATCGGCGCCGGCGCGACGGCCACGGCCGCGGGTGCCACGGCTGTCGGCAGCAATGCCAATGCAGCGGGTGTCTCTTCAACCGCCGTTGGCCAGGACTCGCTGGCTTCCGGCCAGAATGACGCGGCATTCGGACAAGGTGCCGCCGCCACCGGGACGTTCTCGGTTGCGCTGGGCACGGACTCCGTGGCGTCGGGTATCGCTTCGTCGGCCATCGGCTCGAACTCGAGCGCGACCGGCGCGTTCAGCAACGCCTTGGGTGAGCTTGCCAATGCGTCCGGAGCTCTCGCAACGGCGCTGGGGTCGAACTCCAACGCCGCCGGCGCGAATGCGACCGCGGTAGGCGTGTTGGCCAACGCATCGGGCGCGAATGCGACCGCTGTTGGCGTGAGCGCTCAGGCAACTGCTGCCAGCGCGACTGCCCTCGGCCAAGGAACGACCGCGACCGCGATCGGTGCGACTTCGGTTGGCTTTAGCGCCGACGCGACGGCGGCCGGCGCAACGGCCATCGGGCAAAACGCGCTGGCTTCAACGGCCAACAGCGTCGCGCTCGGCAACGGTGCGCTCGCTAACGGCACCACGGGCACGGCACTCGGCAACGGCGCATCGAACGCCGGTTTCGCCAATTCGGTTGCTCTGGGTTCCGGCTCGGTGAACACCGCGGCCAACCAGGTCGCAGTCGGTGGGCGCACGATCTCGGGTGTCAACGCCGGTGCGCTTAGCGCCGTGTCGACGGAAGCGGTGAATGGCTCGCAATTGTTCGCGACCAACAACGCCATCGTCGCCGCCGGTGCTGGCCTTGCCGCTGAAACCGCCGCCCGGATTGCCGGGGATGCCTTCTTGCAGGGCCAGGTCGACGATCTCGACGGCCGCATTTCGAGCACCAACCGTAAGGTCAGGTCGGCCGGGGCTGTTGCGATTGCCTTGGGCGGCGCGGTGTTCCTGCCGGACAAGAAGTTCAACCTCACCGGCAACGTCGGCATGTATGACGGTGCGTATGGCGGTGCGCTCAACTTCGGCGCGCTGATCAACCCGAGCATGGCGGTCAACGCCGGTATCGGCACTGGCTTCAGCAAGGGTGGCCGCACCGGCGCCCGCGCTGGCTTCAGCTTCGGCTGGTAAGCTTACGGCTTCCCGATGGGAGGCTGAAGGTAAAAAATTGGGCGGGCCGCTTCACGCGGCCCGCCTTTTTTTTTCGCCCTGTCAGGTCAAATCGAGGACGATGGCCGCCTTCGATTATCGGCGTGCGGTGCGGGCTTTCTGTTGCTCATCCGGGGTAACGACGCCGTCGTGGTTGGTGTCGGCCCGATCGAACTGGCCCAGCATGATGGCGCCGAATTCGGCCTGGGTGACCTTCTGGTCCTTATTCGCATCCAGCTGCTGGAGAATGGCGGCGGGCGCGGGACGCTTCATTTGCGGAGGCGGCGATCCGGCGTTGAACTCCGCAGCACTCAACTGACCGTCCTTGTTGGTATCCAGTTTCTGAAATGTCGCGTCGCGGCGTTTGTCATAGATGGTGTCGGCGGCTTTCTGCGACCGCGCCTGAGCGGCCTGGATTTCGGACAGGACGACAGCCCCATCTCCATTGGTGTCGACATTCTTGTAATCGGCGTTGAGCTCGCGAACGATGTCCGTTCGGGCGATCGGTTTCGGCCCTGACGCGGCGGCGCCGGCCTTTCCGGCTGTCACCGGCGCCTGGGCGTTCGCAGCCGGAGCGCTACTCATCGCTACGATACTTGCGGTCAGAACTAAGAGCAGAGGATGAGACACGAGCTTCTCCTTTTGAACATCAAAATTCGTGGGCGACATACCGAACCAAGCGCAACAGGTCGATTCGCCGCGGCATCGGCGCCTGTATCTTCCATCAGCCTTGCCGTGCGCTGAACATAAGCGAAGGCTTCCCTTCTGCGCGGCGGGGCGGCATCAGGCGGCGATGAATTCAACCACCGCCACGCGCCGCCTGAGCCACCTCGAGCGGCTCGAAGCCGAGAGCATCCATATCCTGCGTGAGACGGTCGCCGAGGCGGCGCGGCCGGTGATGCTCTATTCGATCGGCAAGGATTCGGCGGTGATGCTGCACCTAGCGCGGAAAGCTTTCTTCCCCGGGCCGCTGCCGTTCCCCCTGTTGCACGTCGATACGAATTGGAAATTTCGCGACATGTACGCGCTGCGCGACAAGGTCGCCGCCGAGCCGGGGATCGAGCTGATCGTCTACAAGAACCCGGAGGCCGAAGCGCGCGGCATCAACCCGTTCGATCACGGCCCGCTGCACACCGATTTGTGGAAAACCGAGGGGCTCAAGCAGGCGCTCGACCAGCATAAGTTCGACGCGGCGTTCGGGGGGGCACGGCGCGACGAGGAAAAAAGCCGGGCGAAAGAGCGCATCTTCAGCTTCCGCAGCGCCAATCATCGCTGGGATCCCAAGAAGCAGCGGCCGGAGCTATGGTCGCTCTACAATGTGCGGAAAAATCCGGGCGAGAGCATGAGGGTGTTTCCGCTGAGCAATTGGACCGAGCTCGACGTCTGGCAATATATCCTGGCCGAGGGGATCGAGATCGTCCCGCTCTACCTCGCCGCGCCGCGCCCGACGGTGGAGCGCGACGGTCTGATCCTGATGGTCGACGATGAGCGTTTCCCGCTACGCGAGGGCGAGACGGTGGTGACTCGGTCGGTGCGCTTCCGGACGCTTGGCTGCTACCCGCTGTCGGGCGCGGTCGAGAGCGAGGCGGCGAGCGTCGAGACGGTTGTCCAGGAGATGCTGCTGACGACGACATCGGAGCGGCAGGGCCGCGCGATCGACCGCGACGGCGGCGATGCCAGCATGGAGAAGAAGAAGCAGGAGGGCTATTTCTGATGGCCCTCCGCGACGACGAACTGATCGCGCGCGACATCGGCGCCTACCTTGAGCGGCACCGCGACAAGGAGCTGCTGCGCTTCATCACCTGCGGCAGCGTCGACGACGGCAAATCGACGCTGATCGGGCGCCTGTTGTACGACACCAGCCAGGTGTTCGACGACCAACTGGCGAGCCTCGAGGCGGACAGCAAGCGGGTCGGGACGCAAGGGCAGGCGTTGGATTTCGCCTTGCTGGTCGACGGGCTCAGCGCCGAGCGCGAGCAGGGCATCACGATCGACGTCGCCTACCGCTACTTCGCCACCGACAAGCGCAAGTTTATCGTCGCCGACACCCCGGGGCACGAACAATATACGCGTAACATGGTCACCGGGGCGTCGACCGCCGAACTGGCGGTGCTGCTGGTCGATGCACGCAAGGGCATTCTGACCCAGACCCGGCGGCACAGCTATCTCGCCCACCTGATCGGCATCCGCCAGTTCGTGCTCGCGGTGACCAAGATGGACCTGGTCGATTACGACCGCGATGTCTTCGGCGCGATCGTCGCCGACTATCGTGCGTTCGCTGAGAAGATCGGGATCGCCGAGTGGGCTGCCATTCCCGTGTCGGGCCTGGGCGGCGACAATGTCGCCGCGCCAAGCAAGGCGATGGATTGGTACGAGGGGCCGACGCTGCTCGACCATCTCGAGACGGTGCCGATCGACAGCGCGGCGGACGAGGCCAAACCATTCCGAATGGCGGTGCAATGGGTCAACCGTCCCGACCAGCATTTCCGTGGTTTCGCCGGGCAGGTGGCGAGCGGGCGGATTGCGCCGGGCGACGAGATCCGCATCCTGCCGTCGGGCCGGATCACGAAGATCGCGCGGATCGTGACGATGGACGGCGACCTGGACCAGGCGGCTGCCGGGCAGTCGGTGACGCTGTCGCTCGCCGACGAGGTCGATTGCTCGCGCGGCGACGTGATCGCTGCGGCCAAGGATCCGCCGCACGCCGCCGACCAGTTCGAAGCCACAATCGTGTGGATGGCGGAAGAGCCGCTGACGCCGGGGCGCGGCTATTGGCTCAAGCTCGGCACGCAAACCGCGACCGCGACCGTCGCCCATCCCAAACATCAGCTCAACGTCAATACATTCGAAGAGCTGGCCGCGAAGACGCTCGAGCTCAACGCAATCGGCGTTGCCGAGATCACCACGGACCGCAATTTGGTGTTCGAGGCTTATCGCGATGGAAGCGGCGGGGCACCCAATCGCACGCTCGGCGGCTTCATCCTGATCGACAAACTCAGCAATGCGACCGTTGCCGCGGGCATGCTCCATTTCGCGCTCCGCCGCGCGGAGAACGTTCACTGGCAGGCGCTTGACGTCGGTCGCGAAACGCATGCGCGGTTAAAGGGCCAGAAGCCGGCGGTGCTGTGGTTCACCGGCCTGTCGGGCGCCGGCAAGTCGACGATCGCCAATCTGGTCGAGAAGAAGCTGGCGGCGATGGGCCGCCACACCTTCCTGCTCGACGGCGACAATGTCCGCCACGGCCTCAACAAGGATTTGGGCTTCACCGAGACCGACCGGATCGAGAATATCCGCCGCGTCGGCGAGGTGGCGCGGCTGATGGCCGACGCGGGCCTGATTGTCCTAACCGCTTTCATTTCTCCGTTCCGCGCCGAGCGCGAAATGGTGCGCCGAATGATCGCGGAGGGTGAGTTCATCGAGATTTTCGTCGACACGCCATTGGCCGAGGCCGAGCGGCGCGACGTCAAGGGCCTTTACGCCAAGGCCCGCGCGGGCGACCTGCCCAATTTCACCGGCATCGACAGCCCCTATGAGGCGCCCGAGCAACCCGACATCCATGTCGACACAACCGCGATGTCGGCCGAACAATCTGCCGACGCGATCATCGCGGCGTTAATCGAGCGTCAGAAAGTGTAGCCGATGCCGAAGGCGCCAAGCCACTGGCTGGCGCTGCCGCGCTGCTTCACGATCGGCGAATCCTTGAAGTCGCCGCCGAGGTGCGAATAGCTGCCCGCGGCGAACAGCGAGAAACCGTGGGTTAGATCGCCGGTAATCGCCTGGGCGCCGATCAGCCCCAGCTTCCAGCTCTTGAAGCCGCCGTCGGGATTGTAGGCCGGAAGCCCACTGAACGCCGCGCTGACCGGATCAATACCAAAGTAATAATCGGCATAGCCGCCGCCAGCGAAATCCGCCGACAGCGAAGCGCCGATATAAGAGGTGCGCGAGAGCGGCGTGCCGAAGTCGATCGTCGGGGTGATCACACTCGACTTGTGTGCGCCGCCAACGTCCGTGAGGAAATCGACGCGGAAGCTCAGCACATCATAGGGGTTGGTCAGGCCGTGGAGACTGACGCCAGCAAAACCACCGACCTCGATCGCTGTGTCGAGCTCCGGAAGGTCTCTGACGCGATGGTCCTTGACCCTGCCGGTGCGGTTCATTCGTACGCCGGCGATCGGCCCGACGTCGAAGTCTAGCTGGCCCGACCCACGCGGGATGATGTCGAGGTAGAGCCAGGTCGCCCGGCTGAAGAAGGACATGCCGCCGACGCGCCCGCGGATCGCCGCGGCGGGGGTGATCTCGTAATCGTCGGAGCCTTCATAATCCGGAACGAAGGCGACGCCCGCGCCGATCGTCAGCGTGTCGGAGCGATCGTTGGGATCGGGCAGCGGCGCCGCGTCCTGCGCGAAGGCCGGCGTGGCGGCGAACAGTGCCGTCGCTAAAACAGCGGTGCGGATCATGATGGATTCCCCCGTTAGATTGCCCAAACGCAAACTAATCGCCTTCTCCCGGTTCGGGAGAGAAGTATTTGTCATATTTGCCTTCCTCGCCCTTATGCTCGTCGGCGTCGGCCGGGCTGTCTTTCTTGCGCGTGATGTTTGGCCATGTGGCCGAGAAATTGGTATTGATCTCCAGCCATTTTTCCTGCCCGCTTTCGGTATCCGGAAGGATCGCCTCGGCCGGACATTCGGGCTCGCACACGCCGCAATCAATACATTCGTTAGGATTAATGACGAGCATGTTCTCGCCTTCGTAGAAGCAGTCGACCGGGCAGACCTCGACGCAATCCATATATTTGCATTTGATGCAGGCGTCGGTGACGACGTAGGTCATGGCGTGTCAGGCTCCGTAAGTGCCGCCATAGCGCTATGTCGATGTGGCTTCGGCGTCAATCCGGACATCATCCCAGTTCCTCATAGCAATTGCGCGCTTCGCTCGCCGGGCCGCGCCGGACGGGCAGCGCGAGGACCCGCAGGACGCGAGCCTGGCCCCGCAACGGGAGGGCGATTATGCTGCCGACGCGCACCGGCTCGCTGGGCTTCAAGGCGCGCTTCCCGTCGATGCGGATGTGGCCCTCCTCAACCAGCGACTGGGCCAGGGTGCGGCTCTTGGTCAGGCGGATGCAGTGGAGGAAGCGGTCGACGCGCAACTGTCGCGGCCTAGCGTTTCAGCCCGGCAAGAGCGGCGAAGGCGTTGCCGGGGCGTGGCACGGTGGATGGCCGATGCGCGTGGCGGCGGCCGCGCCAGCGCCAGTTGGAGCCATCGCTGGCGAAACCGACTTCCTCCATCAGCCGCCGCAACAGGTCGGCGTCGAGGCCAAGCGAGGTCGCCAGGGCCAAGTCGATCGGGTCGTCGCCGCCGGCGGCGCGGACCTTGTGGGCGTGGGCGGCGAGGCGGTCGGCAAGGTCGACGCGCAGCCAGTGCGCACCAAAGCGGCGGAAGGCGAGGCATGCGCCGCGCGGGTCGGCGGCACCGTCGAGAGTCGCCGCGCCGGGCGTGGGAAGCGACGGCATCGGCTGGCCGGCGCGGACCGCGATCAAGGCGGCGCGCCAGCGCTGGGCTTCGGGCTTCAATAGTGCCGGAACGAACAGGTCGAGCGTGCCGAGACGGATGCGCAGGCGGTGAAGCGCGTGACGGTCGGCCTTGTCGAGCAAAGCGATCGGTTCGGCCAGGGCGCGGCGCGGCATCACCCCGCCGGCGTCCGCCAGCATCGCGGTCAGCGCGCGTACGCCGGGCGAGCTGGCTGGGTCGCGCGCGGTGACGGCGAGGGTCTTCAAGGGCTTGAGGTGGCGTACGATCGAGGCGTCGAGCCAGGCCTCGAGACGGGCGCGCAATGCGGCGCGGCGCGGGGCGGACAGACGGTCGAGTGCGCGCACGGTCCTCAGCGCGGGTTCGAGCAAGGAGCGGCCCGGAGCGAGGCGGGCGAGGACATGGCCGTCCCAACCGACCGCGAGCCCGCCACTGGTCTCGACGAACAAGGCGAAATCCTTATCGGGCGCGACGAGCAGGGCCTTGGCGCGGCGGTCGAGCTCGTCACCCAGGCGGCGCTCGGCCGCGGCCAGCAGCAAGCGCTTGTCGACCAACCGCGCGGTCGGGTCGACCCGGAACTCGAAGCCGGCGAGATGCCCGATCGGTTCGGGGCCGACGCTGACTTCGCCATCGGCGGCAACCGTCACCGGCAGCTGATCCGCCCCGCGCGCGCCGATGTCGCGCACCAGCACCGCGGTGCGGCGGTCGACGAAGCGCTGGGTCAGCCGTTCGTGCAGGGCGTCGCTAAGCCGCGCTTCGACTTGCCGGGTACGCTCGACCCATTTGGCGGGATCGGCCAGCCAGTCGCCGCGGTGGGCGATATAGGCCCAGCTGCGCACCCCGGCGAGGCGGTCGGCGAGCGCTTCGATATCGCCGGCGACATTGTCCAATCGGGTGACTTCGGCAGCGAACCATTCGTGGGGAATGTGCCCGCCTTCGCCGACGTAGCTGAAGATGCGGCGGACCATGCGCGCATGGTGCATCGGCCCGACCTTGCGGAAATCGGGCAGCCCGCAGGTCGCCCACAGCCTTTTGGCCGACGGGCCGCGCCGCGCGGCGACGGCCGGATCCTCGGCGAGCAATTTCAGAACCGCGAGATCGATCGCCAGCGGCGCGGCGCGAAGCAGGGGATCGTCGCTGCGCGCTTCCAAACTGGCGATCAGCGCGCGGACATCGGTGAAGTCGAGGTCGGGATTGCGCCAGTAGAGATGGTCGATCGGGCGGAAGCGGTGGTCCTCGATGGCGAGGATTTCCTCGTCGGTGAAGGCCGGCCCGGATTCGCCGCCCAGAGACAAGGTGCCGAAGGTGCCGTCGCGCTGGTGGCGCCCGGCGCGGCCGGCGATCTGGGCCATTTCGGAGATGGTCAGGCGGCGATCGCGATGGCCGTCGAATTTCTCCAGGCCGGCAAAAGCAACATGGGCGACGTCCATGTTGAGGCCCATGCCGATGGCGTCGGTGGCGACGAGGTAATCGACCTCGCCGCGCTGGAACATCGCCACCTGGGCGTTGCGCGTGGCGGGGGACAATGCGCCCATCACCACCGCCGCGCCGCCACGAAATCGGCGCAGCATTTCGGCCATCGCGTAGACCTGGCCCGCGGAGAAAGCGACGACTGCAGAGCGGGGGGGCAGGCGCGACAATTTGGCGCCCGGGGCGTGGCGCAGGGTCGAGAATCGCGGGCGGCTGACGATTTCGGCTTCCGGAAGCAATTGGCGGACCATCGGCTTCAGCGTCGCCGAGCCGAGGATCAGCGTCTCTTCGCGGCCGCGGGCGCGGAGCATGCGGTCGGTGAAGACGTGGCCTCGCTCGGGATCCACGCCCAGTTGGGCTTCGTCGATGGCGGCGAAAGCGAAGTCGCGGATCAGGCCATTCCCGGCCGGCGGCTGGTCGGCGCTCGGCACCGGCATGGATTCGACCGTGCACAGGACATAGCGCGCGTGGGGCGGGACAATGCGTTCCTCGCCGGTCAGCAAAGCGACCCGGCTTTCGCCTTTCAGCGCGACGACGCGGTCGTAAACTTCGCGGGCGAGCAGGCGCAGGGGGAAGCCGATGACGCCTGAGGAATGGGCGCACATCCTTTCGATCGCGAGATGCGTCTTGCCCGTGTTGGTCGGGCCAAGGATGGCTTTGACGTTGCTCGGCTCGAAGCGGGCCATGGGACGAATGTGGCACGCGCCGACGAAAGCGCAAGGCGATATATTCGTCGCCAACGTCCCATTTTTGGTCCGCGCGGCCAGTTTCCCGCCGTTGAATTAATTTGACTTTAACCTCGATTCCCCAAGACATTCTCGGCCTATGAGGGAGTCGCGCGTGCGCGGCTTCGGGGCACGGGGGTGCTGGTGTACCAGGCGCGCAGCCAGTGGCTGACATCGGGAGGTGCGGGACTTGTCCCGGCGCCGGCGGTGGTTCGCGAAGCCTTCGGCCGCAAGCAGCGCGGATGGCGCGACGTGGATCTCACCGTCGACCTCGGCCGCGACGTGTTCAGCAAGGATTGGTGGCGAGGGCTGGGGACGCTGGGCGCCCTGTGCCTTGCGGCGGCCTCGCTTGCGCCGAATTTTGGGCCGTTGCCCGGTGGCCGCGCCGAGCCGCTCGGCGATGCCGAGTTCGAACAAATGAAGGCGATTGGGGTCACGCCGCTGGCCAATGGCGCCAAGACCGGGATGCGGATGGCCGAGACCGATCTGGTCGAACCACTATCATCCGCGCCCGAGCGGCCGACGATCGACCTGTTCGCCAAGCTCGGCCAGAATGACTCGATGCTGCAGCTGCTGGGGCGGTCGGGGGTCACCGGCGCCGATGCGCAACAGGCGGCGGCGCTGGTCGCAGCCGCCGCGCCGGGCGGAATCGCGCCCGACACCAGTGTCGCGATTACGCTTGGGCGGCGGATCAATGGCGGGTCGCGCCCGATCGAGCGCTTGTCGCTGCGCGCTTCGCTCGACCTCAAGATCGCCATTCTCCGCGACGGCGCGGCGTTGAAGCTCGAGCGGATCCCGATCGCCGTCGATTCGACTCCGCTGCGTCTGCGCGGGCGGGTCGGTGACGGTCTCTATTTCGCGCTTCGCGCGGCCGGCGTCTCGCCGCAATCGGCGGGTGAGTATCTGCGCGCGCTGGCGACCCAGATCGATGTCGGCGGCGAAGTCGGCCCCGACGACCGTTTCGACCTGGTCGTCGCCAACCGCCACGCCGCGACCGGCGAAAACCAGCCGGGGCCATTGCTCTATGCCGGGCTCGACCGCGTTGGCGCGAGCGATATGCAACTGCTCAAATGGACCGTCGCCGGGCGGACCGAATGGTTCGAAGCGAGCGGCGTCGGCCGCCAGACCGCGGGAATGATGTGGCCGGTGCGCGGACCGATCACCTCGACCTTCGGCCTTCGCTACCATCCGATCCTGCACTTCGCGCGGATGCACAAGGGCGTCGATTTCGGGGCCCATTGGGGCGCCCCGATCGTCGCCGCCGCCGACGGGCAAGTGGTCCGCGCGGGTTGGGCCGGCGGTTACGGCGAGCAAGTGCGCCTGGCCCACGCTGGCGGTGTTTCTACCAGCTACAGCCACATGAGCCGGATCGTCGCCGCGCCGGGCAGCATGGTTCGTCAGGGCCAGTTGATCGGCTATGTCGGATCCTCCGGCCTGTCGACCGGGCCGCACCTCCATTACGAAGTCTATCGCGCCGGCGTGGCGGTCAATCCGCTGTCGGTGCGCTTCGTCACTCGTTCGACGCTGGAAGGCGCCGAGCTGGAGGCTTTTCGCGCGCGGCTGCGGGGCTATCTCAGCATCGGCATGAAAGGCTGATTTCTATTCAAGCCCAAAATTGACGCGCCGCGTGACCGTGTAATCCGCGCTGGTGACGAGGAAGAAAGAGAGCGCCCATTTGATCCGGTTGGCGAGCGTCGCGCGTTTGGCGTGGAGCGAGGGCGTGATCCGCAGGCTGTCGCTGATTTCGCCTTCGAAATATTGGCGCATCAGCCCGGCGAATTCCGGATCGTCGACCCGCAGCATCAGCTCCATGTTGAGATAGAGGCTGCGGATATCGAAGTTGGACGATCCGATCTGGACGATATCGTCCATGATCAGCAGCTTGGAATGCAATTTGGTTGGCCGATATTCGTAGATCTCGACACCGCGCTTCAACAATCGGCCATAAGTGAAGCGGGCTGCGGCGATGGTGGCGGTGTTGTCGGATTTGGCGGCGGTAATAACCCTCGCACGACCCCAGCCGCCGGCTCGGGCAATCCGCTTCAGCACGCCGCCGGTCGGTGCGAAATAGGCGGCGATCATCTCGACGTCATTGGCGTGGACAAGGTCGCGCGATGTCGACACCGCCCATGGCGACAGCCGCCGCATCGGCGCGCCGAACTGCCACTGGAGCAATCCCTTGGTCTCGCTGTGAAGGTGGATCAGCCGCCTGAGGTCGCGCATGCGCGATCCCTTGGTCTTGGCCCAAGCCATCAGCGCATCAAAATAGGGCGCCAGCCGCGCCGCCGCCGGGCCGACGACCATCAGCCCCAGATCGCGCCACGCGCCCTCGCTCGACCGCCCGAAATAATCGTCGCCGACATTGAAACCGCCGATCAGTACGCGGGTGTCGTCGGCCAGCGCGAGTTTCTGGTGATTGCGCAGCAGATAGCGCCGTCCGTAGGATGGGTTGAAACGGCAGAAGGTCGCGCCCGCCTTGGCCAAATCGGCGAAATAGGTGTCAGGAGTGGTGCTGCTGCCGAACCCGTCGATCAGCAGGGCGACCTTCACGCCGCGCCCCACCGCCCGCATCAGCGCGTCGCGCACCGCCTCGCCCGATGCATCGGCGCGATACGTGTAATAGAGCAAGCGCAGGCTGGTCTTGGCGCGGTCGATCAACCCGATCAGCGCTTCGAACCGCTCGGGACCGTCCGGGATCACGGTGAGCGCGTTCCCGTCGACGTCGATCGTTCGCGCGGCGATTTCGGCGCGCTTGGCGGGGGTCACGGACTGGTCGGCATCGCCCATGGCGGCCGCTGTGGCGATCCGGCCCGACCATGGCAAGCGCGACGCAATTCATTGACTTATCACCCCACCATCCCTAACTGACCGCCATTCCTAATTCAGCCACTTATAAGTGCGGAGCGACCTATGGCGCGCGTGACGGTCGAAGATTGCGTCGACAAGATTCCCAACCGGTTTGACCTGGTTCTGCTCGCCGCCCAGCGCGCGCGGCAGATTTCAGGCGGGGCCGACCTGACGATCGATCGCGACCGCGACAAGAATCCGGTCGTCGCCTTGCGTGAGATCGCGGAGGTAAGCGTTCGTCCCAAAGATTTGCAGGAATCCGCGATTTCGGCCCTGCAGCGGGTCCGCATCGACGAGGAAGACGCCACCGACGAGTTGGCATCACTGAGCGAATCCGCGGAAGCTCTCCGGCTTACCGCGGCGGCACCGCCGCGGCCGAGCCCGAGCGGCGGCGACTACGAATGATGCGCGCAGCCAGCCCCGGGGGGGCTGGCGAGCACTTCATTGCATTTGATCAGGGCGGCGTAACAGCCGCCCTTTTCATGTCAGGCGGCGTCCTTGGCGGCGATTTTCTCACGCTCGATCCAGGTCAATTCCTCGAGGCTGAGCTCGCGGCCGTCCTCGGCCAGTACCGCGATCCGCCGGACAGGTCGGCGGTCGCGGCTGTCGGCGAGCACGACGTCCATGCTGCCATGGCCCCAGTCGTCGCCCCACTGGCGCAGTGCCAGCACCACCGGGAGCAGGCCCTCGCCCTTTCGCGTCAGGGAATAAATGACTTTGCGGCGGTCGTCGGGGTCCGACTCGCGCTCGAGAATTCCTCCGGCGACCATCTTGCTCAGCCGGTCGGAAAGGATGTTGCGGGCAATCCCGAGGCCCGCCTGGAATTCCTCGAAATGTTCAAGCCCGTTGAGGGCGCCGCGAAGGATCAGGAACGCCCATTTCTCGCCGATGAGCTCGATTGCGTGGGGCAACGGGCACCGGAGCGCCGCCGCCTTAAACGCGTCGATGGCCTTTGCGTCTTGGCCCAATGGATACGCACTCCCTCTCTCACCAACCACCAAAGCACATTTGTGACAAAAAAAACAGTTGCGCTTTGAAACTGGAGTTTGTAATAGGTTTTTATCTGCAACGCAAATCGGAGACCCGAGATGACCCGCACTCTTGCAGCCCTGCTTGCCGCGACGCTGGTCGCCGCTCCCGCCGCCGCCGCCAATTTCTCCGCTCGCCCGACCGCGCCCGCCGGTGAGCTCAAGATCGTGGCCCGCGACATCGTATGGCGCTGCGGTCCGGATGCATGCCAGGGCGCGGCCGAAGGCGGCCGCCCGGTCGTGGTCTGCCAGGGCCTGGCGAAGCGCGCCGGCCACCTCGACAATTTCATCGTCAACGGCCGCGCCTTCGGCTCGGACGAGCTGGCCAAGTGTAACGCCGCCGCCCAGCCGGTCGACGCCCCGGCGCTCGCCAGGCGCTAAGAGTCTCCCCCGGGCCGCCCGTGTGAGCACGCCGGGCGGCCCAACCCTGCCAACCTAATTGGCCTCTCGCACTTGCAACATAGACCCCGGCATGGCCACATAGGCCCGTGTTGCGCCAATATGAGCTCGTCGAGCGCGTTCGCGCCTACGACCCGGATGCCGACGAAGGCCTGATCAACCGCGCCTATGTCTTCTCGATGAAGGCCCACGGCGCCCAGGTCCGCGCCAGCGGCGATCCCTATTTCAGCCATCCGATCGAAGTTGCCGGCATCCTCACCGACCTCAAGCTGGACGACGAGACGATCGTCACCGCGATCCTCCATGACACCATCGAAGACACGGTCGCGACCCCTGAGCAAATCGAAAAATTGTTCGGTCCCAACGTCGCGCGGCTGGTCGACGGGGTGACCAAGCTTTCGAAGATCGAAGCCCAATCCGAGAATGAGCGCGCCGCCGAAAATCTGCGCAAGTTCCTGCTCGCGCTCAGCGACGACATCCGCGTCCTGTTGGTCAAGCTCGCCGACCGCTTGCACAATATGCGCACGCTCCATCACGTCCCCAACGAAGACAAGCGCCGCCGCGTCGCCAAGGAAACCATGGATATCTATGCCCCGCTGGCGGAGCGGATCGGCATGTACGAGATCATGAACGAGATGCAGACGCTGGCGTTCAAGGAATTGGAGCCTGACGCCTACGCCTCGATCAGCCGCCGCCTCGCCCAGCTTCACGCCACCGGCGGCGACCTCGTCAGCAGGATTGGGCTCGGTCTGCGCCTCCACCTCGCCGACCACGGCCTCGAAGCCGAGGTCATGGGGCGCGAAAAGCACCCTTATTCGATCTGGAGGAAGATGGCCGAGCGCCACATCAGCTTCGAGCAATTGTCCGACGTCATGGCCTTCCGCGTGATCGTCGACGAGGTGGATGACGTCTATCGCGCGCTGGGAGTGATCCATCAGCGCTGGCCAATGGTCCCGGCCCGCTTCAAGGACTTCATCTCGACTCCCAAGCGCAACGGCTATCGGTCGGTGCACACTTCGATCATCCATGATTCGAAGATGCGGATCGAGATCCAAATCCGCACCCGCGAGATGCACGACCAGGCCGAGCGCGGGCTCGCCGCCCACTGGGCTTACAAGGAGCGCAAGCCGTCGGCCGACCGCCCGGTGCCGTGGATCGACGATCTGGTCGAGATTCTCGAGCACGCCGACAGCCCCGAGGAACTGCTCGAGCATACGCGGATGGCGATGTACCAGGACCGTATCTTCGCTTTCACGCCCAAGGGCGAGCTGATCCAGCTGCCCAAGGGCGCAACCGCGGTCGATTTCGCTTACGCCGTCCACACCGACCTTGGCGACCAGACCGTGGGCGCCAAGGTCAACGGCCGCGTCGTCCCGCTGCGGACGATGCTCGACAATGGCGACCAGGTCGAAATCCTTGCCTCAAAGGCGCAGCACCCGCAGCCGTCGTGGTTGCGGTTCGTCACCACCGGCAAGGCGCGCTCGGGCGTGCGTCGCTTCGTCCGCCACAAGGAACGCGACGAAACGATCGAGCTTGGCCGCAAGATTTACGAGGAAATCCTTGGCCGACTGCCCAAGCCGGTCACAGCGAAAGCGCTCAAGGCGGCGCTGAAGACGCTCAAGATCGAGGATGAAGATGCGCTGATGGTCGACATCGCCCGCAAGCGGGTCGGCGACGAGGCGCTGATGGAGGCGCTTGTGCCGGGGTCGGTCGGCGACGTTGCCCCGCGACCGCCCGCCCAGCGCACGGCCATCTCGATCAAGGGCCTGACCCCGGGCGTCGCCTACGACCTCGCCACCTGCTGCCATCCGATCCCGGGCGATCGCATCGTCGGCCTCCGCCGCGAGGATGAAAGCATCGAAGTCCATGTCATCGGCTGCGAGGAACTCGCCAGCGGGATCGACGCCGATTGGCTCGACCTGGCATGGGGCGACCGCTCTGACGGCGGTACCGCGCGGCTAAGCGTTATCCTGCGCGACGTCGCCGGCGCGCTGGGCGAAATGGCCGGGATCCTCGGCGCCAAGGGGGCGAACATCGTCAATCTGGCGCTGGTCCACCGCGACGGCAGCTTCCACACCTTCCACGTCGACGTTGAGGTCCACGACCTCGCCCATCTCCACGCCATCCTTGCCGCGCTACGCGCAGCCGATGCTGTCTCGTCGGCCGAGCGAATTTAGCACTTAGCCCCTGGCCGGTCGGCGCCGCCGGCGGCGAGCACGGCCAAGGTCACAAGGTCGCTGGCGGTCGCGGTCATCGGCGCGATTTGTACGGGCAATTCCATCCCCAGCAGGAACGGCCCGATCACGCTTTCCCCGGCCAAGCCGCGCAAGAGTTTGGCCGACAGATTAGCCGACTGCAGCCCCGGCATGATCAAGATATTGGCCGGGCCGGTCAGCCGGCTGAACGGATAGAAGCGCCGCTGCATGTCATAGCTGAGCGCCACATCCGGGCCCATTTCGCCTTCATATTCAAAGTCGGTGGCTTGTCCGTCCAGCAACGTCACCGCGCAGCGCAATTCGTCGATGTGGCTTCCCGGCGGATTGCCGAAGGTGGTGTAGCTGGTGAAGGCGACGCGCGGCTCCTGACCAAGCCGCCGCGCGAACGCCGCCGAGCGAATTGCGATCGCCGCGAGCTGATCTGCGGTCGGGCGCTCGGTCACGGCGGTGTCGGCGATCAGCACGGTATGCGCCTTGCCGATGACGATGTTGATGCCGAACGGCACCGCGCCTTCCTCGGCCTCGATCACCATCTGCACCTGTTTGAGCGACTGGCTGAAAGGCCGAGTCGTACCGGTAATCATCGCATCGGCCTCGCCCAAAGCGAGCATCGCCGCGGCGAAGAAATTGCGATCCTGGTTGACCAGCCGCTCGATTTCGCGGCGAAGCATGCCTTTGCGCTGCAATCGCGAATAGAGATAGTCGACGGCGCGCCCGACCAGCGGCGAATTGCGGCTGTTGAGTACCTCATAGCCCGACGGGTCCTCGACCCCGAGGCCCTTGAGCAAATCGTGGACGTTGTCGCGCCCGACCAGCACCGGGGTGCCGTAGCCGCTGTCTTTGAAGGCGATTGCGGCGCGCAGCACATTATGTTCCTCGCCCTCGGCGAACAGCACACGCTTGGGATTGGCCCGCGCCGCTTCATAGGCGAGGCTCAGCACCGACACGGTCGGGTTCAAGCGCGCGCGCAGCTGCTGACGATAGGTTTCCATATTCTCGATCGGCTTGCGCGCGACGCCGGTCTTCATCGCCGCGTCGGCCACGGCCATGGGAATGAGCTCGATCAGGCGCGGGTCGAACGGCGCGGGAATGATATAGTCGGGCCCAAAGGTGCTGATCTGCCCGCCATAGGCCGCGGCGACTTCCTCGGGCACGGCCTCACGCGCCAGCGCTGCCAAGGCCTGCGCCGCGGCGATCTTCATCTCCTCATTAATCCCTGTCGCGCGGACATCGAGCGCGCCGCGGAAAATGAACGGGAAGCCCAACACGTTGTTGACCTGGTTGGGGTAGTCCGAGCGGCCGGTGGCGACGATCGCGTCGGGGCGCGCTTTCTTGGCTTCGGGCGGGGTGATTTCGGGGTCGGGGTTGGCCATCGCGAAGATGATCGGGCTCGGCGCCATCTCCATCACCCATTCGGGCTTCAGCGCGCCCGCCGCCGAGAGGCCGAGGAACACGTCCGCCCCCTTCAGCGCATCGTGCAACGTCCGCGCCTCGGTTTCGACCGCATGGGCCGACTTGAACTGGTCGAGGTCGGCGCGGCCTTTGTGGATCACGCCCTTGCGGTCGCACATGATGACATGGTCGCCGCGCACGCCCATCGCCTTGATCAGCTCGGTGCAGGCGATCGCCGCCGAGCCCGCGCCGTTGACCACGACGCGGATGTCGCTGAACTTGCGATCGGTCAGGTGGCAGGCGTTGATCAGGCCGGCGGCGGTGATGATCGCGGTGCCATGCTGGTCGTCATGGAATACCGGAATGTTCATCCGTTCCTTCAGCGCCTGCTCGATCAGGAAGCATTCGGGGGCGGCGATGTCTTCCAAATTGATGCCGCCGAAGCTCGGCTCCATCAGCGCGACGGCATTGATGAACGCCTCGCTGTCTTGGGTGTCGAGCTCGATGTCGATCGAATCGACGTCGGCAAAGCGCTTGAACAGCACCGCCTTGCCTTCCATCACCGGCTTGGCTGCGAGCGCGCCGAGATTGCCGAGACCGAGGATCGCGGTGCCGTTGCTGATGACGGCAACCAGATTGCCCTTGGCCGTCAGATCATAGGCCTTGCCCGGATCCGCTGCGATCGCCTCCACCGGGACCGCAACCCCCGGGGAATAAGCAAGGCTTAGATCGCGCTGGGTCGCCATCGGTTTCGAAGCGATGATCTCGATTTTCCCCGGCCGCCCGCATGAATGATATTCAAGCGCTTCGGCCTCTGAAAATTTGACGTTACTATCGCTCATTCATCCGCTCCCGTTGGGGCCGCTCTAGGCACGGGTGCGCGCGAAGGGCAAGGCTGGCGGTGTCAGAACGCTATGCCCGGGCGCAGCACCAGCTGGAAAATCGCGAGCAGCGCGGCCACCGCGACCAGGAGGGGGACGAGCCGAACTGGCGCCTCGCCCTGCGCCGCGACTGAACCTCCGCGGAAGGCGGCCAGCTGCAACCAGCCATAGCCCAGCAGCGCAACGAGGACCGGCGGCGCCAGCACTTCGATCAGCTCGCGCGGGATGCGGAACAGAATCAGGATCGGGATCGCCGCGACCGCCGGGATTCCGGCCATCCGCAGCAGATAGCCAAATCGGGTGCGCTTGCTGTCAACCTGCCCTGGTTCCCAAGAAGTCGCCAGGAAACGCTTACCCAGCCAAATGCCCGCGAACGGGATCACAGCCAACGCTGCCAAAGCGACCAGTGCCTTGCCGCCACCAAGACCGAGATAGGCATAGGCCTGCCCGACGTCCTGCCCCGGGGTGATCGCGCCGACCACGAATTGCGGGAGCGACTGGAACAGCCCTTGGAACGCCATCCAAAGGACCAGGAATGACGGCCGCTTCCGCCGCGCCGCGACGGCGCAAAACAGCAATCCGCTGAGCAGGATCGCCAATGCGCCCGTACCCTGGAACAGGTCGGCGATCGGCGCCTCGCCGACCCAGCGATGATTGTTGTGATAAAGCGTCGGATGCAGCCCCGGCACCATCGCCTTGGGCAGCACGAGAAACAATTCCTGCAGGATGAAAGTCAGGTTGAAGGCAAGCACATAGGCAAGTGTGGAATAAGCCATCGGCCGCCAGCCGATGCGGCCCGGGAAAACTTCTTCGCCGCGGACAGCCAGGCGCTTCGAAAGCGCCAGCACCCAGGGAAAGATCAGGCCGAAGCCGACGAACAATACGGTTAGCACCAGTTCGATCATGGCGAATGCGCATAAAACATTCCGCGCGCGCGGGTTAGTCACTAGTGTCGGCAATGATGGCCCGCAGCGACGAACCGACCCCGATGATGGCGCAATACCGCCGCCTCAAGGCCGAGGCCGGCGACGCCTTGCTCTTCTATCGCATGGGCGATTTCTTCGAGCTTTTCTTCGATGACGCCAAGGCCGCCGCGCAGACGCTCGATATCGCGCTGACCAAGCGAGGCACAAATGACGGAGAGCCGATTCCGATGTGCGGCGTTCCCGTCCACGCCGCCGAGAGTTACCTCGCCCGGCTGATCCGGGCCGGCCATCGCGTTGCCATCGCCGAGCAGGTTGAAAGCCCGGCGGCGGCAAGGAAGGCTCGCGGCGCCAAGGCCTTGGTCGATCGCGCTATTGTTCGACTCGTCACGCCGGGAACGCTGACCGAGGATGCCTTGCTCGAATCCTCCGCCGCCAACTGGCTCGCGGCGATTGCGCAGGCCGGCGACGATTGGGGCATTGCCGCCGCCGACATTTCGGCCGGGCGGTTCGAACTGGTCGCGTGCGGGCCGGGAGAGCTTGCCGCCGAGCTCGCGCGATTGTCGCCCGCCGAAATCATCGCGGCCGAACCCGTTGGCGGGATTGTGACGAGCGCGGGCAAAGGCGGCTTCGACAGCCTCGCCGGCGAGCGCGCGCTAAAAGTCCGGTTTGGAGTGGCGACTCTCGACGGCTTTGGCGAGCCATCGCGCGCCGAACTGGCAGCGGCGGGCGGCCTGCTTTCCTATCTCGGCGCGACTCAGAAGGATGCCGGGATCTTCCTCGAAGCGCCGCGCCGAATATCGCGCGGCCAGCATATGGCGATCGATTCCGCGACCCGCGACAGCCTGGAAATCTGCCGGACAGCCACTGGCAGCGTGACGGGAAGCCTGCTTGGCGAAGTCGACCGTTGCTCGACTTCGGCTGGCCGCCGCCTGCTTGCCGCCGACCTTGCCGCGCCCTTGCTCGACCGCGCGGCGATCGAAGCGCGGCTTGGCCTGGTCGCCTGGTTCCACGAGGATGCATTGCGCCGCGATCGGGTTCGCACGGGCCTGACGGCAATGCCCGACGTGGCCCGCGCATTGGGCCGGCTGGTCGCGGGGAGGGGCGGGCCACGCGACCTCGCCTTGCTGCGCGACGGCCTCACCGCCGCCGCGATGTTGCGTGACGAACTCACCGCCGAACAGGACCGCCCCGCCTTGCTCGACGCGTTACTCCCGCAGCTCGGCGGCCATGCCGCGCTGACCGACAAGCTCGCCGCCGCAATTGTCGCGTCGCCACCGCTCGATTCGTCAAAGGGTGGGTACGTTGCCGAAGGCTATGACGCCGCGCTCGACGCGCTTCGCTCCGCCTCATCCGATGGCCGCCGGGCGATTGCCGCGCTGGAATCGCGCTACCGCGAAGCCGTCGGCGTCGCGACCCTCAAGATCCGCCATAACGCCGTGCTCGGCTATCATATCGAAGTCGCCGCGCGCCACGCCGACCGGCTGATGCTGCCGGACAGCGGCTTCACCCATCGCCAGACGCTGGCCGGCGTCGTCCGCTTCAATTCGCCCGACCTCCATTCCGAAGCCGCGCGCGTAGTCGAAGCCGGAGCTCACGCCCTCGCTGCCGAAGCGGCGCACCTTGAAGAACTGACCGCCTTAGCTGTCGCGCGTTCGTCGACAATCGCTGCCACCGCCGATGCAATCGCCCGGATCGACGTCGCCGCGGGCAATGCCGCGCGCGCCGCCGAAGGCCAGTGGGTCCATCCCGCGCTGACCGACCAGCCGTGCTTGGAAATCGACAATGGCCGCCACCCGGTGGTCGAAGCCGCGCTGACCGCTTCGGGCGAGCGGTTCATCGCCAACGACATTGCATTGGGCGAGCGCGACCGGCTGTGGCTGATCACCGGCCCCAACATGGGCGGCAAATCGACTTTCCTCCGCCAGACCGCATTGATCGCCTTGCTCGCCCAGTCTGGCAGCTTCGTACCGGCCAGCCGCGCCAAAATCGGCATAGTCGACCGCTTGTTCAGCCGGGTCGGCGCCGCCGATAATCTTGCTCGCGGCCGCTCGACCTTCATGGTCGAAATGGTGGAGACCGCGGCGATCCTCGCGCAAGCGACGCCCGACAGCCTGGTCATCCTCGACGAGATCGGGCGCGGCACCTCGACCTATGATGGGCTCGCCATCGCCTGGGCGGTGGTCGAGGCGATGCACGATTCGGCGCGTTGCCGCACACTGTTCGCGACCCATTATCATGAGCTGACCAGGCTCGCCGACCGGCTCGACGCTTTGTCGCTGCATCATGTCCGAGCGCGCGAATGGAAGGGCGAGCTGGTCCTGCTCCACGAGGTCGCCGAAGGCCCCGCCGACCGCAGCTACGGCATCGCCGTGGCCAAGCTCGCCGGCTTGCCGCCGGCCGTCCTCGCCCGTGCCAAATCGGTCCTGGCGCGTCTGGAGGCCGGCCGCGATGCCACCGGCGGGATTGCCGCGGGGCTCGACGATCTACCCTTGTTTGCCGCCGCGCCCGCGCCCGATGCTGCGGCAGACCCATTGTCCGAGGTGCTCGCCGACCTCGATCCCGACAGCATGACCCCGCGCGAGGCGCTCGATGCGCTTTATGCGCTGAAGCGCCTCGTCGGCGAATGAGCGCGCACCGCTTCGACCTGATCGAGAACCGCCGCGCGATCATCGACCGGCGGTTGGTTGCCGATACGCTCGCGGTGGTCGCCTACGGTCCCGACCTCAACCGCGACGTCTGCCATTTGCTCAATGCGGCGATCGAGACTGGCCGCGCCGAAATCTCCCGCCGCCTCGCCGCCGAACCGTCACGCGGCCGGATCGCCGCCGCCAGCTACGCCTTCCTTACCGACCAGATCATCCGCCTGGTCCACGATTTCGTCACCACGCGGCTCTATCCGCTGGGCAATCCAACCTCGGGCGAGCGGCTATCGCTGGTCGCCCTGGGCGGATCGGGGCGTGGTGAAATGGCGCCCTACAGCGACGTCGACCTGATGTTCCTCACCCCCGGATCGCGCAGCCCGTGGTGCGAGCAGGTGATCGAGGCCATCCTTTATCTGCTGTGGGATTTGAAGCTGAAGGTCGGCCAGTCGAGCCGCTCGCCCGAGGAATTGGTCGCGCTCGCCAAGAGCGACATGTCGGTCCGCACCGCGATGCTCGAGGCGCGCTGGCTGTGGGGCGACGAGGCCTTGTTCGACCGCGCTGCGGCCTTGTTCAAGTCGAAGGTGGTTTCCGGCACCGCGGCTGAGTTCGTCACCGCCAAACTGGCCGAGCGCGACGAGCGCCACATCCGTGTCGGCGACAGCCGCTACGTCGTCGAGCCCAACGTCAAGGACGGCAAGGGGGGCCTGCGCGATCTCCACACACTCTACTGGATCGGCAAATATGTGCATGGGGTCGAGCGCCCCGCCGACCTGGTCGGCGCCGGTCTTCTGACTGCGAACGAGTTCCGCCGCTTCGAGCGCGCCGAGCGCTTCTTCTGGTCGGTGCGCTGTCACCTCCAGCTAGCAGCGGGGCGCGCCGAGGATCGCCTCGGGTTCGACCACCAGCGCCAGATCGCCGCGGCAATGCGCTACGCCGACCGGCCGGGCAAATCGGCGGTTGAACGTTTCATGCAATTCTACTTCCTTCAGGCCAAGGCCGTCGGGGATTTGACCGGCGTGTTCCTCGCCCAGCTGGACGAGCAGCTTGCCAAGAAGGGCAGGCGTTTTGCTCTGCCAGACCTTCCCGCGTTGTTTCGCCGCAAGCCGGCGCGGCTCAATGGCTTTGTGCTCGATCGCGGTCGCCTGTCGATCCCAAGCGACGATTGGTTCGTCAAGGAACCGGTCCGGCTGGTCGAACTGTTCGCGTTGGCCGCGAGCGAGGGGCTGGAGATCCACCCGAAGGCGATGCGCGCGGCTGCCCGCGATGCCCGGCTGATCGACGCCGTGCGCGCCGATCGCCAAGCCAATGCCTTGTTTCTCGACGTGCTGACCGAGCTGAAATCGCCCGACGTCGTGCTGCGCTGGATGAACGAGGCCGGCGTGTTCGGCCGCTTCGTTCCCGACTTCGGCCGGGTCGTCGCCCAGATGCAGTTCGACATGTATCATCACTATACCGTCGACGAACATTCGATCCGCGCCATCGGCCTGCTTGCGGCGATCGAGCGCGGCGAACTGGCCGACGATCATCCGCTGTCGACCGCATTGTTCCGCCAGATCGCATCGCGCCGGACGCTCTATGTCGCGGTGCTGCTGCACGACATCGCCAAGGGCCGCGGCGGCGATCACAGCGTGATTGGCGAGCAGATCGCATTTGAGCTCGGTCCACGCTTCGGGCTCGATCCGGCCGAAACCGAGACCGTGGCCTGGCTGGTGCGCCATCATCTTTTGCTGTCGTCGACCGCGTTCAAGCGCGACCTCGCCGATCCCAAGACGATCGAGGATTTCGTTGCCCGCGTGCAAAGCCCCGAGCGGCTTCGCCTGCTCTTGATGCTTACCGTGGTCGACATTCGCGCGGTCGGGCCGGGGGTGTGGAACGACTGGAAGCGGCAGTTGCTGCGCGCCTTGTTCGATGCCGCCGAAGAACGCTTGCGTCTGGGTCATAAACAGCGCGGCCGGCCCGAGCAGGTCGCCGCGCGGCAGCAGGAGCTTGCCGCGGCCTTAGGATGGCCCACTCGCACCGCGCGCGCCTATTTCAAGCGCCTGCCCGACAGTTACTGGCTGGCCGAGCCGCTCGAATGGCAAATCGCCAACGCGCGCCAGGTCGCTGCCGCCGAAGCTCGCATCGGCGAGCCCAAGCCGAGCGTCGTCGCCGAGCATGACGTTGCGCGCGGGGCGACCCGGATCAGCGTCTTCGCGCCGGATAGGCCGGGCCTGTTCTATCGGATCTGCGCCGCGCTTGCAGGGGCCGGAGCGAGCATCGTCGACGCGCGCATTCACACCACGCGTGATGGAATAGCGCTCGACAATCTGCTCGTACAGGATGCCCAGGCGCGGGCCTACGCAGACAAAAGGTTGCGAGGCCGCCTGATCCGCGCGGTCGAGGCCGCGTTGACCAGCGACCAGCCACCGCCGCTGCCGCAAGCCAAGCCGCTGGGCGCGCGCCGGGCAGCTTTTACCATCGCTCCGTCGGTGATCGTCGCCGGCGGCGCATCGACCCGGACCACCGTGGTCGAAGTCAACGCGCGCGACCGACCCGCCTTGCTCGCCCGCCTCGCCGGTGCGATCCACGCCGAGGGCCATCGCCTCCATTCGGCGCACATCGCTACCTATGGCGAGCGCGCGGTCGACGTCTTCTACCTGACAGGCGTGGACGGCAGGAAGCTTGGCACCGATGAGGTTGATGCCTTACGCGCCGCATTGTTCGCCGCCGCCGACAGCTGAGCCGCATAAGAAAAGGGCCCCGCCGTTTCCGGCGAGGCCCTGACCCAAGCTGACAATTATTTACCGCGCTCGGGCGCCGGTGGCGGCGGCGGCGGCGGGGGCGGAGGCGGGCAGGTGTCCGTCGCCAGGATCACCGAGCCGTCCGGGCAGGTCTGCGTTGCCGGGGGCGGCGCCGGAGGCGGCGGAGGCGGCGGCGCAGCAACCACCTCAGGCGGCCGCGGCGGCGGTGAGAAGCGGGC
>DATHFE010000023.1:0-6012 GCA_035318245.1 Sphingomicrobium sp. | reverse complement strand
GGTCGCGGCGATCATTTCGAGGTCGAAATTGGTGCGCTGCTCGAGCCGCTGCAGCTCCAGCAATTTGCCCTCGATCTCCAGCTCCTTGAGCCGCTCGGCGAGCTCGTGGCGGATCGCTTCCATCGCCTGCTTCAGCGTCGGTCCGGGCGTGACGTAATGCGAGTTCGCATAGACCTTGATGCTGTCGAGGCTGGCGACTTTCTTGCCGGTCAGCGGGTCGAATTCGACGATCGCCTCAATCTCGTCGCCGAAAAAGGAGATGCGCCACGCAGTGTCCTCATAATGCGACGGGAAGATTTCGAGATTGTCGCCGCGCACGCGGAAATTGCCGCGCACGAATGCCTGGTCGTTGCGCTTATACTGCAGCGCGACGAGCTTGCGGATGATGTCGCGCTGGTCGACCGCTTCGCCCTTCTTCAGCGAGAAGATCATCGCCGAATAAGTCTCGACCGAGCCGATGCCGTAGAGACACGACACCGACGCGACGATGATCACGTCGTCACGTTCGAGCAAGGACCGCGTCGCCGAATGGCGCATGCGGTCGATCGCCTCGTTCACCGAGCTCTCCTTCTCGATGTAGGTGTCGGACCGCGGGACGTAGGCCTCGGGCTGGTAATAATCATAGTAACTGACGAAATATTCGACCGCATTGTCGGGGAAATAATTCTTGAACTCGCCATACAGCTGGGCGGCCAAAATCTTGTTCGGCGCGAGCACCAAAGCCGGCCGCTGCAGCGTGTCGATCACCTTGGCCATGGTGAAGGTCTTGCCCGAGCCGGTGACGCCCAGCAGGACCTGGTCCTGCTCGCCGGCCAGCGCGGCTTCGGTCAGCTCCTTGATCGCCGCCGGCTGGTCGCCAGCGGGGGTGTAGTCGGAGCGAAGCACGAACGGTCGCCCGCCCTCGGCCTTCTCAGGCCGCGCCGGGCGGTGCGGAACGAAAGTGTCGCCGGCGTCGGGCTCGGCCAGGCTGGTGCGGATTTGTATTGCCATGCAACGCGCATATGGTGGCTTCGACGAAGCGGCGCAATCGACGCCGCGCGCGGGAGGACCATGACGTTTAAATCCTTATTCCTGCTGCCGCTGCTGGCGCTCACGGCGGGCGCTGCGACTCCGGCCAGGCCGAGCTACGACATTGTCATCTCCGGCGGGACGATCGTCGACGGCAGCGGCGGCGCGCCTTATGTCGGCGATGTTGCGATCAAAGGCGGCCGCATCGTCGCGGTTGCGCCGCACATCGGCGGCGGCGCGGAGCGGCGAATCGACGCCCGCGGCCTCGCTGTCGCTCCGGGGTTCATCAACATGCTCAGCTGGGCCGACGAGACCCTGATCGAGGACGGCGCGGGCGAGAGTGACATCCGCCAGGGCGTGACTCTCGAGGTGTTCGGCGAAGGCTCGTCGAACGGGCCGCTGACCGATGCCATGGCGGCGACCGAGGTCAAGCGCCAGGGCGACCTCAAGCATCCGGTCCCGTGGCGCACGCTGGCGCAATATTTCCGATTCATGGAGAAGCGCGGGATCGCGCCCAACATCGCCAGTTTCGTCGGCGCGGCCACGGTCCGCATCCATGAGCTTGGTGAAGGCGACGTCGATCCGACTCCACGGCAGTTGGCGCGCATGCAAAATCTGGTGCGCGAAGCCATGAACGACGGTGCGATGGGCGTCGGCAGCTCGCTGATCTACGTTCCTGCGACTTTCGCAGAGACCCCCGAGTTGATCGCGCTCTCCAGCGCCTCGGCCCAATGCGGCGGACGATACATCAGCCACATCCGCGACGAGGACGAGAATCTGATCGAATCGATCGACGAGCTGATCGCGATCGCGCGTGCGTCGAACGGACCGGCGGAAATCTATCATTTCAAGCAATCGGGCCGCGCCAACTGGCACAAGATCGACGCCGCGATTGGCAGGGTCGAGACGGCCCGCGCCGCCGGTCTCCAAATTACCGCCGACATGTACACCTATCCGGCCTCGTCGACGGGACTCGACGCGGCGATGCCTGCCTGGGTCCAGGCGGGCGGTTACGAGCAATGGGCCGAGCGGCTGAAGGCCCCCGCCAATCGCCGCCGCGTGATCGCCGAGATGCGCTCGGGCACGCCTGGCTGGTCGAGCGCCATCGTCAATGCCGGCGGCGCCGACAAGGTGCTTCTGCTCGGCTTCAAGAATGCCAAGCTCAAGCCGCTGACCGGCAAGACCCTGTCCGAAGTCGCGGCGATGCGCGGCGTCAGCGCCGAGGATGCCGCGATCGACCTGGTGGTCGAGGACGGCAGCCGCATCCAGGTCGCTTATTTCTCGATGAGCGAAGCCAATGTCGCGCGCGAGGTAACATTACCGTGGATGGCGTTCGGATCCGACGCGGGCGCGCAGGCGCCGCGCGGTGTGTTCCTCAAATCCTCAACCCATCCGCGAACCTACGGCAATTTCGCGCGCCTGCTCGGCAAATATGTCCGCGACGAAAAGCGCGTCACGCTGCCCGAAGCGGTGCGGCGGCTGACCAGCTTTCCTGCCTCCAATCTGGGCATCAAGGATCGCGGCAGGATCGCGGTCGGCATGATCGCCGACCTCGCCATTTTCGACCCCGCGACCATCGCCGATAGAGCGACGTTCGAAAAGCCGCAGCAATTCGCCGTCGGAATGCGCCACGTGCTCGTCAACGGGCAAGCGGTCCTGCTCAATGGCGAGATGACCAAGGAACGCCCCGGACGCGCCGTCCGCGGACCCGGATACAAGCGATGCCCGGCGCAGCCGTGACGCGCATTTCTATTGCCCGGCAACCCGCATATGGTGGCCGTGACCACAAGGGGGATACGCCGATGAAAGCCGCGCTTTGCATCTTGTCGTTGGCGGCCCTCGCCGCGTGCGATTCGAGCCCGAAGATCGAGGCCAAAAACGCGTCGGTCGCCGAAGTCGCCGCGAAGGTCCGCGACGCGGGTGGCACCGATGCGTTTCTAAGCCCCGGAAAGTGGCTGACCAAGGCCACACTGGAGGAGTTCAGCGCGCCCGGCATGCCGGCCGGCATCGCCGACGACATGAAGCTGAAAATGGAGGCTAAGGCGGGCACGGAATCCTGTCTGACCGAAGCCGATGCGAAGAAGCCCAAGGGTGACTTTTTCACCGGCAAGAACGAGAATTGCCGCTACGATCATTACACCATGGGCGGCGGCAAGATCGACGCCAAAATGCACTGCACTGCCGGCGGCGGGACCCAGCAGATGACGATGACCGGCGACTATGGGCCGAACGAATATAACATGCGGATGACGACGGCGATGGACCTGGGGCGCGCCGCCGCGGCGAGCGGGATGGGATCGATGACGATGAAATTGCGGGTCGAGGGCAAGCGCATCGGCGATTGCGACAAAAAACGAAGCTGATCCGTCGAACAGGGGGGAGAAAGAAGTTGCGTATTTTGGGAATTGCTGCGGTCCTGGCACTGGCCGCTTGTTCGAACAGCGCCCCGCCACCGGCGGAAGTCGTGGAGGCCAAATCGCTGACGCCGGGCGAATATGCCATGACGTCGAAAATCACGGCATTCCGCTCGACCGACGGCGCCACGGCGGCGAGCAAGGCGAAGATCGGCGACACGTTCGAAACCAAGGCTTGCGTCGCCGCCGACGGCACTCTTGATCCGGCGATTTTCGCCGTAGCCAACGAGAAGTGCGGCGCAACCAACGTCTATGCCAGCGACGGCCGCATGAGCATCCAGATGAGCTGCTCCAGCCCGGATTATCCGGGGCAGATCATGCCCGCCATCGACGGCAAATTCACCGCCGACCATTTCGAAGGCACGTCGACAACCACCACCTATCTGACCGGCCCCGGCGACTATGCGTTGAGCCGCACGGTCTCAGCTACGCGCACCGGCGAATGCCCGCCGGCAAAGGAGGTCAAATCATGATCGGTTACGTCACACTGGGCACCGACGACCTCGATCGCGCGCGCACTTATTTCGATGCGCTTCTCGGCGACATCGGCGCCAAGCGCGTGATGCAGTTCGCCGATGAGGACGGCGGCTTTACCATGTATGGCCTCGGGCTCGACAAGCCGGCCTTGGTGGTCACCCGCCCCTACGACAAGGACGAGGCCGATTGCGGCAACGGCAACATGGTCGCGATGGTGTTCGACGAACCCGCCAAGGTCGACAAATTCTACGCCCGCGCGATCGAGTTGGGCGGGACCGACGAAGGCCCGCCAGGCTATCGCGGGCCGCCCGAGATGGGCTATTATTTCGGCTATTTCCGCGACCCCGACGGGCACAAGTTCGCGGCTTATTGCCTCAAGAAACCAGAAGCCTGAGCCCACGCGTCACCGTCAGGCGTTCGCGCGCCATGACCGTTCCAATTTTGATCAATCGCGGCGGTGGAAGTACCGGCGACGACGCCAAAGCCCGTCAGCAGGTTGCGGCGGCTTTGGCCAAGGCCGGGATCGACGGCAAGGTCGAGTTGCTCGACGGCGAGCAACTCGCCCGGCGCGCCAAAAGACTGGTCGCCGCGGGGACCAAGTTGATGATCGTCGGTGGCGGCGACGGCACGATCAGCGCGGCGGCGGGCGCGGCGGCGGACAGCAAGACGACGCTAGGAATTCTGCCGATGGGCACGCTCAATCACCTTGCCCGCGACCTCGGCATATCGTTCGACCTCGACGAGGCCGCTGCGGTGATCGCATCGGGCAAGCTGCACCGGATCGATGTCGCAGAACTCAATGGCCGGATCTTCGTCAACAATTGTGCGATCGGGCTCTATCCGTTGATGGTCGTCGACCGCGAATCTCAGCAGAAACGGCTCGGCCGATCGAAGCGGCTGGCGATGTTGGTGGCCTCGGCGCGGACCCTGGTGCGATACCACCACCACCGCCTCACGCTGACCATCAACGGCAATGCCAAGGAGGTTGTCGAAACGCCTTTGCTGTTCGTCGGCAACAATGACTACAAGATTGACATGCCCGCTGCCGGACGCCGCCAGACACTCGACGATGGCCATCTTTCCGTGCTGGTGCTGCGCAGCAAGGCTCGCGCCGGAATGATCGCCGCGGTCCTTCGCGCGCTGGTTGGCCGCGCGCGCCCCGACGACCTCGAGCACATCGAAAATGTCGAAACCCTGCGCGTTACCGGCCGCCGCAGCCATTACAATGTGGCGATGGATGGCGAGACTGTGAAACTCGCCCCGCCGCTCGACTATCGCATCCGCAAGCGCGCGCTGCGTGTGATGGCGCCGCGGTGAGTCTGCGTGCGCTCGTGATCGCTCCGATGATGCTCATCGCGGCCTGCGCCACGACGCCCGGTCGCTCAAGCATGGATGGTGTCCAGGTCGGCGTGGCGTTCGACCGCGCCGGCGAAGTGGGTGCATTTGCCGAGGGGGTAGCCGATCCCGCGACTGGCCGGCGAGTCACGCCGGACGATCCTGTGCGTATCGCGTCGGTCAGCAAACTGGTCGTAGCGATCGGGGTGATGCGGCTGGTCGAAGCGGGCAAGCTCGACCTCGACCGCGACGTGTCCGGCTGGCTCGGCTGGCCCTTACACAACCCCTCCTTCCCCGACCGGCCGGTCAGCTTGCGCTTATTGCTGTCGCACACCAGTTCGGTGCGCGATCATGACGATCAATATGCGATCCCGCTCGGCGGATCGCTCCGGGCGGTAATGTCGGATCCCAGCAGTTGGGACTCAAGGTACGGTCCCGGCGACGGCTATTTCACTTATGGCAATTTGAACTTCCCCATAATCGGCTCGATCATCGAGCGAGTCACCGGCGAGCGTTTCGACATCTGGATGCGGCGCGAGGTGCTCGAGCGCATGCGCGTCGACGGCTGCTACAATTGGCCGACGTGCAGCGACGCCGCGGTCGCCCGCGCGGTCGTCCTGACCCAAAACGGCAACCCGATCCGCGACGATCTCGGCGGCAAGCGCCCCGACTGCCCGGTGTTCGCCAGAGAGGGCGACGACTGCGACCTTACGCGCTGGAGGCCCGGCGAGAATGGCGCCTTGTTCAGCCCGCAGGGCGGCCTCCGCATTTCGGCCCG
>DATHFE010000022.1:0-3408 GCA_035318245.1 Sphingomicrobium sp. | reverse complement strand
TTTTCCGGGCACGAAGCGCATCGGTTCGATTTGCGCCGGAGCCGACTTGGGTATGTCGCCATAGGCCGGATCAAGCGGGCTCTCGGCGAACGTCGCCAAGATATCGGTGAGGAATAATTCCTGATGCTGCTGCTCGTGGTTAATACCGAGCTCGACCAGATCGAGGGCTTGGGGGGGCAGGCTGGGTAGCGCGCGCTCGAGCGCTTCATCGACAGACACGCGCCAATCGCGGACTCGGTCGAGCGACGGGCGGCTGAGCATGCCGCGCCTGAGGCGCGGATGCCGCTCCCCCTCCCCCTCGTAATAGCTGTTGAAGAGGTAAGCGAAGGCGGGGTCGAAGGCGGTGTAGCCGGGGACATGATCGCGCAGGACGAAGGTCTCGAAAAACCAGGTCGTGTGGGCGAGGTGCCATTTGGCCGGCGAGGCATCGGGGAAAGGCTGGATCGTCGCGTCGGCGTCGCTGAGCGGTGCGGCGAGCGCGAGCGTCAGCTTGCGCGTCGCGGTGAGGCGATCGCGTAGCGTGGTGTCTAGTTCGTCCGAGTGGCGCCGGGTTGCCACAGCACATCGCCTCCCTCTCTTGCCGCCACCGAACGCGCGGCGACGAACAGATGATCCGAAAGGCGGTTCAAATAGGCTAAAGCGTGCGGATTGACCCGTTCGGCCGTCGCCAGCGCGACGCTGGCGCGCTCGGCGCGGCGGACCACACCGCGCGCGAAATGGAGCGCGGCGACCGCGGCCGATCCGCCGGGAAGAATGAAGCTGGTCAGCGGGGTCAGCGAGGCATTCATCGCGTCGATTTCTTCTTCCAGCCGCGTCACCTGCCGCTCGACGATGCGCAGGGCATATTCGCTGTCCGAGGCATCGCCGCCGCCCGGGGTTGCAATATCGGCGCCGCAATCGAACATCTCATTCTGGATGCGGGTCAATGCGGTGGCGATGTCGCCATCGAGTAAAGCAATGGCCATGCCGATCGCGGTATTGGCTTCATCGACCTCACCGATCGCCGCCATTCGGGCGCTCGCCTTGGACACCCGCGACCCGTCGACCAGCCCGGCGCTGCCGCCGTCGCCGGTGCGGGTGTAAATCTTGTTGAGCTTGACCAGCGTCAGGTCCGGCTGCTGGCGAGCGCCAGGACGAGGATGACGAGGACGATCGCGATGCCCTGGAACAGCACGCGCTTGCGCATCCAGCCCTGCTGCGCCTCGCCGGAGAGGTCCTTGCCCGAGGCCATGGCGATGACCCCGCGGACAAGGACGTAAGCGGTCGCGGCCATGGCGCCGACGAGAAGAATGACGAGCAATATAGTCATGGCGCGGCTCTCTACTCCCCTGCCAGCGCGAAGCCAAACGGAAGCTTGGCCTCCAGCAGGTCGGCGACGAGCGACGGTCCCTCGACGCCTTTGTCGCGAAGCGACGCGAGCGTCAGCGCCTGGTCGCGCTTGGCGAGGCGTGTGCCGTCCATATGGGTAACGAGCGGATGGTGGAGGTATGTCGGTTGGGGCAGGCCGAGCAGATCCTGCAGCAGGCGCTGGGTCGGGGTCGATGCGCGGAGGTCCACACCGCGCACCACCAGGCTTACGCCGCTGTCGGCATCGTCGACCACGCAGGCCAGATGATAGCTCGACGGGGCATCCTTGCGGGCGAGGATTGCATCGCCGATTTCAGACGGGCTGGCGGTGAAGCCGCCGCCGTCGTCTTCCGTCCACGAAGGCAAGCAGGTCCGGGCGAGCGCGGCGGCGCTGTCGAGGCGCCAGCTATGCGGGGTCGAAGCACGGCGATCGGGATCGTCGGGCAAGCCGCGGCAGGTGCCCGGATAGGCCGCGCCCGCGTCACCATGCGGCGCGCTCAGCGATGCAATGATGTCTGCGCGGGTGCAAAAGCAGGGATAGACCAGGTCCTGCGCCTTCAACGCATCAAGCGCGGCGGCGTAAAGGGGCGTCCGGTCCGACTGAACCAGCGGCTCGCCGTCCCAGTCCAGACCCAGCCAACGCAAGTCCTCGGCGATCCAGCCGACGAATTCGGGACGGCAGCGGCCGGGGTCGAGATCTTCGATACGCAACAGGAACCGCCCGCCAGAAGCTCGCGCCCGAGCATGGCCGAGCGCGGCGCTGAATGCATGGCCTAGGTGCATCCGACCGGTCGGCGAAGGAGTGAAACGCGTGGTCGTCATTCGGAGTGTGACAAAAAGGATTCTTGACGCAGAGTCACCGAAAATGCAGTCATATGCCCGTCACGCCGGGTTGGCATCCGGGGACACGCAAGACGGAAGACGGGCCAAGGCCGCTTTCCGCCCAAGCCTCGCCGCAAGGTGCAGGGACGTGTGCGACAGGGCCGGAGGGACGGCGTTCGAACCGAAATGGGTTCACGAACGCTGGAGACCTTTGGGTTTTATGTATCATCCCGACCTCATCCGCCATCCAGACAGCTGTCCGGCGTTGGTACTCAACGCCGATTACACGCCCTTGAGCTATTATCCATTGAGCCTGTGGCCATGGCAGACCGCGGTCAAGGCGATGTTCCTCGAGCGGGTCGACGTCGTCGATTGCTATGAGCGCGAAGTCCACAGCCCGAGCCGGGCGCTGAAGCTGCCATCGGTAATCGCGCTCCGGCAATTCGTGAGGCCCAACGAATATCCGGCGTTCACGCGATTCAACCTGTTCCTCCGCGACCGCTTTTCCTGCGTCTATTGCGGCAGCCACAAGGAATTGACCTTCGACCATGTCCGGCCGCGCGCCCAGGGCGGGCGGACCACGTGGGAGAATGTCGCAACCGCTTGCGCCCCGTGCAATCTCAAGAAGGGCGGGCGCACCCCGCGCGAGGCGCACATGGCGATCCACCGCGAGCCGATCCGCCCGACGAGCTGGCAATTGCAGGACCACGGCCGAAGCTTCCCGCCCAATTACCTCCACCAAAGCTGGCGCGATTATCTTTACTGGGATGTCGAGCTGGAGGCGTGAGTCTTGAGGGGCAATCCCAAGTGATCATCAACGTCTTCGCGATTCTGTCTGGTCTGGTCGCTACGGTCGCGCTGTTTATGCTCAATCGGGATGCGCCAATGTCGTCGGTCAACCTTGTGACCGGGGTTGCCTTTGCGCTCGCCGTTCCAGCGATAATCAGGGCATTCCACAACTTTTTTCGCGCTTTTCGCTAACGCGATGCAGGCTACAAAAGGCGCCAGTTCTTAGCGCCTCGTTAACCATTGCCGTTTAGCTTTGGCGGGATGAACGAGAGCAATGCTTTGAGCGCAACATCGGGCGCGGCGCGCAAAGGGCCGCGGATCCTGATCGTCGATCCCAAAAGGACCAATCTGACCGTGCTGGCGCGGCGGCTGGGCGACGAGGGCTACCGGATCGCCACCGCCGAAACCGGACAGGCGGCGATCGCCGAGCTGCACCGCAACACTTTCCAG
>DATHFE010000021.1:0-7200 GCA_035318245.1 Sphingomicrobium sp. | reverse complement strand
CTCTCCGAAAAGCCGCGGCTGCCGAACTCGGCCAGAGCCGCGTCGAGAATCTTGCGCAGGGTTTTTTCCCCGCGCGGCGTGCGCGGCGCCTTGCCATCGCTCGCCGCGCTTGGCACCGCCGCAAACGCGTCGCCGTAGCGGGTTGAGCGCGCATCGCGGGTGTCCGTGCCGGCCATGTTCGGCTTATCCCCCATATATCTCCAATAAACCAAGTTGAAAGTTGGTTCAACTTTCATTACGACGATTCGTGGAGACAGGATTTGCGGTCGGGGACCGCGCCTGAATGGGGGAGATTAAAGATGACTCATATTGAGCTGCTGGCGCGCACCGTATTTTTGTCCGGCGCCGCCGCGATTGCCCTTGGCGCGACACCGGCATTGGGGCAGTCGGTCGAACAGACCAATGCCGAGGCCGCCGTTCAGCCGCCCGCTCCCGAAGCGACCACCGCCGCGGATGACGAGGGCGACGACAGCGCGACCGGGACCATCGTTGTCACCGCTCGGCGCACCGAGGAAAATGTGCAGCGCGTGCCGTCCGCGATTTCGGCGTTCAATGAGCGCACCCTCGATCGGATCCAGGCGACCGATACGACCGGATTGCAAGGCGCGGTTCCTAACCTCAACATCGTCCAGGGTCGCGGCTCCTCCAACGCCACCAACATCTTTATCCGCGGCATCGGCCAGCCCGACGCGCTGCAGACCTTCGACCCGGCGGTCGGCGTCTACGTCGATGACGTCTATCTGTCGCGCATCCGCGGCAACCAGCTCGACCTTCTCGACTTGGAGCGAGTCGAGGTCCTGCGCGGCCCACAGGGCACGCTCTACGGCAAGAACACCATCGCCGGCGCCCTCAAGTTCGTCAGCCGCAAGCCGGGCCAGGAATTCCGCGCCACCGGCAGCATCGCTTACGGATCATTCGACCAGCTGGAATTCAAGGGCGCCGCATCGGGGCCGATCACCGACACCGTGGCGGCGGGCTTCGCGGTGATGCGGTCCAAGCACGACGGCTATGTCGAGGACAGCGCCGACAGCCGCGAATATAACGACAAGGACAGCGTCGGCGCCCGGGGAGCCGTCGCGTTCACGCCGTCGAGCAAGGTGCGCATCGACCTGACGGCCGACTACAGCCACGACGACGCCTCGCTGAACGTCGGGAGGCCGGTCAATAATTTGACGACCTTCTCGGGTGGCACGTTGGTTGTCACCGACCCGGTAGGGTCTGGCAAATACAAGTGGAAGGGCCGTACGACCCCCAACTTCCCCAACTCGACCAAGCTCACGCATTATGGCTTCGCGGGAACCGTGGCGGTCGATGTCACCGACGCGCTGACGCTCAAGTCGATTACCGCCTACCGCAATTTGAAGACCCGCGATTTCGTCGATATCGACGCCACTCAATATGAGGTTGGCGATGTGTTCGTCGGGGTCAATCAGAAGCAATTCAGTCAGGAGTTCCAGGCGGCCTATAGCGGCGAGAAATTGAACGCCGTTGCCGGACTTTATTATCTCAAGGAAGACATCACCTCCCATCAAGAGGCCTATGCCGACGATTTGCTCGGGCCGGCCTTTTTCAATAGCGGCTTCCTGCGCACCGTCGACGACGACCTAACGACGAAAAGCTACGCGGCCTATGCCAATGCGAGCTACGAAATCGTGCCGAGCGTGCGGCTCTCCGCGGGCATCCGTTACACGAAGGAGACCAAGGACTATTTCCGCACGACGAGCACGTTCTTCTCGCTTCTTCCCTTCCTCAACTCAACTTTTGCCTTCTCGCCTGACAAGGGCAAGTGGAGCGACTGGTCGCCGATGGCCAGCCTCGACTGGCAAGTGAACCCGACGACCATGGTCTATGCGCGCGTAGCCAAGGGCTTCAAATCAGGCGGGTTCAACGGACGGGCTAACTCCGTAACCGAAGCGACTGAATATGATCCCGAAACCGTATGGTCCTACGAGGCAGGCTTCAAGACGACGATCGCCAATCAGCTTCGATTGAACGGCGCCGTTTTCCATAGCGACTATAAGGATTTCCAGGCGCGCGTGGCGGATATCGATGACAGCACGATCCCTCCCACGCCGCTGTTATCCGTGCTCAACGCCGGCAAGCTCCGCATCCGGGGTGCCGAACTGGAGGCGTCCTGGACTCCGGTCGACCGCCTGCTGATCGACAGCCAGATCGGCTATCTCGATGCGGAATATAAGCAATTCGACGACGTTCGCTTCACCAATTTCGGGGGAAGTCGCGCCTTCCAGACGCCGGCCTTTGCGCCGAAATGGACGCTGCGTTTCGGGGCCCAATATGGCTTCGACCTTGGCGGGTCGGGTGCGATCACAATCGGCGGACAGACGCGATACAAGTCGCGCACCGCGCTCGCCGTCGACAATACCATCACCAACACCGACACCGAGGTCGAAGGGCTGTTCCAGAGCGGCTATTGGACCGAGGACGCCCGGATCGTCTATGAGACCGCCAGCAAGCATTTCGCGCTGGGCCTCTATGGCAATAATCTTAGCGACAAGGCCTACAAAACCGACGCTCAGGAATTCTCGTCGGTCGGCAACATCCGCACCGTCTATTATGGCGCGCCGCGGACCTTCACGCTGCGTTTCACGGCACGATATTAAGGGCCAGCCGGCAGCCGGCGGAAAATCCTGGCGATGCCCTCTTATGCCGAACTGCGCTGGGTCTCGCATGACGGGTTGAACCTCTTCGCTCGCGACTATCCAGCCGCGGGCGGGGAGGATCGGCTGCCGGTGATCTGCCTCCACGGGCTGACCCGCAATTCGAAGGACTTCGAGGAATTGGCGCCTCGGCTGGCGGAAAGCGGCCGGCGGATATTGGTGCCGGACGTGCGCGGCAGGGGACTGTCGGACCGGGATCCGAACCCGGCCAACTACACGCCAAAGACCTACGCTCGCGACATTCTCGGGCTGATGGACATGCTCGGCCCGCCGCGCGCCGTGTTCGTCGGGACGTCGATGGGCGGCATTGTGACGATGGTGCTGGCGCTGGCCCGCAAGCGCGCGGTCGCCGCCGCGATCCTCAACGATGTCGGCCCGGAAATCGCGCCCGCAGGCCTTGCGCGAATCCTGTCTTATGCAGGCGTTAGGGCGGAGATCTCGACGTGGCAGGACGCCGCCGATTACGCACGGCGAACCAATGGAATCGCTTTTCCGGCATACACACAGGACGACTGGACAAAATTCGCTCGACGGATGTTCCGGGAGGGTGTTGCGGGACCCGAACTCGATTATGATCCGGCCATTGCGGTTGCCCTCACGCGGCCGGGGAAAGTTGCAGTCCTGCTAGCCTGGCTGCTGTTCCGCAAGCTGGCGAAGCGCCGTCCGACCCTTCTGATTCGCGGCGCGCTTTCCGACGTCGTTACAGCCGGGGTCGCGGCCCGCATGCAAAGGAAGGCGCCGCGTCTGATCAGGGTCGATGTCCCGGATGTGGGGCATGCGCCGTCGCTCATGGAGCCCGAGGCAATAGCGGCGATCGAAGACTTTCTTGCCGGCGTCCCGTGAGGCTGACTCGGGGGCGTCTGGCAAGGCCGGACATGCCGTGCCAACAGGCGGCATGATCCAGCCAACGAACCCGCCGCGCGCCATCCAAACGCGTGTCCTGCTGCTCCTATTGCTCGCCTACGTTTTCAATTTCCTCGACCGGCAGATCGTTTCGATTCTCAAAATACCGATCAAGGCCGAGCTGGGCCTGACCGATACCCAACTCGGGCTGATGGGTGGAATCGCCTTCGCATCGGTCTATTCGACGCTGGCCATTCCCGCCGCGCGCATCGCCGACCGCAAGGGACGGGTGCCGGTGATCGCCGCCGCGGTCGGCATCTGGAGCCTGTTCACCGCGCTGTGCGGTCTGACGCAAAGTTTCGCGCAATTATTCGTCGCGCGGATGGGCGTCGGCATAGGCGAATCCGGGGGCGTGGCTCCAAGCTATGCCTTGATCGCCCACCATTTCCCGCCCAACCGACGCGCCGCGGCGCTTGCCGTCTTTTCGCTCGGCATCCCGATCGGCTCGGCATTTGGATTATTCTTCGGCGGCTGGCTCGCGCAAAGCTTCAACTGGCGCACCGCCTTCATGGTCATCGGCCTGGCCGGGCTGCCGATTGCCGCACTGATCTGGCGTTTGGTCCCAGAGGCGCCGACCGCCGCTGCTGATGCAGCCGCGGAAGCCGAACAGGACGAGCCGGGATTCCTCGCCGCCTTCGAGCTCCTGGCGCGCAAGCCGAGCTTCTGGCTGCTGTCGTTCGGCGCCGCTTCGGCCTCGGTCTGCGGTTATGGCCTCGGCTTCTGGCTGCCGTCCTTCTTCAGCGAAAAGCTCGGCCTGTCGCTGACGTCGATCGGCGGCTATCTCGGCTCGATCGTGCTGGTCGGCGGTGTTGCCGGGATCGTGCTCGGCGGCTGGCTCAGCGACCGCCTAGGTGGCGCGCGCCCGGGCGCTTACGCGGCAATTCCCGCGATCGCATTTCTGATTACAGCTCCGCTCTTTGCTGCTGCCCTCTATGCACCGTCGTTCAAGATTGGATGGCCGCTGTTCGCGCTGCCCTATGCTCTATCGCTTGCCTGGCTCGGCCCGATGGTCAACGCGGTTCAAAATCTGGTCGAACCAAGGCTGCGCGCGACCGCCTCGGCGTGGTTTTTGCTGATCAACAATCTGATCGGAATCGGCTTCGGCACCTTCATCTTCGGCTATGTCAAAGACCGCCTGACGCCTAGCTTGGGCGACGAGGCGCTGCGCATTGCCCTTTTGTACGGCTTGGGTTTCTACCTGCTTGCCGCATTGCTGTGCGGCATCGCGTCACGCCGGTTGAAGCATGACATGATCGCCTAAGTATCAGAAATCTAAGGCTCATCTCCGGACAACGAAACGGGCTACTCCGTGAACGAGGATGGGAACGGCACGCGCTCCCAACCGTTCCAGTTGCGAGTAGTTAGGAGATTTTCGTCATGACCAAGTGGATTTTAGCCGCCGGCGCGGCCGCGCTGGCGATCACATCGCCCGTCCTCGCCGATCGCGGCGGTGGCCATGGTGGAGGCAGGGGCGGTGGGCAGGCTGCCAGCCCTGACAGAGGCGGCGGGGGTGCTGCCAGAGCCGATCGTGGCGGCGGCGGCAACCGAGCAGTCAGGGCAGATCGCGGCGGTGGCGGGAACCGCGCCTTCAGAGCTGAGCAAGGCGGCGGCAATCGCATGTTCAGAGCCGACCGTGGCGGTGGCGGAAATCGCGCTTTCAGGGCTGAGCGGGGCGGCGGCAACCACTTTGCCAGAGCTGAGCGCAACGGCGGAAATCGCATGGTGAGGGTTGATCGCGGTGGCGGCAACCGTGTCGCAAGGATGGACCGTGGCGGCGGTGGAAACCGCATTGCGCGCGCCGATCGTGGCCACGAAAACCGCGTTGCGAGAGTCGATCGCGGGGGCAACCGCGAGTCGCGCTCGATCCAGAGGTTCGCCGGCCGCGGCGACGACAATCGCCAGTCGCGCGCCTTCCGCGGGCGTGGCTTCGATAATGGCGCGAGATTCAACGGACGCGATTTTGATCGCTTCGCCAAGTCGCGTGATGTCGATGGGCGCCGTTTCGTGCGGATCGACAACGATCGCACCCTGCGCGCCGTGCGGCTGAGCGACAACCGGTTCGACCGGCGCTTCGCCGGCCTCGGACTGTTCGATGGCTGCCCTCCGGGCCTGGCCAGGAAGAACAACGGCTGCCTGCCTCCCGGTCAGTCGAGGAATGCGTGGGGCAACAATGTGTGGGGCCTCGGCGCGGTCCTACCGGCGACCTACTATGGTGAGCGTTTCGTCCCCACTTACTACCGCGATTATGATCGCTCGTTCTTTGGTGACTTTCTGCTGGACGACGATGATAATTACTATCGCTACGGCAACGGCAATGTGTACCGGGTCGACCGCGACTATAACATCGTCAACGGCCTGATTCCGTTGCTCGGCGGCGGCTATTCCATTGGGCAACCCTATCCGCTCGGCTACGGCGTCTACAATGTGCCGTACCAGTATCGGTCCTATTATGCCGACGATGACGATTATTATTATCGTTACGGCGACGGCGGAATCTATCAGGTGGACCGTTCAACCGGCGTGATCGCGGCGATCGTCTCATTGCTCGCCGGCGGCCTATCCGTCGGCCAGCCGCTGCCGCTGGGTTACGACGTCTACAACATGCCGTATGCCTACCGCTCGACTTATTACGACACGCCCGATGACTGGTACCGTTACAATGACGGCTACGTTTATCGGGTCAGTCCCCGGACGCGGATCGTCCAGGAGGTCATCCTCGTTTAGCTCGACGAGGAAACAATCGGGTGGCCCGTCGTTGATCGGCGTGGCCACCCTTTTTTTGTCACCCCGGAAAGGGAATTTTGCATGCGTATCGTGAACATCCGGACAAGCCTCGCCGCCGCCGCGCTGATCCTCGTCGCCGGTTGCGAAAAGGCCGGCACAAATGGCGACGGCAATGCGCCGGTCCCCGCCGAAGCGGCCGAAGCCGCGGGCAATGCGACAATCGCCGACGGAATCGCCAGCAGCGCCAGCGACAGCAAGTTCGTCGCCGCCACCAAGTCGATCGGACTCGACAAGACGCTCGCGGGCCCCGGGCCTTACACCGTGCTCGTCCCCAGCGACGCCGCATTCGATAAATTGAAGGCCGGATCGCTCGACAAGCTTATGAAGCCGGAATCGAGGGCGGAACTGACCAGCGTGCTGACCTACCACATCCTGCCCGGCACGATCCTCGTCGCCGACATCGACAAGGCGATCGACAACGGCAAGGGCAAGGCGGTGCTGGCAACGATGAACGGCGCCACGCTGACCGCGACCAAGGACGGCGACAAGATCGTCCTCACTGACGCCGCTGGGACCAAGGCGGTGATCGCCGGGGTCGAGGATAAACGGTCGAACGGTGCGGTCCACCAGATTGACGCGGTGCTGATGCCGTCCTGATCATTTCGCACCGCCTGAAATTTCGCCCTTCTGCCTCTGGCGGCGGCGCATAGCCTCGCTATAACGAGCCGAGCGTAGGGCCGCGCAAAGGGATACAGGGGCAAGGACTGGCGATGAAGGCGACGATCGAACGGGCAACCCTTTTGAAGAGCTTGAGCCACGTCCAGTCGGTGGTCGAGCGGCGCAATACCATCCCGATCCTGTCCAACGTGCTGATCGAGGCGCGCGACGACGGCAG
>DATHFE010000020.1:0-54028 GCA_035318245.1 Sphingomicrobium sp. | reverse complement strand
ATGCTCCACCCGTTCATGCCGTTCGTCACCGAGGAATTATGGCATTCGATGGGAGAGCGGCCGTACGAATTGATCGTCGCCAAATGGCCAAGGCCAGAGGCGAAAGGCGACGCCACGGCGAGCGCCGAGATCGGCTGGCTCGTCGAATTTATCGGCGAGGCTCGCGCCATGAGGACCGAACTGAACGTTCCGTGGAGCGTGAGCTTGGAACCGGTCGTAGTTGGCGGAGACAGCAAGGCAATCGAACGCGTCGTGGTCAACGCACCGACGCTCGCCCGCATGGCCAAGCTCGGCCTGGCCTCGGCGAGTGAGACCGTGCCCGAAGGCTCGGCGCAGATCGTGGTCGGCGGAGTGACCTACGCCTTCCCGCTGGCCGGGGCGATCGATCTCGACGCCGAGCGCTCGCGCCTGTCCAAAGCGGTCGCGGCGGCGGAAAAAGACCGCGATTCGCTCGCCGGGCGCCTGAACAATCCCGCCTTCACCGAACGCGCTAAGCCAGAAGCGGTTGAAAAAGCCCGCGCCGATCATGACGCTCGCGCCGCAGAAGCGGAGCGGCTCGCGGCGGCGCTGGCGAGGCTCGGCTGATGGCGTCGCGACCCAAACAGCGCGACCTGACGCAAGGCGCGATCGGGCGAACCCTGCTGATGTTTGCGCTGCCGACGCTCGCCTCGTCGATCCTCCAGTCGCTCAACGGGTCGATCAATTCGGTATGGATCGGCCGCTTCCTCGGCGAGAAGGCGCTCGCCTCGACCTTCAACGCCAACATGGTGATGTTCCTGCTGATGGCCTTCGTGTTCGGCTTCGGCATGGCGGCGACGGTGATGGTCGGCCAGTCGTGGGGGCGCGGCGACGTCGACGGCGCGCGCCGGGTGATGGGAACCGCGATCGGCGGCTTCCTGCCCGTCGCGATCGGCATCGGAGTCGTCGGTTGGGTGGCCGCGCCGGCACTATTGAGACTGCTCGCCATGCCGCCCGAAGCGCTGCCGCTGGCCCTGGCCTACCTCCGCGTGATCTTCGTCGCCATGCCGGCGATCTTGCTGCTGGTCTTGATGATGATGACCTTGCGCGGCAGCGGCGATGCCGTGACCCCCTTGTGGTTCATGATGCTCGCAGTGTTCCTCGACGCCGGGCTCAACCCGGTATTCATTCTCGGCCTGGGCCCGGCGCCGCAACTCGGCATCGCTGGAAGCGCGCTCGCTACCGTTATCGCCAACTATGTCGCGCTGTTCGCGCTGATCGTCTACATCTACGCCCGCGACCTGCCGCTGCGCCTCAAGGGCGCCGAACTGCGCTACCTCATTCCCGAACGCGCGCTGCTGGGCACTATCCTCCGCAAGGGCCTCCCGATGGGCCTGCAGATGATCGTCATCTCATCCTCGGCGCTGGCGACCATCGGGCTGGTCAACCGCGAGGGCGTCGAAACCACCGCCGCATTCGGCGTCGCGATGCAATTATGGACCTATTTGCAGATGCCGGCGATGGCCTTGGGCGCCGCGGTCAGCGCCATGGCGGCGCAGAATATCGGCGCCGGCAAATGGGACCGGGTCAGCAGCATCACCCGCTCGGGCATCAACTATAATCTGCTGATCACCGGCGCGCTGGTGGTCCTGCTCGCGTTCGCCGACCGTCCGGCCCTGGCCCTGTTCCTCGGCTCGGACAGTCCGGCGCTGCCGATCGCGCGCCACATCCAATTGCTCGCCACCTGGAGCTTCCTGTTGTTCGGGGTGACGATGATCCTGTTCGGTACGGTGCGCGCCAACGGCGCGGTGCTCGGACCCCTGATCATCCTCGCCATCGGCCTTTATCCGTTCCGCCTGGGCTTCGCGCTGATCGCCTATCGCTGGCTCGGTGCCGATGCGCTGTGGCTGAGCTTCCCGGTCAGCAGCCTCGCCAACATGGTCATGGCAATCGCATTCTACCGCCATGGCGGCTGGCGGAAAGCGCGCCTGATGGCGCCGATCACGTCCGACCAGGCGATCGAAGATGCCGAAGGGCTGACCGAGCCAGGCGGCCGGATCAATCCGGCGGGTTAGGCGCGGCAACCGTGACCGCTTGTCGGGCGACGGTCACGGTGACCGGAGTCTTCGCCGCGACCTCGCCGTCGATGGAAATGTTCTGGCTGGGGCGGGTATCGAGCTTGAGCTTGCGGCCGTGGAATTCGGTCACGGTCGCCTCTCGCGAGCTCAATTTGAACAATGCAGCGAACCAGTTCCAGGCCAGCCTGCCGAGATGGCGGCCTGTGACCGCCTGGACGATGATCTCGCCGCTGTCGAGGGCAGCATCCTCGACCAACTCGACCCCGCCCAAATGCCTGCCGTTGGCGATCCGCACCTCGGTTGCCCAGACCGTCGCCCTGGCCTTGCCGTCGTCGACCGTAAGGCGAAATGGGCGGAACCGAAAGGCACAGCGCACCGCCCAGATGAGGTATCCGATGATCCCGAAATAGCGCTTCAAATACCGCGGCACGGAATCGGCGATCAGCGGCGAAAGGCCCATTGCAGCGGCGTTGGCGAAATAATCGCCGTCGATGCGGCCAAGGTCGATCCGCCTGCGCCGCCCGTTGGCGATCACGGCAACCGCTCCGTCTATGTCGAGCGGGATGCCGAGCGTCCTGGCGAAGCTGTTGGCGGTGCCCATCGGGAGGATCGCAAACACCTTCCTGGTGCCCATGAAATGATCCACGTTCGACGACAATGTCCCGTCGCCGCCGCCCAGGATCACCATCGGCGCCTTGGTGATCGCTGCCTTGACTACAGGTTCCATGATTTCGGGGTTTTTGACTGCGTGACTGTCGATCAGGTCGATCCCGGCCGCGGTCAATTTCTCAACCGCTTCCTCGAATGCGTCGCGCCCCCTGCGGCTGTGGGCGTTGACGACCAGGATCGCCTTTCGAGGAAGTGATGTGCCCGCCACCCCTGCTTAATGCTCGGGCGCGGCTTTCTTTCCGTGGCCATCCCGCGCTAGACGCGTCGCACCATGACCCAGCCTAGCTTTCCGTCGACCCGCATGCGCCGCGGACGCTCTTCGCCATGGATTCGGAGTATGCTGGCCGAGCATCGGCTGCACCCGAGCGACCTCATCTGGCCTGTGTTCATCTGCGAAGGGCAGGGGTGCGAGGAGCCGATCGCGTCGCTCCCGGGGGTTAGCCGCTGGAGCGTCGATCGGCTTGCAGGAAAGGCTAAGGAAGCCGTCGCGCTCGGCATCCCGTGCATTGCCTTATTCCCAAATACGCCTGCCAACCTGCGCAGCGAGGAGGCTCGCGAGGCGTTGAACCGCGAAAATCTGATGTGCCGGGCAATCCGGGCGATCAAGGACGCGGTGCCGGACATTGGAATCCTCACCGACGTCGCGCTCGATCCTTACACCAGCCATGGCCATGACGGGCTGACCGATGCGGCGGGTCGCGTGCTCAACGATGAGACGACCAAGGTGCTGGTTGAGCAGGCTTTGGTCCAGGCCGAAGCCGGGGCCGATATCGTCGCGCCGTCTGACATGATGGACGGCCGCATCGGTGCCATTCGCGCCGCACTCGAGAGCGAAGGCAAGGTCGACACCGCAATCATGGCCTATGCGGCGAAATATGCCTCGGCCTTCTACGGTCCATTCCGCGATGCGGTCGGGTCGAAGGGGCTGCTGAAGGGCGACAAGCGCGGTTACCAGATGGACCCGGCCAATGGCGCCGAGGCGTTGCGCGAAGTCGCGCTCGACATCGCCGAGGGCGCTGACATGGTGATGGTCAAGCCGGGACTACCCTATCTCGACGTCATCGCGGCGGTGAAGGAGCGCTTCGGTGTCCCGACCTTCGCTTATCAGGTGTCCGGAGAGTATGCGATGATCGAAGCGGGCGCGGCGGCGGGCGCGGGGGACCGCGACGCACTGATCCTCGAAACGCTGATCGCCTTCAAGCGTGCAGGTGCGGCCGGCGTACTGACCTATCATGCGCTCGACGCGGCCCGCCTGATCGGCCGTTAATCAAACTCCAAGGGGCGCTCGGCTACGGATTGTTCGACTAGCGAGTGGGGGCATATGGCGAGCATTGCATTGCCGATTGATGATGAACTGAAGGCGCCTCGCCTGCGTTTTGTCGTTACCATTTTTGCCGGGTCGTTCCTGCTGTTCCTCGTCCAGCCGATGATCGCCCGAATGGCTTTGCCACGGCTTGGCGGCGCACCGGCGGTGTGGAACTCGGCGATGCTGGTCTACCAGGGGTTGCTGCTGGCCGGCTACGCTTATGCCCATTGGCTGAGCCGCCTGGCAGTGCAGACTCAGGCGAAAATCCATCTGTCCGCCCTGGCGCTGGCCGCGATAATGCTGCCCATCGGCCTGATAGCGGCCGCTCCGCCTCCCGATGCCAACGCGTTCCTGTGGGTTCCCTGGTTGCTCCTCGTGTCGATCGGGCCGCTGTTCCTGGTGGTCTCGGCACAGGCTCCGCTGATGCAGCGCTGGTTCGCCATTTCGCGCGGCGGCGATCCCTATCCGCTTTATGCCGCATCCAACCTCGGCAGTTTTTCGGGACTGATCGCTTATCCCTTGCTGGTCGAACCGCTGGTGCCGGTTGCGACGCAAAGCCTCGGCTGGAGCGTGGCTTACGGTGCGTTGATGCTGCTCGTGGCCTGGTGCGCGTTTCGGCTGCCGAAAGCTGCCGGTTCGACGCCAATGAGAGTGGAGCCCGCCCAACCGATCGCCTGGCGAACGATCGCCGTCTGGATAGGTCTCGCGGCAATTCCGTCGGGGCTGATGCTGTCGACGACGCTTCACCTGACCACCGACATCGTCGCGATGCCCTTACTGTGGGTGGTCCCACTCGGTCTGTACCTGCTCAGCTTCTCAGTCGCGTTTTCGGCCGACCGCCGTCTCGCCGACTTCTTCAAGCGTATCGCGCCCATCACTTTGCTGATCGCCGCCTGCGGCGTGTTCACGGACGCGACGTTCCTCCCATTGGTGTTTGCCGCCTTCGCTCTCCTCAATCTCTTCACCGTATCGGTGTACATTCATTCCGAGTTGTTCGACCGGCGGCCCGACCCGGAGCAGCTGACCCGATTTTACCTCGCAATGTCGGTCGGAGGAGCGCTTGGTGGCTTGTTCTGCGCACTGATCGCGCCGCTGATCTTCGACTGGACCTATGAACATCCGCTGCTGATCATCGCCGCGGCGATCGTCGTCGGGGTGACCAGCCCATTTAAGCCGATCGCCAAACTCTGGACGCGGAGTACGGCCAGGGACCGGACGACAAGGTGGGGGCTAGTCGCGGTCCTGTTGATTTCGCTGGTCGGGCAGGGCGCATTCGGGCTGGCCGATTCCAAGCAAATGGCGCTCGCCGCTTCCTTCGTTCTGATTGCCATCGCGCTTGTCGCGATCGGCAACCGAATCCTGTTTGCAATGGCGGTCGGCGCCCTGATGCTCAGCATGGGCGGCTGGGACAAATTGGGCCGGTCCGCCGCCCCCGGGCGCATGACGCGCAGCTTTTTCGGTATCTACTCGATTGGACCGGTGGCCGGCGATGCGCGGGTGCTGGTCCATGGAACGACAATCCACGGCATCCAGAACCGCGGCTCGCCGGAGCGCGAGCGGATGGCGACGAGCTATTATGCGCGTTCGTCAGGTGTCGGGCTCGCAATGGCGGCGGCCCCTCAGCTTTATGGCAATGGCGCACGCGTAGGGGTTGTCGGCCTGGGGACCGGGACGCTGGCCTGCTATTCGCAGCCCAGTCAGCGCTGGAAATTCTACGAAATCGACCCGGTCATCGTGGGGATTGCCCGCGATCCGGCGCAGTTCACCTTCCTTTCGCGCTGCCAGCCTAAAGCGCCGATCGTCGTTGGCGACGCACGGCTGACCCTCGAACGGGAGCCCAGCTCTTCAGCCGACATTCTCGTGGTTGACGCATTTTCCTCGGATTCCGTACCGATGCATCTTATGACCCGCGAGGCCTTCGCAACTTACCGCAGGCACCTCGCTCCAGAGGGACTCCTGCTGGTCCACATTTCAAACCGCTATCTCGACCTAGAGCCGGTGATCGCCGGCGCCGCGCGCGGCGACTGGTCGGCGCGCCTGCGGCTTTATGTTCCTGATGCCGAACATGTTGCACTGCACGAATCGGGATCGGTCTGGATTGCCTTGTCGCCGTCCGCCGAGGTGCTTGGCCGGCTCGTCGCCCTCAATCCCGCGGCATGGCGTCCGCTGAAGCCGCGGCCGGGCTTCAGGCCGTGGACCGACGAGCATTCGAGCATATTACCGATATTGAAGCTCGGCGATTAATTCCGGCCGGAAGCTAGCCGCCCAGCCGCGCCTGAAGAGTATTGATCAAAGCCGCCTGGCGCTGGTCGACTGAGGTTGCCTGGCTTGCTGCCGCTTCGATCGCCGCTTGGCTGGCGGGATTGATCCAGCCGACTGTCTGCAGTCTCTCGGAAGCAATGGCGTCGATGTCGCCTAGTGCCCGCGTCGTCGGACCGCGAGCGCCGACCAACGCCGAGAGCGCCTGCTGCGCCGCGATCCAGCTTTCAGAATCTGGGCTGCCGGCGGACGCGACGAGCCGCTCCGCTTCGTTCGCGGCCGCGTTGAACGCCTGATCACCGGCGCGAACCTGGTCGAGCAGTTCCGCGAGCTGCTTCGCAAGTGCTGGCTCGATAGTCCCGGGCGACGGTGCGGAGGGGATCGGCACCCGCGGATCGATACCTTCGGCGTCGCGCGGGGCGAGCGACGGCACCGGTCCGGACGGCGTCGAGCAAGCTGCTATCGCCAGCGGCAGCAGGAGAAACGTATGTCGCATCGGGCATGTGTCTAGGGTTGCCGCGCCCTTGGCGCAATCGGCTGCGATGCCGCCAGCATTGCGGGTTGCGCCTTTGGGATCGTGCCCCTATGTCGCCCGCACCGCGCGCCCGTAGCTCAGCTGGATAGAGCATCAGACTACGAATCTGAGGGTCGGACGTTCGAATCGTTCCGGGCGCGCCATTCACTCTTCGAACAGTGAGATTGCACCCTTCAGCGGGTCTCAGGCGGTGAGGGCGATTCCGTCGCTTTCGGCGGCGCGCTGGGCGAATTGCTGTGCGAGCTTGGCGTGCCAGTCGCGGGCCTGTTGGGTCATTGCGCGTTGCGCGGCCAAACGCTCTTCAACCGCCCGACGGTGATAATAGCGCTGATTGGATTCCATCGCCGACTCCAACTCGAACACCCGATTCCACGGTGCCGAGAATGTGCCCAATTTCCTAAGCGATGGTTAATATCCACACCCCTTTCAGGTCCTTTGTGTGTCCCTCAGCGGGACAGGGCTGTGGCGGTGGGGTGACAGCGGCTGCGATAACTGTTCACCTATGAAACCCAACGACTCGTCGCTCGTTCATACGTCCAGGTAATTGGAGAATGACCATGCTGACGTCGATCGAAACCCGACGTAACCACATTGAGCCTGCTCAGCGCGGCTATCATGCCGTCTATCGGGAAAACACCGTCAATCATTGCCCGGGGTGTGGCCGCACCCACTGGCACATTGGCCGCATCTTGGCCGAGTGCGCATTTTGCTCCACCGCGCTGCCGCTGAGCGAATCCTATCGTCAGGGCGCGATGAGCTCATTCCACCGGACTCGCCCGCCCGTCGTCTCGGCCAACGCGGCCTAAAAAGCCGCGCCGGCCCGGCGCGTCGGGTGAGCGGGGTCGGCGCGCCAAATTCGCTTACATCTGCGATGATTTCGCAGTATATTTACGCGATGCGCGGCCTATGCCTGATACTCGCAGCAGCGAGCTTCATCGGATCCTCCCCGGCATTGGCCGGCGCATCCGGTTTCAACCTGGTCAATGCGACGGGGGCCAACATTACATCGCTGTCGATCCGGCGTTTCGGTACGCAAGCGTGGCAGCCCTTGGGCGGCACCCCGTCGGCCGGTGCGCGGTCGCAGGTCGATTTTTCCAACGTGGACTGCGCGTTTGACATCCAGGCGACCTTGGCCGGCGGGGCGACCGCGGTGTGGGGCGGTGTCAATCTTTGCGAAGTGAAATCGGTAACGCTGAACCGAAACTCCGCGACCGGCGAGAATTGGGTCGATTACGACTGATCCCGATATTGCTGCGAGGCTGGGCGGCATAAGGCCCCGTTGAGACTTGCGGCTGCTCAGCCCGCACCGAGTCGAGTAGCTTGGCCCCGGCGATGAACACCACGCCTGTACAGGCGAAGAACAGCAGCCAGCCGCCGATTCCAGGATAGGTGTGGAGGTAGGAAACGCCGCGTTCGACCGCCCCCAAGGCAATCGCATAAATTACCAGGAAGGCCTCGAACCGGGTCTTGATGGTGAACAGTCTGGCCAGCTTCACGCGCATGTGAAGTATTAAGCAAGCGCCGTGCCAATGGCGTAAATCCGCCATAAGTTGATTGGCGAATATGGTAAATCGTCAATTAACCCGACAAACTATTGAGCTCCAGCGTTTCGAGCAGCGCCGCTCGCGCGGCTTCGATTTCCGCCCACAACTTTGGCTCGCCGATCCTGCGCGCATCGATCTCGGCGGGCCACATGCGTTCGATTACCGAAGTGATGCGGTCGAGTTTTCGATCGTCGACCAGGAAGCGCCGGTCGACCGTCGCCGGGTCGGCAACCACGCGCAGCCGCAGGCACGCCGGGCCGCCGCCGTTGGCCATTGATTGGCGGACGTCAACAACCTCGACCCGGCGAATTGCTCCGTTACTGGCGAGGTGCCGCTGCAACCAGGCCCAGACCGACGGCGTCTCGCGCGCTTCGGAGGGGACGATCAGCGTCATCGCGCCGTCCGAAGGAGTGACCAACTGCGCGTTGAACAAATAGGATTTGATCGCATCGGCGAGCGGCACTTCGGCGTCCGAAACTTCTACGTATTCAAAATCCGGCAAGCGCGCCGCGCATTCGGCGATCAGCGGGTCGCGGTCGGCGAATGCGCGTTCGTGGGCGAACAGGACGGGGCCATTGGCAACCGCGACGACGTCATTGTGGAACGCTCCGGCAGCGATCGCCTCGTCGGATTGCTGGGCGAACAGAGCTCGATCGAGAGTGAGCTTGTGGAGGCGGGCGATCGCTCGCGACGCTTCGAGATGCTGTCGCGCCGGGAAGGCACCGCCGCCGACTCCGTAAACGAAAATCTCGACGCCCGCCTCGCCGTAGGCGCTTGCCAGCCGCATGTGGTTAGCCGCGCCCTCATCCCCGAACGCGGGCGGGATCGGGTCATGGACAGCGAAGTGCGCAGTATCAGCGAAGGCCAGCCGAAGCTGCGCCAGAGTTGCGGGCCACTCGTGGCTGCGGTGCGGCATCGTGCGAAGATTGGCAACGGTCAGGTGGCAGCGGCCATCGGCGGTATCTGGCGCGGGGCTGACGGTTGCGGCATTGGCCGCCCACATCGCCGAGGCAGACATGGCGTTTGCAGCGATCGTCGCGTCCGCTTCTTCAATCGTGGTTCCCAGCGCGGCAAGCCAGCGGCGGGCGGGCCTCGGCTGCGGAACGAATAGGCCCTGGTCGAGCCCCAGCGCGAGGTTAGCGCGCATCTTGTCGATTCCCTGGAGGGCCGCGGCCCGCGGTTGCGACACCTCGCCGGCATTGCGTGTTGAGGCGAGGTTGCCGAGGCTCAGCCCGGCATAATTGTGGCTCGGCCCGATAATCCCGTCGAAATTGATTTCCTTGAGCATCTCAGCGCGGGATCGCCAGCACGCGATCGCCGGGCTCAAGATCGAGCATCGCGGTAGCATCGGCATCGATCATCAATTGGTCGCCGTCTTGGCGCGTTTGCCCATAGCAGGCGACGAACCTGCTGAGCCGCCCGGACGACAGCAGCATTGTCTCGCCGCCCTCTTCGTTGACGCCGCCGAACCGCAGCCATTCCGATTTGCGAATGGTGCGGATCTGGTCGGTCGAGGCGGTGACGCTCGGCCCGCCATCGAAGATGTCGATGTAGCAATCGAATTTGAAGCCCTCGGCTTCGAGCATGCGCAGCGCTGCACGGCCGGTAGGATGCGGCTGGCCCATCACCGCGCGCGCGCTTTCGGGCAGCATCGCGACGTAGATCGGGGTCTTGGGCATCAGGTCGGCGATGAATTGGGTGCCGTGGACCGCGTTGAAATCGTCGGCCTCGGGAAAACTCATCCCGAAAAAGCGGCCCGCGAGCGCGTCCCAGAAGGGCGAGTTGCCGGCCTGGTCCATCACGCCGCGAAGCTCGGCGATGACCCGGTCGCCGAAGCGTGGGCGGTGCTGCTTGATGAACTGGTAGCGGCTGCGCGCGAGTAGCATTCCCATGCCGCCGGCGCGTTCGTGCGGGTGGAGGAACAGGCCGCCAACTTCGGATGCGCCTTCCAAATCGGTGCACAGGCTCAACGTCTGGTTGCGGAAGGTTTTGCCGAGCTCCTCGCTCTTCTGGCTGAGGGTGGAGATGCGGTAGCTGTAGAACGGCCGGTCGATCCCGATCTCTCCGAAGATCTGGCAGGTGCCCCGGATCGCCCCGGTTTTGAAATCCTCGAGTATGAAGATGTAGAGATCCGCTTGCTGGCTTTCGCCTTCGCGGGCGAATCCCTCTTCCGACGCGGCGAGCTTGGCCTCGAGCGTGGTCTTGTCCGCCGGCAAGTTGGTAAATCCTCCCCCCGTCAGTTTGGCGAGGTCGTAGAGGGCGCGAAGATCACCGGGCTTTGCGGCGCGGATGCGGAAGCTCATGCCGCTCCTCCGGCGAGGCGCAGGATGGTCAGTGCCGACAGCGCCGCGCGCTCGGCCAAGCTTTCGGTGATCAGATATTCCTCCGCGCTGTGAATCTTCCCGCCGCGAACGCCCATCGTGTCGACCACGGGGACACCGCACGCGGCGATGTTATTGCCGTCGCATACTCCGCCGGTTGCGCGCCAGCCGATGGCCTGACCCAAGTCGGCGCCGGCCTGACGCACCAGACCGAACAAGGCGCCGGCCTCATTGGTCATCGGCTTGGGCGGGCGGGCGAAGCCGCCGTGGGAGTGAATTCCGACGTCGTGCTCGGCAGCGACCTGGGCGACGGTTCGATCGATCAGGTCTTGAGCACGCCTCTGGTCGTCAAGCGACGCGGGGCGGAGATTGACGCGTAGTACCGCGTTGTCGGGGACGACATTATTGGGACCGCCGCCGTCAATTTTCGCCGGATTGATGCTGAGGCCCGGTCCCTTGCCGCTCGCCAGTTTGAGCGCGAGGTCGGCGGCGGCGAGCAAGGCGTTGCGGCCCTCTTCGGGATTGCGGCCGGCATGCGCCGATTTGCCTTCCACGACGAAGCTGAAATTGCCGCTGCCCGGACGCGCGCCGGCGAGCGTTCCGTCGGGCAAGGCTGCAGGCTCGTAGGTCAAAGCGGCGCGTTTGCCGCGAGCGGCGCGCGCGATTAGTGCCGCGGACCCCGGCGAGCCGACTTCCTCGTCGCTGTTGATGACGACCTCATAGCCAAAGCCGTTGGCGTCGCCGTTTGCCTCGATCGCCTTCAAGGCCGCCAGCATCACCGCGATCCCGCCCTTCATGTCGGCGACGCCGGGCCCGCCAAGCACGCCGTCCTCGATCCAGTGCAGGGCCTGGAACGGATGGTCGGCGCCAAACACTGTGTCCATGTGCCCGCTGAACAATAGTTGCAGGGGCGCGTCGGGACGAACGGTCAAATGCAGGTTGCGGCCATGCTCGATCGTGAAGGGCTTGCCATCGGCGGCAATCGCTTCGACCGGCGCGGCGTCAAGCAATTGCAGCTCGCCGGGAACCTCAGAAAAAGCGTCAGCCAAGGTCGCAGCGATGTTCGCCAGCCCCGCAAGGTTGCGCGTCCCGCTGTTGACCGAGGCCCACGCCTCGACCTGTTCGAGCATCGCTTCGCTCGACGCGCGCTCAACGCACGCTTGTTCGATCAATGTCAGCCCCGCCATCGCACTTCCCTAGCGAGCCAATTGGGCGAGCGCTACACTAGGTCTTCGTCGTGGATGGTCCAGGCATTTCGGGTCGGCATCTCCACTGGCGGCTCAGTCTTGGAATTGGGTGATGACGGAGTCGGCGGACTGCTTGGCCGTGTGGCATGACGAGCATCGCGTCATCGCATCGGGAGGGATTACGCGATGGTTGCGGTCGCCGCCCGCAAACTCTTCATACCCCCAGCCATTCGTTGACTGGAAGCGCCGTGCATCCTTCTGCATCACATCGATGAATTTTCGCTCCGCCGATTGCGTGACATCGCTTTTCGTCCGGGCTTGATGAAGATCGAATACAATCATCGCGCCGTCGGGAAAATGTCCGCTGCGATAGCCGCGCAGCGCCTTGGCGTTTGCGTAGATATTATACATTCCTTCATAGCGCCCATATGCCGGCCCGTTCACTGCGCTTTCGATGTGGGTCCAGCGGCGATACCCGTCCGGATAGTCCACCAACTCGCTGCGTCCGGATGCGCCGAGCAGGAGCAGGAATGTTGCCGCTGCCATGAGTTTGATTCTGCGCCGAGGGACCATGGAGCACTCTCTATTGCCGGTGTGCCGTGCTTGGCGCGGCCAACCTCTCGGAGGCGGCTGGCAGTTTGAAGTCATGTGCGGGTGAGCGGCCGATGGGTGCCGTCGGGCGTCAGAAATTGCGGTCGCAGGCGGATTCGCTCGGGCTCAAAGCCACACACTGAACTCGTGCAGCAGGCGCCGGTACATGTCGCGCTTGAACGGGACGATCAGGTCGGGAAGCTCGGCAGGAGCGACCCATTTCCAATCGTTGAACTCGGGGTGCTTGGTAGCGATGTTGATGTCCGTTTCGCGGCCGAGGAAGCGGCACAGATACCAGTCCTGCTCCTGTCCCCTGAACTTGCCCTTCCACAGCTTGCCGCGAAGTTCCTTTGGCAAATCGTATGTTAGGCGTTCAGGGTAATCGGCGATTCGCTCGATGAGGTGCGGCGGGATTCCGGTTTCTTCCTCCAGTTCACGCAGCGCCGTCGCCCACGGGTCCTCGCCCTCGTCGATCCCGCCCTGGGGCATTTGCCACGCCTCGTCGGTCTCGTCGATCCGCCGGCCGACCCACACATGGTTGTGGTCGTTGAGCAGCATCACGCCAACCCCGCGGCGGTAAGGACGATCGTCTTTCATGTTCGGTACATAGCGTGAATGTTAGAAGTGGCGAAGCGGTCCCGGCGGTTCTAAGATAGAGAGATAGCCCAGACGCGAAGGAATACAGATATATGGCTTCGGCCACCCATTTGCTGACTGAAGCGGAAGCCCACGCCCATCCGGCGATGGAGGCGGTCGTTGTGCGCTTCGCTGGCGACAGCGGCGATGGTATGCAGCTGACCGGCGGGCAATTCACCCTGTCGACCGCCCTGGCCGGCAATGATCTGTCGACTTTCCCGGACTTTCCCGCCGAAATCCGCGCGCCGCAAGGGACGACCTTCGGCGTATCGGCATTCCAGATCAATTTCGGCAGCTGCGCAATCGATACCGCGGGCGACCAGCCCGACGTGCTCGTGGCGATGAACCCGGCGGCGTTGAAGACCAACGTTGGCGACTTGCGCGAAGGCGGGCTGATCATCGCCGACGAGGGCGAGTTTTCGGCGCGTAACCTGACCAAGGCGGGCTATGCGGTCAATCCGCTTGAGGATGGCTCGCTAGCGCGATGGCAATTGGTAGCGTTCAACATCAGTCAGCTGACCCTGGATGCGGTCAAACCCTTCGGGCTCGGCAACAAGGAGGCGCTCCGCTGCAAGAACATGTGGACGCTCGGTCTCGCGTTGTGGATGTTCGACCGCGACCGCCAGCCGATCGTCGATTGGCTCAACGCCAAGTTCGGCAAGGCGCCGACGCTGGCCGAAGCCAATATCGCCGCGCTGAACGCCGGTCACGCGTATGGCGAAACGGTCGAGATGGGCGCGCCGGTCAAGCAGCATGCACTCGCCCCCGCACCGGCTGAGCCGGGCCTTTACCGCACCATCACGGGCGCAGAATCGCTCGCGCTGGGGCTGGTCGCTGGCGCGAAGCTTTCCGGCTTGAACATGTTCTTCGGATCCTATCCGATCACTCCGGCGAGCCCGTTGCTCCATCATCTGTCGCGTCTGAAGGAGTTTGGGATCACTACCTTCCAGGCGGAGGACGAGATTGCGGCGATTTGCTCCGCGATCGGCGCGTCTTATGCCGGGCAGCTTGGTATCACGTCATCCTCAGGCCCCGGGATAGCGCTCAAGACCGAGGCGATCGGCCTCGCGGTGATGACCGAACTCCCGCTCGTGATCGTCAATTCGCAACGTGGCGGGCCTTCGACCGGCCTTCCGACCAAGACCGAGCAGTCCGACCTCTATCAAGCGGTTTATGGCCGCAATGGCGATGCGCCTTTGCCGGTGATCGCCGCGCGGTCGCCCGCCGATGCGTTCGAATGCGCGATCGAGGCGTGCCGCATCGCGACCCGTTACATGACGCCCGTGATGCTTCTCAGCGACGGCTACATCGCCAATGCCGCCGAGCCGTGGAAAGTGCCCGACATGGACGGCTTCGCGCCGTTCCCGGTGGCGTTCCACGATGCGATTCCGGCAGAGGGCGAAGACGTAATGCCCTACGCCCGCAACGGCGATCTGGCGCGCCCGTGGATCAAGCCCGGAACGCCCGGCCTTGAGCACCGCATTGGAGGGATCGAGAAAGCGCCTGGATCGGGCAACATCGACTACAGCCCCGAAGCGCATGCCGAGATGACGCGTATCCGCGCAACCAAAGTCGCCAATGTCGCGGACTCAATTCCCGACCAGCCTGTCGATCTCGGCGAGGCGAAAGGTGCGCTGGCGGTGGTTGGCTGGGGTTCGACCTACGGCCCGATCCACCAGGCGGTCCGGCGGATGCGCGCGCGCGGCTTCGACGTCCACCACGTCCACATCCGCTACATCGCGCCGATGCCCAGGAATATGGGCTCGCTGCTCAGGGGATATGAGCGTATTTTGGTGCCCGAGATGAACAGCGGTCAGCTGAAGACGATCCTTCGCGACCTGTTCCTGGTCGACGCGCGGCCGCTTGCCAAGACCAACGGGCAGCCGTTCCGCATCGCCGAAATTGAAGCCGCGATCGAGGAGGCGCTGCGATGAAACCAATCAACCCATTCCCTCTCATCGCCATGCTGGTCATCGTGTTGATCTTGGTCCTCTGGGCAGGCGGATATCTTTCATGAATGAAGTGACCAAGATCACCACCGCCAAGGATTGGGCGAGCGACCAGGAAGTGCGCTGGTGTCCAGGGTGCGGCGACTATGCGGTGCTGAAAGCAGTCCAGCGGACCATGCCCGACCTGGGCGTCGCTCGCGAAAAGACTGTTTTCGTCAGCGGCATCGGCTGTTCGAGCCGCTTTCCCTATTACATGGCGAGCTACGGCTTCCACACCATCCACGGCCGCGCACCGGCGGTGGCGACCGGGGTCAAATTGGCCAATCCCGAATTGGACGTATGGATCATCACCGGTGACGGCGACGCGCTGTCGATCGGCGGCAACCACACGATGCATTTGCTGCGGCGCAACCTCGACTGCCAGTTCCTGTTGTTCAACAACGAGATTTATGGGCTGACCAAGGGCCAATATTCGCCGACCAGCCGGATCGGAACACGCAGCCCGTCGACCCCATTCGGGTCGGTCGACCGCCCGGTTGCGCCGTGCATGTTCGCCTTAGGGTCCGGCGCGCGGTTCATTGCCCGCGCGATCGACGTCCACAAGTCGCTGCCCGACGTCTTGAAGGCGGCGCATGCCCACAAGGGCGCCAGCTTCGTCGAGATCTACCAGAATTGCATAGTCTATAACGACGACGTGTTCGGGTCCTTCACCTCGAAAGAATTCGCGGCGGACCGCCAATTGTGGCTCCAATCTGGGGAAAAAATGCTGTTTGCGGACGGCAGCAAGGGCATCGCGCTCGACGCCGGGCGGCTCGCCTTGAAGGTGGTCGAGGCGGACGACCCGGCGGTGCTGGTCCATGATCCCAAAAACCGCGCCCTGGCGGCGATGCTGATCGAAATGCCGCCCATCGGTTTCCCGGTGGCGCTCGGCGTGATCTACGACGATCCGGCCTCGACCTTCGAAAGTGTGGTAGTCGAGCAGAACCGCTCCGCCGCCGCGGGCAAGGCGCCCGACCTCCAGGCGTTGGTCGCCAAGGGGCAAAGCTGGATGGTCGAAAAGGAACCGCGCGCCGAATAGGCGCGTAGTGGGGAGCATGAGCAGCAGGGCCGAATATCGCGGGCAGCATTTGGTGCGCGCCGATCGCCGCTTTGCGACCGGCGGCGGCAAGCTGCTCGGCGCGTTCGCACCCGCCTTCAAGCGCATGCTCGACAGGGTCGACGCGGGGCTGATCGAGGGCGGAATCGACGCTACCCTGCCTGATGGCTCGCGGCGGCGGCTTGGGTTCCGGACCGATGGACCGATTGCGATCGTCAATCTCTACAGCTGGCGGGCGCTGGTCAGGCTCGCGACCTCCGGTTCGGTCGGCTGGTATAAGGCGTGGGAAAAGCGCGAGTGGGACAGCCCCGAACCTGTGCCCTTGTTCGATTTGTTCATGCGCAACGGTCGAAGCCTCGGCAAGACCGGCCGCGCCAAGGGCTTGTGGCGGATCGCCAACCGCGCCGCTCATTCGGTCCGCGCCAACACGCCGATCCGAGCCAAGCGCAACATCCAGGCGCATTACGATCTTGGCAATGACTTCTACGCGGCCTGGCTCGATCCTTCGATGACCTATTCGAGTGCAGTCTTCGAGAGAGGCGACACGCTTGAGCAGGCGCAATCGCGCAAGCTTCGCCTGCTGCTCGACCGGCTCGACCTGAAGCCCGGCCAGCGCTTGCTCGAGATCGGTTGCGGCTGGGGCAGCCTCGCCGAGATCGCGGCACGGGAATATGGCGTCCGTGTCACCGGCCTGACGCTGTCGACCGAGCAGAAGGAATACGCCGACCAGCGAATGAAAAACGCCGGCCTTGCCGGCAAAGTCGAGATTCGCCTGGCTGACTATCGCGAGCTCGACGAACGGTTCGATGCTGTCGCCTCGGTGGAGATGGTCGAGGCGGTTGGTCAGGAATATTGGGATGCTTATCTCGCTGCGATTGCGCGCGCGCTTCCGCCGGGCGGCCGCGCCTCGCTCCAGCTAATTTCAATCGATCCGGCCCTTTTCGACGGCTACGCGACCAGCCCCGACTTTATCCAGACCTATATCTTCCCCGGCGGAATGCTGATCCACGAGCCGCGGTTCGCGGCGATTGCAGGTTCGCATGATCTGAGTTGGGACAACCGTGTCGGTTACGGCCAAGATTATGCCGAAACTTTGCGCCAGTGGCGCGAACGCTATGATGCCGCGATACAGCGCGGTGCGCTCTCAGGCTTCGGCGAGGCGTTTCACCGGCTGTGGCGCTATTATCTGATGTATTGCGAGGGCGGATTCCGCGGCCGCGGAATCGATGTCGCGCAGGTTACGTTGAAGCGCTCGTAGCTTCCACCCGGACATTGCCGCCGGTCGGCGCGTCGGATTGCAACCGCTCAACGATCGCCGCCGCGACGGCGTCGGGCGGCTTGATGCTCTCGGGCTCCTCGCCGGGAAAGGCGAGCGCGCGCATCCGGGTTCGGGTGGCGCCGGGGTCGATGATGTGAACCCGGATTCGGCCGCTGTGCTCAGTCTCGTCAGCGTAAGCGCCGAGCAAGGTTTCGAACGCGGCCTTGGAAGACCCGTAAGCACCCCAGAAAGCGCGCGGCTCGCGTCCGACCGAGGATGTCATCCCGACGATCTCGGCGGTAGGTGCACGGCGAAGCAACGGGTCGAATGCGGCGATCAGAGCCTGGTTGGCGATCAGGTTCAGTGCGAGGACCCGGCCATATTCCTTGCTGTCGATATGCTCGACCGGGGTCAGGCTGCCGAGCATCGCGGCATTGAGGACGAGCATGTCGAGCGTTCCCCAACGCTCTCCAACCGCCTCGGCGAGCCGGGCAATGGCGTCGCCGTCGGTAAGATCCATCGGCACAATCGTGGCGTTGCCGCCAGCATCGTGGATGCGCTGCTCGACCGCTTCCAATGCTGGAGCGCCGCGCGCGACGAGCAGGACATGCGCACCGTTCGCCGCGAGCGCTTCGGCGATCGCCGCGCCGATCCCGCGGCTGGCGCCGGTAACCAGCGCGAGCTTTTCGGAGAAGGGTTTCGAATCAGTCATGGTGTCGCGTAATTGCGAGCGCGGAAGGCGCGACGCAATCACTGATATCAATTCGACCTTCGCCCGCAGAAAATAGGCTGTTGCTCGAAAAAGCGTATCCGATGGCCGGGAAATGTTGAACGGCTCGCCGGGGCCAATCTCGGGAGAGGGGCGATGCATTTGAAGAAGGCAAGTCACCTGTTCTTTGCCGTGACGATGACCGCCATCGGCGTCATCGGTCTCATTGGCGGCAGCTTCGCTCCGATATGGGTGCCGGTGCCCGACACCGTGCCTGGGCGCGAATTCCTGGCTTATCTTTGTACCTTTATCTGTTTGGCATGCGGCGTGGGTCTTTTGGTGAAGCGCACAGCAGCCGCGGCGGCGCTCATCCTGCTCGTCTATCTGCTTGTTTGGGCCGTCCTGTTCAAACTGCCATTCATCGTTCGCGCACCCTTAGTTGAAGGCTCCTATCAGTCCAATGGCGAAAACGCCGTGCTGATCGCGGGTGCGTGGGTTCTTTATGCCTGGTCCGGAAAAGACCGGAACTTCTTGGCTGGCGATCTCGGTCTGCGGATCGCGCGCGTGCTCTACGGCCTGGCTCTGATCGCTTTCGGCTTTTCCCATTTCGTCTATCTGGACATGACCGCGCCGCTCGTCCCCGAATGGCTGCCAGGACCCGTATTCTGGGCCTACTTTACGGGCTCAGTCTATCTCGCCGCCGGGATCGCCATCATCGTCGGATTCGGGGCGCGGTTAGGGGCCATGGTCGTGGCCGCGCAGATTACGTTGATCACGCTTCTGGTGTGGGGACCTATGATCCTGGCAGGCCCTTTGAGTGCGATGCACTGGCAGGAAACGGTCGTATCCTGGGCGATCACCGCTGGTGCTTGGGTGGTAGCGGCGTCGCTCGAAGATCGTCCGTGGCTCAGTCGCTTCGACGGAGGAACGTCCGACCTTTCGGCTACCGGCTCGCCACCAGCGACAGAGCCGCCGAACGCTCCTTCTCGCTGACATCAGTCAGCGCGGTCGGATATTCGCCGGTGAAGCAGGCGTCGCAGCGCTGCGGTTGGGCGACGTCGCGGGTGTCGCCGAGCGCTTGGTAGAGTCCCTCTATCGAGACGAAGGCGAGACTGTCGGCGTTGATGAACTTGGCCATCGCCGCGACACCCATCTGGGCCGCGAGCAGTTTCGAGCGTTCGGGTGTGTCGACGCCGTAGAAGCAACTGTAGCGGGTCGGCGGCGAGGCGATGCGCATATGGACTTCGCGGGCGCCCGCGTCACGCATCATTTGCACGATCTTCAGGCTGGTCGTCCCGCGGACGATCGAATCGTCGACCAGGATGATCCGCTTGCCCTTGATCAGCGCGGCATTGGCGTTGTGCTTCAGCTTGACGCCGAGATGGCGCACGCCGTCGGAAGGCTGGATGAAGGTGCGGCCGACATAATGGGAGCGGATGATGCCCAGCTCGAACGGAATGCCCGCAGCCTGGCTGTAGCCGATGGCCGCCGGAACGCCGCTGTCGGGGACGGGCACGACATAGTCGGCTTCTACTGGCGCTTCGCGTGCCAGTTCGGCACCGATGGCCTTGCGCGTTTCATAGACCGACTGGCCATCGACGACAGAGTCGGGGCGCGAGAAATAGACGTGCTCGAACACGCAAGGGCGGGCTTTGGCCGGCGCAAATGGTCGGAAGGAGCGAATGCCCTTGTCGTTGACCACGACCAGCTCGCCCGGGTCGATTTCGCGGAGGAACGTGGCGCCGATGACATCGAGCGCGACGCTTTCTGAGGCGAAGATCGTCGCTTCGCCGAGCTTGCCCATGACCAAGGGACGAATGCCAAGCGGATCGCGGCAGGCCACCATGCCGTCAGGGGTCAGGATGACCAGCGAATATGCGCCTTCGACCTGTTTCAGAGCGTCGGTCAGCCGGTCGAGCGGCGCAGTGTAGGTCGATGTCGCGACAAGGTGGATGATGACTTCGGTGTCGCCGGTGGACTGAAAAATCGAGCCGCGGCGGTTGAGTGTCCGCCTAAGCTTCATCGCGTTGGAAATATTGCCGTTGTGCGCAACCGCGAAGCCGCCGTCTTGCAAATCGGCGAACAATGGCTGGACGTTGCGCAGGGCAGTTTCGCCGGTAGTTGCATAGCGGACGTGGCCGATGGCGGTGCGACCGGCAAGATTGCGGATTATGTCGTCGCGGTCGAAGTTTCCGGCGACATGGCCCATCGCCCGGTGCGAATGGAACACGCTGCCGTCATAGCTGGTGATGCCGGCCGCTTCCTGCCCACGATGCTGCAGGGCGTGGAGGCCAAGCGCGACGAAGCTTGACGCGGCATCGGCACCCCAGATGCCGAAAACGCCGCATTCTTCTTTTAGCTTATCATCGTCGAACGGGTTGGTCGTCAGCATCGGGCGGGCGAATCCATCTCGAGGGCGTGTGCCGCCAGCATATAGGGGGCCGCCGGGCATTTGTCGCCTTTCGCATGAACTCGGCTTAAAGCATGGTGGCTGGCATGCGCATCGCTTCTGTTATCGCTCTCGTTTTTCTAGCCGCCTGCTCGAAGGGTGCGCAGCATGGCACTCTCAGACCTGGCTATTACCTCGGCGAAGGCCGCAATCGCTTGTGCGTCAAGGGGGAGGGAACGGCGCAGCAGGTCGCCTTCATTGCATACGGCCAGATAGGTGACAGCAATTGCGCCGCCGAGGGGCGGGTCGAGGTCAAGGGCTACGCATTGGCGCTGGTTCCGCGCGGGGAGGGCGACTGTCGCATCCCAATCGGGCGCGACGGAGACATAGTCCGTCTCGGCCCGGGACCCGCTGCCTGCGCCTATTATTGCGGCCCGGGGTCGAGCTTGACTGGCCAAACTTATCGCTGGGCCGACACGTCCACGGCCGAGATAGCACCGGACCCGCTCATGCCTGGGGACGTTTGTTGACCTTTACGGAAACGTAAAGTAAGTCGCGATGATGGAGCATGTTCCCATCAGCAGTGCGAAACCACTCTTTTCGATCGGCGAGATGTGCGACGCGTTCGGAGTCACCGCGCGAGCCCTGCGCTTCTACGAGGACGAAGGGCTGATCGCTCCGGAGCGGCGCGGTACCCAGCGGCTTTATTCGGAGCGCGACCGCGCCCGGGTCGCGTGGATCCTGCGCGGCAAACGGACCGGCTTCAGCCTCGCCGAGATCCGCGAATTGCTTGATCTCTATGACCTCGGTGACCAGCGTCAGACGCAGCGGCTGGTCACGCTTGAGCGGTGCCGGGGCAAGATCGCGACGCTCGAGCGCCAGCGCGGCGACATCGACGCCACGATCACCGAGCTGCAGCAATTCATTGCCCTTTTGGGCAATCAGATTTGAGCTAGAGGAGCCGAAATGCCGAGCTACACCGCCCCCGTGCGCGACACGCGCTATTTGCTCGATCATGTCGTCGGCCTTGCGAATTACTCGAACCTTCCCGGGTTCGCCGATGCTACGCCAGACATGGTCGAAGCGATCCTGTCCGAAGGCGGCCGCTTCTGCGAGGAGGTTCTGCAGCCCTTGAATCGCATCGGCGACGAGGCTGGCTGCACCCGAAACGACGATGGATCGGTAACCACTCCACCGGGCTTCAAGGAGGCTTGGGACCAGTTCGTCGCCAATGGCTGGACAACTCTTTCGGCGCCGCAAGAGTTTGGCGGCCAAGGTCTGCCGCACGTCGTTTCGACAGCGATTTCTGAATATCTCTGCTCGGCCAACCACAGCTTCGAAATGTATAATGGGCTTACGCAGGGCGCGATCGCCGCGATTGTGGTCAAAGGCTCGGACAAGCAGAAGGCCAAGTATCTGCCCAATATGGTCGCGGGCCGTTGGACCGGCACGATGAACCTTACCGAGCCGCACAGCGGCACCGACCTGGGCCTGATCAAGACCAAGGCCGAGCCGCAGGACGACGGAAGCTACAGGATAAGCGGCACCAAGATATTCATATCCTCGGGCGAGCATGATTTGTCCGACAACATCATCCACCTTGTCCTCGCCAAGATCACCGGCGCGCCCGACAATGTGAAGGGCATCTCGCTGTTCATCGTGCCGAAGTTTATGGTCGGCGAGGACGGCTCAGTGGGCGAGCGCAATGGGGTGTCCTGTGGGTCGATCGAGCATAAAATGGGAATCCACGGCAATTCGACCTGCGTGATGAATTACGACGGAGCGACCGGCTACCTCATCGGCGAACCCGAAAAAGGGCTGGCGGCGATGTTCATTATGATGAACGCCGCGCGCCTCGGGGTTGGACTGCAGGGGCTCGCCCAGGCCGAGGTCGCCTACCAGAACGCGGTCGCCTACGCCAAGGACCGCCGGCAGGGCAGGGCTCTGAAGCCCGAAGCGCGCGACCCCAACGCCAAGGCGGACAGCTTGTTCGTGCACCCCGACGTCCGGCGGATGTTGATGGAGGGCAAGGCGTTCAACGAAGCCGCTCGGGCCCTCGTCTTGTGGGGTTCGCTCCAGGTTGATCTCAGCCGCAAGGCTTCGAGCGAGGAGGAACGCATCGCCGCCGATGATGTGATTTCGGTGCTAACACCGGTGATCAAGGGTTATCTCACGGACCGCGGATTTGAGGTCGCGGTCAACGCCCAGCAGGTGTTCGGCGGCCACGGCTATATCCGCGAATGGGGGATGGAGCAGTTCGTCCGCGACGCCCGCATCGCCCAGATCTACGAAGGCACCAACGGCGTCCAGGCGATGGACCTCGTAGGGCGCAAGCTGGCCAAAGACGGCGGGCGCGGGGTGCGGGCCTTGTTCGAGATGATTGGACGCGAGATCGCCGACTCCAAGGCCGCGGGCGATCCTGGCGGAGTGGCCGAGCCGCTCGAAAAGGCGCTAGCCGAATTGCAGCGCGCGACGATGTGGTTGGCGCAAAATGGCATGGCCGATCCGGACAATGCCGGCGCTGGGGCTTATGCCTATATGCAATTGATGGGCCTCGTCGCGCTCGGCTGGATGTGGCTGAAGATGGCGTCTGCGAGCGCGAAATTGGCTCAAGAGCCGGGCGAGGATCGTGCCTTCCACGAAGCTAAGCTGATCACCGCCCGCTTTTTCGCGGATCGGGAACTGGTGGTTGCGGGAGCTTTGCGGCGCAAGGTTGAGGCAGGGGCGGCGAGCGTCATGGCGCTGGCCGTCGAGGCCTTCTAGATCGCCGCTTTCTCCGGCGGATCAACATACCAGGGACGAAGCATTGTCACCGATTCGCGCTGCGCTCTTGCGGGAGCAAGCCGCGCGACATCAAAATTCTCGATGAATTGCAGGCCAAATTTGCCGGGTTGCGACCAACGAACCAAACCAACCATCGGTCCAACGCCAACGATGTCGATCGTCACCTGCGTGCCCGGTGCGACCGCGCGATCCGTTTCGACAAGCGCACCCATCGCCGAGATGTTGCGCAGTCGAACCTCGACCGCCTCGCCGTCGATGCCGGCGATCGCCCGGCGCATCAGGCGCTGGCGCGGCTCGCGGATGCATTGATAACCCTCGGCCTCGATTGAAACGCTGTTAGCCAGAGTTAGAGCCGTTTCGGCATTCCCGGGCCGACCGAAAATATAGCCCTGGATCTGGCTGACTCCGAGTTCGCGGACCAATTGCAGATCATCGTGGGTTTCGACGCCCTCGGCTGTCGTGTCCATACCGAGCGATTCAGCCAGCGTGACGATCGCGCGAATGATCGCGCTGTTGCGGTTCATGGTCGACGCGGCGCCTTTGACGAAACTTTGGTCGATTTTGATCTTGTCGAACGGCGCTTTTTTTAGATAGCCGAGAGAGCTGTAACCGGTACCGAAATCGTCGAGCGCCAGCCGCACCCCAAGCGCTTTCAGGCGCGCGAAAGTGACGTCGGTTTCGTCGCCGTCGGCCAAGAATACGCCCTCAGTGATCTCGAGTTCAAGCCGCTCGGCGCGTACGCCTGACGCTTTCAATGCGGCGCCGACGATCGACACGATTTCGGGATCGTTGAACTGGATCGGCGATAAATTGACGGCAATGCGTATAACGTCCGGCCACCGCGCCGCTTCGGCCAATGACGTCTTGAGGACCCAGGTGCCAATCGGGCCGATCATCCCGCATTCCTCGGCAAGCGGGATGAATTTATCGGGCGAGATTGGGCCCCGCGTAGGATGGGCCCAACGGACCAAGGCCTCGAACCCGCAAACCTCCTCGCCCGCGGCGCGGATGATCGGCTGATAGGCGACGCTAAGTTCGCCGCGTTCAAGGGCCTGCCGCAAGTCGTTTTCGAGCAGTTGTCGATCCGACGCTTCGGAATGCATCGACGGCTCGTAAAAGCAGTGGCGGCCGCGTCCCGCCGCTTTGGCCGCATAAAGCGCAAGATCGGCATTGCGGACCAAAGAGTCGGCGCATGAACGGCCGGGATCACCGATCGCGATGCCGACTGACGCACCGATTGTTACCCGGTGCCCCTCAATCAAATAGGGTCGCGAAACTTGGTCGATCAGTGTCTTGGCGAGCGATTCGAGCAGACCGGTTTCGACCGTGCCCGGAAGCACAGCCTTGAACTCGTCGCCGCCGAGGCGCCCGATCTGGCCATGATTGCCCATCACCGATGTCAGCCGCTGGGCGACCTGGCGCAGCAAGGCGTCGCCGATCGGGTGGCCCAAGGTATCGTTGACGTTCTTGAATCGGTCGAGATCGATCAGGAACAAGGAGCAGCCCTTCTGGCGGCGCGCGGCATTGCGCAGCGCTTCGTCCAGCGTTTTGCGCATCAGTGCGCGATTGGGCAGGCCAGTCAGCGAGTCGAAGCGAGCAAGGCGACTGATTTCCTCTTCGGACCGGCGTTGCTCGGTAAGATCGGTGCCGATACCGCGGAAGCCGAGAAAACGGCCGCGCTCGTCAAAGATCGGATTGCCTGACAAGGACCAGTGAACATCCTCGTCGCTTGCCGCCCGAACAACGACGTCGGAAAACGGGAAGCGGGCTGACAGGTGGAAGCCCAACGTGCGCTCCTCGCGCAGATTGTCGCCAGTGCTGGTCCCGATCGACAGCAAATCGTTGAACTGGCGGCCGAGCAGCGCTTCGGGCTGGCATTTGAAATCGTCGGCAAGCTGCTGCGAAACATAGGATAAAGTACCCTGGTTGTTGGTTTCCCAGAACCACCCGCGGCCACTGTTCTCGAATTCATGGACGAAGCGCAGCGCCTTGCGTGCCTGGGCGTCGAGATGCAGCCGCTGCCGTGCCGCAGCGAGCATCGTTCGCGCCCCCGCGACGCTGTAGGCAACTGTTACGAGGGACAGCGCCGCAACGCCGCCCGCCATTGCGTTTACGCCGGCAAACAACAAGGCACCGAGAACAGCGATGACACCGTTGACCGCCGAGGCCGCCGGCGAGCTGATCGAGACGATCGCAGTCACTGTAACCCCGACGCCGAGCGAAAGTGCGAGGAAATCGGCGTTCGCTTCAAGGGCGCTATGCGGCATCGTCGACGAGAACAGCATCCACAATGTTCCCGATGCGGCGAGATAGGCGCAAATAGACCGCGTGATTGTGTGTGGAGCGATATTCCAGCGGTCGCGCATGTGCAGCACGACCGCGGCGAGGAAGTCGAGTCCGACCGCCAGCGCCAAAAAGATGAGCGCCCCGTTTACCGATGCCACCCCAACCACTTCATCGTTGAGAGAGATGGAAGCAATTCCGCAAATCAGGTGCGTCGCCGCCATCAGCAATGCGGCATGATCGAATGCGGTTACGCGCTGAGCGGCGAGGCTATCGTCGTCGGGAATTTCGGAATTGCGGAGGTCGAACAAAAGGGCTTCGGAAACCGACGCCTTGACCGCCGATTCCCCACCCAGAACAATTGCATCCTTGTGTAGCGCTCTGCGCATCGACCCCCACCGAAACGAATGATACGGGTTATTAGCGCAGAGCGAGTTAACGGCGCATCGAATAGACGCGGTTAACGCCTTGTCAGGCCTCCTCTTCGGGCAGGAAATCGGCGACCGACAAATAGCGCTCGCCGCTGTCGTAATTGAAGGTCAGGATGCGCGGTTTATCGCCAAGTTCCGGCAGTTTCTGGGCGATCGCGGCCAGCGCGGCGCCCGACGAGATGCCGATCAGCATACCTTCTTCCTTCGCCGCCCTTCGTGCCATTTCCTTGGCGTCGCCGGCATCGACGTCGATCACCCCGTCGAGAATATCCGTATCGAGGATGCTCGGGATGAAATTTGCGCCGAGCCCCTGGATCGGGTGCGGCCCAGGCTTGCCGCCGTTGAGGATCGGCGAAAGCGCCGGCTCGACTGCGAAAACCTTGAAATCCGGCCACTCTTTCTTAAGAACATGGGCGAGCGCGGTGATGTGACCGCCGGTGCCGACGCCGGTGATCAGCGCGTCGAGTGGCTGGTCGCGAAAATCGGCCAGCACCTCCTGCGCGGTGGTGCGGACATGGACCTCGACGTTGGCCGGATTGTCGAACTGCTGCGGCATCCAGCTGCCCGGGACTTCGCCGAGCATCTCGGTCGCCCGGTCGACCGCGCCTTTCATGCCCTTGGCCCGGTCGGTCAGCTCGAATTTCGCGCCATAGGCGAGCATCAACCGGCGCCGCTCGATGCTCATGCTGTCGGGCATGACCAGGATCAATGGATAGCCCTTGACCGCTGCGACCATGGCCAGCCCGATGCCGGTGTTGCCGGAAGTGGGCTCGATGATCGTGCCCCCCGGTTTGAGCTTCCCCGACCGCTCCGCATCTTCGATCATTGACAGAGCGATGCGGTCCTTGATCGATGCGCCGGGATTGGAGCGCTCGGACTTGACCCACACTTCGGCTTTGTCGCCGAACAGTCGATTGAGGCGAATATGCGGGGTGTTGCCGATCGTCTCGAGGATGGTCTGGGCCTTCATCGCGGGCTCTCCATTGGCTGGGGATCGTCTAAATCGGGTGGATCGAAGCTTCGCGCAAGGCGCAGCTCGGGAAATTTCCACGCCCAGATCGCGACCACGGCCACCGCGCCGACGCCCCCGGCGATCACCGCCGTGACCGGTCCAATGAGGGCGGCGAGGAAGCCGGACTCGGCTTCGCCGAGCTCATTCGATGCAGAAATGAACAGTCCCGAAACCGCGCTGACTCTCCCTCGCATTGCGTCCGGCGTGTGAAGCTGGATGAGCGACTGGCGGACATAGACCGAGAACATGTCGGCCGATCCCAGCAGGGCGAGGCACGCGAGCGACAGCCACATCGACCGCGACAGACCGAAGACAACCGTCGCCGTCCCGAACACAGCCACCGCGATGAGCATCTTGACCCCGACATTGGTTTTCAGCGGCTGGAACGCGAACCAGGCGGCGGTCAGCGTCGCGCCGACAGCGGGGGCGGCGCGCAGATGGCCAAGCCCTTCGGGTCCGGCGTGGAGGATGTCGCGTGCGAACACCGGCAGCATTGCCGTCGCCCCACCCAGCAGCACCGCAAACAGGTCGAGCGAGATGGCCCCGAGCACCAGCCGGTTATGCCGCACATAATGCAGCCCCTCGACCATCTGCCGCCACGGGTTGGGCCCCTTGGCGAGCGTCGAGCGCGCCACCGGCGGGATCGCGAACAGCCCTGCAAGCGCGATCGCGAACAGGGCGACGCTCGCGGCATAAGGTGCGACCGGCGACGCTGCATAGAGGTAACCGCCCAGCGCAGGTCCGGCGATCGATCCCGACTGCCAGGCAATCGATGACAAAGCGATCGCCTTGGGCAAGATTTCACGGGGGACGAGGTTGGGGGCGAGCGCCCCGAGGGACGGCCCGGCGAATGCGCGCGCCACGCCCAGCAGCGCGGCGATCGTGAACAGGGCATAAAGCGTCATGGCATCCTGCCAGGCAAGCAGCGCCAGAGCCGCTGCGCATAGCAATTCGAGCAACACCGCGCCGCGCGCGATCCAACGACGGTCAAGCCGGTCGGCAGTCCAGCCGGTGACCAGGGTCAAAGCGAACAAAGGCACGAACTGGACGATGCCGATCAGCCCCAACTGAAACGATGCCTCCTTCAGGCCCATGTTGAGCCCGTGCGGGTCGCGGGCGATGTCGTAGACCTGCCAGCCGATGACGATGACCATCGCCATTTGCGCGATTGTCGCGGTCAGTCGCGCCAGCCAAAAGGCACGGAAGGCGGGAATTCGCAGTGGCTCGGGCAAAAATGTCATGGACCGCGCGTTAGCGGCGGCTCACTATGGCGGCAACCAGCCAAGGGGACGTGGACATGGTTACTCGCGCATCGCTTCTTTTCGCCGCCGCCACATTCGCGGCAACAACCGGCTTGTCGGGTTGCGCGCCGGTCAACCGGCCGGTCGCGGCCGCCCCGGCCTCGACCGCGTGGCAGGCGTTCGTCGCGAGTTACATCGAGGCGACTTTCCGCGCGCAGCCGCCGTTCGCGGTGACTTCGGGCCGACACGAATTTGATGGTGGGCTGCCCGACTGGACACCTGCGGGCCTTGCCAAGGAAAAGCAGCGGCTTCGGAGCGCGATCGCTTTGGCCAGCGCCTTCGACCCCACCAGCCTGTCGAACGAAGAACGATTCGAGCGCGACTATTTGATCGCCCAGGCGCGCGGCAGCCTGTTCTGGATCGACGCCGCCGACCAGCCACACACAAACCCGGCTTATTACGCCGGATCCCTCGATCCGTCGGCCTATGTCACCGTACCTTACGCTCCGCCGGCGGTCCGGCTGGGATCGTACATCACCTACCTGCGCGCGATCCCCCAGGCGACGCAGCACATCCGCGCCAACATCAAGACGCCGATGCCGACCTCGTTCGTCGATTATTCCAAGAGCGCGTTTGGCGGTTACGCCGATTATTTCCCGAGCGACGGGATGAAGGCGTTTGCCGGGGTCGGATCGAAAGCGGATCAGGCCGCCCTCAAAAAGGCGTCGTTGGCCGCCGCCGCCGCGATGAAGGACCTTGCCGCCTGGGCCGAGGCACAACGGCCGCGCGCCAAGGGCAATTTCGCATTGGGGCCACAGCGCTTCCAGCAAATGCTCTACGACACGGAACTGGTCTCGACCCCGCTGGCCGAACTGGAAGCGATCGGCCGCGCCGACTTAAAATCCAACCGGGATTTGCTTCGCGAAGCTTGCGGCCGCTGGGCGCCGGGCAACAGCCTGATGGCCTGCATGGAAAGAATGAACGCCAACAAGCCCAGGGGCGGTGCGGTCGCGGGTGCGCGGGCCCAGCTCGCCGGGCTCAAGCAATTCATCCTCAGCCATGACATCGTCACCATTCCCGGGCCGGAGGAAGCCAAGGTCGAGGAGGCGCCGCCCTACAATCGGCAGAATTTCGCTTACATCAACATCCCTGGCCCGTATGAAAAGGGCCTGCCCTCAGTCTATTATATCGCGCCGCCGGACCCAACCTGGCCGAAGTCGGTCCAGGACGGCTTCGTTCCAGGTGAGGCGGACCTGCTGTTCACCTCGGTCCACGAAGTGTGGCCGGGCCATTTCCTCAATTTCCTCCACGCCAATCGCTCCCATTTCCTCTTTGGCAAGGTGTTCGTTGGCTATGCCTATGCCGAAGGCTGGGCGCATTACGGCGAGGAGATGATGCGCGTCGCCGGCGTCGGCGGCGGCACCGACGAGACGATGATCGGGCAATTGTCCAACGCCTTGCTGCGTGACTGCCGGTTCATTTCAGCGATCGGGATGCATTCGGGAACGATGACGCAGGATCAGTCGCGGCGATTGTTCCGCGATCAGTGCCTGCAGGATGAAGGCAATGCCCGCCAACAGGCCGCGCGCGGCACCTACGACCCGGCCTATCTCAATTACACCATGGGCAAATTGATGATCCGCCGCCTCCGCGACGACTGGATCGCCACCCGAGGCGGCCGTGCCGGCTGGAAAGCCTTCCACGACCAGTTCTTGAGCTATGGCGGCCCGCCAATCCCGCTCGTTCGCCAGCAAATGATGGGTGGCGAGGCGAAAGCGGTGTTCTAAACGAACCCACCCAGCGTTGCGTCTCGACAAATAGGCTGCGCTGGCTAGACGCTTGAACGATGGCCAAGCCGAAGATCCGATATGTGTGCCAGGCGTGCGGTTCGGTCGCGTCGCGTTGGCAGGGCCAGTGCGCCGAGTGCGCGGAATGGAATACGCTGGTCCAGGACAGCGGGGTCGTCACCGCTTTCTCGGCGCGGCACGATCTGTCGAGCGGCGGGCGGCCGGTCGCCTTGGTCGGGCTCAACGCCGGTCCAAGCGAATTGCCGCAACGGCTGTCGAGCGGCATTGCCGAATTTGACCGTGCGATCGGCGGCGGGATCGTCGCCGGGTCGGCGATGCTGGTCGGCGGCGACCCGGGGATCGGCAAATCGACCTTGCTGCTCCAGGTCGCGGCAAAAATCGCCTCGGCCGGAGGCAGAGCGATCTATGTCTCGGGCGAGGAAGCGGCTGACCAGGTGCGGCTGCGCGCCCGGCGGCTGGGGCTCGGCGATGCGCCGGTCCAGCTTGCCGCGGCGACGTCGGTGCGCGACATACTGACGACCATGGCCGACAGCGGACCGCCATCCTTGCTGGTGATCGATTCGATCCAGACGATGCATTCGGACCTGATCGAGGGAGCCCCGGGGACAGTCAGCCAGGTCCGCGCGTCGGCGCATGAACTGATCCGCTTCGCCAAGGCGAGTGGCACGGCGGTCGTGCTGGTCGGCCATGTCACAAAGGACGGCAGCATCGCCGGGCCGCGGGTGCTCGAGCATATGGTTGACACCGTGCTCGGCTTCGAGGGCGAGCGCAGCCACCAATATCGGATCTTGCGGGCTTCGAAGAACCGCTTCGGCGGCACCGATGAGATCGGCGTGTTCGCGATGGACGAAAGCGGGTTGGTCGAGGTGCCCAACCCGTCGGCCCTGTTCCTCACCCAGCGCGGCGAAGCGGTCAGCGGGACCAGCGTGTTTCCGGCGTTGGAAGGCACGCGGCCGGTACTGGTCGAAATCCAGGCGCTGACGGTGCGGCTGGCGAGCGGGGCGACCCCGCGCCGGGCGGCGGTGGGGTGGGATTCGGGGCGGCTGGCGATGGTGCTGGCGGTGCTCGAAGCGCGCTGCGGGATGAGCTTTGCCTCGGCCGAGGTCTATCTCAACGTCGCCGGCGGCTATCGCCTGTCGGACCCTGCGGCCGACCTCGCGGTGGCGGCTGCGTTGGTCTCCGCGCTATCGGAGCGGCCGGTGCCCGCTAATTGCATTGTATTGGGCGAAGTCGCCTTGTCAGGCGAGATTCGGCCCGTCGCGCATTTGGCACTGCGTTTGAAGGAAGCGGCCAAGCTTGGATTTGAGCGAGCATGGGTTCCGGCCGGTACCGAGGCAGCGAACGGGATTGCGATCGAGCGGTTCGTCAACCTGCGCGGCCTGGTCGAGCGTATCCTGGGACGATGACCGCACTCGACGTCTTCGTGATCCTGCTGCTCGGCGGCGGCGCGCTGGTCGGCTTCGTGCGCGGCTTCGTCCACGAAGCTTTGTCCCTGTTCGCCTGGATTGCCGCGATCGTCGCGCTCAAGCTGTTTCACGCGCCTCTGCAAGCTCGGTTGGTTGACAGTGTCGGGACCGAGGCGGGGGCGTCGGCTCTGGCTTTCGCCCTGCTGTTCATCCCGGCCTATGTCGCGGTCAAGCTAATCGCCCGGAAGCTTGGAGGTGCGGCGCGCAAATCTGTGATCGGGCCGGTCGACCACGTACTGGGCGGCGGGTTCGGCATGCTCAAGGGACTGATTGGAGCGACCTTGTTCTTCCTTCTCGCCAATTTGGCGACCGATCTTGTCTATGGCCCCGAAGCCGAGCGGCCCGTTTGGATGACGAGTTCGCGCACTTTCCCGTTGCTCAACGCCAGCGGCCGCGCGATTGTCGATTGGGTCGAAATGTATCGCGCGCCGAAGCCTGAGCCGGCGGTCTCGCAATGATCCGGCTGCACGACACGATGGCGCGCGCGAAGCGCGCATTCGAGCCCGCCGACCCAAAGCGCATCACGATGTATGTGTGTGGGCCGACGGTCTATGGCCGCGCGCATATCGGCAATGCGCGCCCGGCGGTGGTGTTCGATACGTTGGCGCGGCTGATGCGCCATACGTACGGCGAGGACAGTCTCGTTTATGCCCGCAACGTCACCGACGTTGATGACAAGATCATTGCCGCCGCCGAGGCCGAGGGGGTCGAGCCGTCGGTGATTACCGCGCGCTTCGAGGACTTTTACCTCAAGGACATGGCCGCATTGGGCGTCGGGCCGCCTGATGTTGCGCCTCACGCCACATCCGAGATCGCGCCGATGATCGCGATGATCAAGCGGCTGATCGAACTTGGCCATGCCTATGCCGCCGAGGGCCACGTCCTGTTCGATGTCCCGTCCGATCCAGATTATGGCGCACTGAGCCGCCGCGACCGCGAAGCGATGATCGCCGGTGCGCGGGTCGAGGTCGCGCCGTACAAGCGCGATCCGGCCGATTTCGTCTTGTGGAAGCCGAGCGAGCCGGCAATGATCGGCTGGGACTCTCCGTGGGGACGGGGTCGCCCCGGCTGGCACATCGAATGCTCGGCGATGATCCGAGCCCACTTGGGCGAAACGATTGATATCCACGGCGGCGGGCTCGACTTGATCTTTCCGCACCACGAGAATGAGATCGCCCAGAGCCGCTGCGCGCATGGCGGTGCGCCGCTGGCGCGCTATTGGGTTCACAACGGCTTCGTCGACATGGGCGCGGAGAAGATGTCCAAGTCGCTGGGCAACGTCATCCTGGTGAATGAGCTGCTTGAAGCGGGGCATCGTGGCGAAACCCTGAGACTGGGACTTTTGTCGGCCCACTACCGCCAGCCGCTGCCTTGGACTGAGGCGTTGATCGCCCAATCAAAGATCTCGCTCGACAAGCTTTATCGAATTGCGGGCGACGCGCCCGTGGGCGAAGCAGATGCGGGGGTAGTCGAAGCGCTGGCGGATGATCTCAACACGCCGCTGGCGCTAACCCGGCTCGTGGCGCTTGATGACCCCTCCACGACGAAGGCGAGCGCGGCCTTACTGGGACTTCTTGGCGCCAGCGCCGATGAATGGTTCCGCAGCGGTGATGGCCTGGATGACATTGACGTCCTGATTGCCAAGCGCTCCGCCGCGAAGGCGAGGCGCGATTTTGTCGAAGCCGATCGCATCCGCGACGAACTCGCTGCCGACGGTGTGCTGCTTGAAGATGGCGCGTCCGGCACGACATGGCGGCGGCAATGAACGCGCCGCTCTACACGACCGCGATTCTTCGGCTTGCGGCGTCGATCCCGCATTTGGGGCGGCTTGAGCTGCCGATGGGTCGTGCCGAGTTGCGATCGCCAACCTGCGGAAGCACGGCGCAAGTTGAGGTGCGGCTCGATGAAGGCGGCCGCGTGCTCGAACTCGCGCAAGAGGTTCAGGCCTGTGCTTTCGGCCAGGCGTCGGCGGCGCTGATGGGCGCGCAAGCCGTCGGGCGCGATCGTCGCGAGGCGACCAAGGCGCTGACGGAATTGAGCGCCTGGCTCGCCGGCGACCGAGACGATCCTGGCAGCTGGCCCGGCTTGGGTGAATTGGCTCCAGCAAGGTCTCGGACCGCGCGGCACGGTGCCATCCTGCTGCCGTTCCGCGCTTTATTTGCCGCGATTGAGGATGCCGAGCGATGAGCGCCGCGCCTGCTGCTGCCCAGGCCGCCAGCGCATTCCTTACCGATGGCGCGGTGATGCTCGGTGCGGCGCTGCTTTCCGTCACGATCTTCCGCAAGCTCGGGCTTGGTGCGACCTTGGGCTACATCGTCGGCGGGGCGATGATCGGCCCCGGCGTGCTCGACCTGATCAGCGATCCGCAATCGGTGATGAGCGTTTCCGAGATCGGAATCGCTCTACTTCTGTTTCTTGTGGGCATGGAATTGCAGCCGAGTCGGTTGTGGCGATTGCGGCACGACATTTTTGGGCTCGGCCTGGCCCAGGTCATTCTATGTGGCGTTGCGCTGAGTACGTTGATCTACTTCGGACTTGGCATCTCGCTTGCGGCGAGCCTGGCGATCGGGCTTCCGCTCGCTCTGTCTTCGACCGCTCAGGTTCTGCCGATGCTGCGATCGACTGGAGATCTGAGCAACAGCTATGGCGAGCGCGCGTTCTCGATCCTGCTGTTCCAGGACCTGTCGATCGTTCCGATGATCACGATTATCGCCGCGATGTCGCGCTCGCCGATCGACCCCAGCGCGCCGCCGGGATTGACGCTCGCGCTTTACACGGTCGGCGCTGTGGTCGGCCTGGTGGTGGTTGGCCGGTTCGTGATCAATCCCTTGTTCCGCTTGATTGGCCGGTTGGGCGAGCGCGAGCTGTTCATCGTCGCCGGGCTGTTCGCCGTGATCGCCAGCGCTTCACTCATGCATTCGCTCCACTTGTCGGTCCCGCTCGGGGCCTTTGTCGCGGGCGTGATGCTGGCCGAATCGCCTTACCGCCATGAGCTGGAAAGCGACGTCGAACCGTTCCGGTCGATCCTGCTCGGCATGTTTTTCCTGTCGGTCGGGATGCTGCTCGATTTCGACGTGATCGGCCGGTCGCCATGGCTGATCGTCGGCCTCGCCGTGGCAATGATCATGATCAAGACCGCGATCGTCTTTGTGCTGGCGCGCCTGTTCGGAATGAAGTCGGGTCGGGCCATTTCGCTTGGGCTATTGCTAAGCCAGGCGGGCGAATTCGGTTTCGTGTTGTTCGGTCAGGCAGCCGCCGCGCAATTAATCACGCTCGAGGCGGCGTCCCTGTTCGGAGCTGTGGTGACCTTGTCGATGGCCTCGACACCGTTTTTGATGCGGTTCATCGACTGGCTCCAGGCGTGGATGCCAGACGAAATGGTTGATTTGGAAGGTCCGGCCACGTCACCCGAGACCAATGCGATCGTGGTTGGCTATGGCCGTTTCGGTCAGACTGTGGCGCAGATGCTGATGGCCAAGCGCATCCCGGTCACGCTGATCGACAGCAAGCCGTCGCAGATCGAGCTGAGCGAGGAATTCGGCACCAAGGTCTATTATGGTGATGGAACGCGGATCGATCTGCTGCGTACGGCTGGCGCCGCCGAAGCTGAAGCGATCCTGTTCTGCAATGATGGCGACGCAATTAACCGCCAATCGATGGAAGCGATCATAGATGCATTCCCACAAGCGATGATTATGGTTCGCGTGTTCGACCGCCGACAGCTGATCGACCTCAGCGGGCTGAACATCACCTTTGCCCAGCGCGAGCTGTTTGAGAGCGCGGTCGCGATGGGGCGCGAGGCGTTGCTCAGGCTCGGCGTCGCGCATCGCGAAGTCGATCGGGTCGAGGAAGCCTATCGCTCGCGCGATTGTGACCGGCTCGAGCGTCAGACCGCGACCGGCGACTTGCATGCCGCGAGCGAAAGCATGTTTCGCGCCGATCGTCCGCTCGCCGACGCTCCGGCGGAGCCTTCGGCTTAGGCGGCTCGATCAAGATATTTTGCGAGTTTTTTCTGATCGACTCCCCGGAAGATTTCGGCACGGCCGATCCCGCGCGCCAAGACTAACGAGATACCCTCCTGTCCTACCTTCTTGTCGAGCCTGATCGCTTCGAGGAGTTCGGGAACAGCGTTGGTCAGAGCAATTTCACTGAGTCGTGTGGGCAATCCAACGGACGCGACATGAGCTCTTACGCGAACCTCATCGCCGCTTGGGCAAAGGCCAAGCTGGACGGAAAAGCCAAAGGCCAGACACAGTCCAATCGCGACAGCTTCGCCGTGGAGGATGGCAGTCGGCCCGGCTACGGATTCAATGGCGTGGCCAAAAGTGTGGCCAAGGTTAAGGAGCGCCCGGGTTCCCGATCGATCCTCGAAATCGTTGGCGACAAACCGCAATTTCGCTTCGATGCAACGCGTTATCGCGGTCAGTCGCAGTTCGTGGTCGCCTGCGAGCAACGCGGCGCCATTGGTTTCGCACCATTCGAAAAAGGCCGGGTCGTCAATCAGGCCATATTTGGCGACTTCGGCGTAGCCAGCGCGCAGCTGCCGAGCATCGAGTGTATGCAAGAACGCCGGATCAGCTACCACCAGAGATGGCTGGTGAAAGGTCCCGACGAGATTTTTCTGGCCGTGCCAGTCGATCGCCGTTTTCCCGCCGATCGCGCTGTCGGCCTGGGCAAGCAAAGTGGTCGGGATTTGGACGATCGGGCAGCCGCGCTTGAAGAGAGAGGCGGCCAGCCCGGCGACATCGCCGATAGAGCCGCCACCAAGCGCCAAGATCGGGGTGTCGCGAGTGATGCCCCGCTGGGACAATTGATCGAAGATAGAAGCGAGGACCTCCCAGCTTTTCGCGGCTTCACCCTCGGGCACGAAGATCGGTTCGATTGGGACGATTGCCCTGATCCTCTCGCCATAAAGCCCGTGCACGCGCTCGTCGGTGACGAGCGGCAGGACGTAGTCGTCAGACAGGCTACGCAATTGGCCGGCAGCGTCCGCCAGTGGACCGATGAGGATTGTCACTCGGGGTTGAGGAGAGCGGCGAGGGCGGCGACGATGCTTTCAACTACGTCGCTATGGGCGCCGGTTCCGCTTCGAACGTGGATATGCGCTTCGGCATAAAATGGCCGACGCTCGTCGGCGAGCCGGCCGAGCGTTGCCGCGGGATCGGGCGTTCGGAGGAGCGGGCGAGTGTCGCGGCGCCCCGTGCGATCGGCCAGCACCTCGACCGGGGCGTCGAGCCAGATGGTGATCGATCGCTCGTTGAGAATCTGGCGGGTGCGGGGGTCGATGAACGCTCCGCCGCCGGTGGCGATAACTCGAATCTCGCCCTCTACAAGCCGGGCAACCAGGCGCCTCTCTCCATCGCGGAAATCGGCCTCGCCGTAGCGCTCGAACACCTCGGCGGCAGAATAGCCGGCAGCATCTTCGATCTCGGAATCGCTGTCGACGAAGGGCAGGCCTAGCCTGCGGGCCAAGCGCCGGCCAACGGTCGATTTGCCGGCACCCATCAGGCCGACAAGGACGATAGGACGGTCGAGGCGATCGGTCAGCTTTTCCACGCGCGGGGCTATACAGCGGGGCGCAAGGTCGGGCAAAAGCCCACTCCCATCGCCGGAGGTAAGAGAACGCAATGCCGCGAACGACCGTGTTCCTGATTATCCTGTTGCTGCTGCTGGTCGGCGGCGCATTCTTCCTGTCGACCCGCGCTCGCGAGGTTCCGACCCAGCGAATCGAAGTTGATGTCACCGGCAATGTCGGCGCGCACTAAACATTTTCTGTTCGCGACGGCGGCCCTGGCCCTGGCGCTACCGGCGCTGGCGCAGGAGTCGATTCTTCCGCCGGGCTTCGGCAACGAAGCGGCGCCGCTGCCACCTGCCGTCAGCCCGCCGGTCGCACCATCTTCTCCGACCACTCCGGCAACGTCGGTGCCGTCCGGCGGTGACGAACTGGCGGTGACGGGTGCTCTGCCGGACGAATTGTTTCCAACGGCGCGACCGCCAATCGAAATACCCGACAGCTCCAGGCGCGATCCGACTTTTGTCGGGGCGATCGATCCGGCGCGCGTGGGATTGAGTGAAGCCCAATGGGGCAATGCGAGCGGGGCATTCCTGGGGACACTCATGCGCCGGATGGATACTCCACTGGCTTCAAGGTGGGCGCATATAGCGTTGCGTAACGCGTTGATTTCAAAAACCAAAGCACCTCGAAATATCAATCCCGTCGATTGGGCGGCGGAACGCGCCTGGCTGTTGCTGCGGCTGGGCGAGGCCGATGCGGCGCGGATGATCGTAGCGGACGTCGATGTCGACAATTTCACGCCGAAGATGTTCCAGATCGCGGTGCAAAGCGCCCTCTCCAGCGGCGACCCAGTCGCGCTCTGCCCGCTTCAGGATGGAATCACCAAGGTCGAATCGCGGATTTCGCCGCTAGTGAGGGCCATGTGCTCTGCGCTAACGGGCAATCCCGAAACCGCCGCCGCCGATATCGAAGCGGCCCGCCGGCGTGGGACCGTCGGCGGGATCGACCTGCTGCTGGCCGACAAGGTTGTCGGGGCGGGCGCAGACACGGCGCGCGCGGTGACAATCGAATGGGAACCGGTCGACAAATTGACCAGCTGGCGCTTCGGTCTGGCCACCGCCACAGGAATGATGCCGCCCGAGCGGCTGATGAATTCATCGAGCTTGAGGCTCCGCGCCTGGCAAGCGAGCATGCCCCAGTTTGCGCCAGAAGATCGCCTGCAATCGGCTCGAATCGCGACCGGGCTTGGAGTATTCTCGTCCACCGCTTTGATGGATCTCTATTCGTCGATTTATGACGCGACCGATGCCGACGAGCTCCCGCAAAGCGACGCGTGGCAATTGCGCACCGCGTTCGTCGGTCGCGATCAGGAAACGCGGCTGGCGGCGATGAGGCGATTGTGGGCGATCGGAAGAGGACCGCTCGATCGCGAAGCGTCGCGGGCCCTGGCCGCCCGCGCGGCGACCAGGATCCTGCCTGACGCCAAGCTCCAGAGCGACGCGCCGAACCTCATCGCCTCGATGCTCGCCGCGGGCTACGATCGCGAGGCGGCTCAGTGGGCCGGTGCCATCAGGCGGATGGATGATGAGCCGGCTGACGCCTGCTGGGCGATGCTCGCGCTGGCCGCCCCATCGGCTGGAATCGACACCAGTTATAGCCGGATCAATGCCTTTGTCGGGCGTGACGATAGCAAGGGACACAGACGCAGCGCGTTGCTGGTTGCGGGTTTGGCCGCGCTCGGTCGAATCGACGCGCGAACCGCGGCACGGCTCGACAGCCGTTATGACCTCGGCCTCGATCGGCCAACACGCTGGACGCGGATGATCGACGGAGCCGCCAAGCTTGGCCAGGCCGGCACGGTCAATTTGCTGGTGGCGACCGGAATGCAAACGAATGAGCTCGGCGACGTGCCGGCGTCCCACCTTGCCCATGCGGTCGCGGCAATGCGCTTGACTGGGCAAGAGTATATGGCCCGCATGGTGGCCGCCGAGGCGCTTGCACGGACGTGACAGAAGACGATCGCGCGCTGGTCGATCGGTTCCTCGAGATGATGGCAGCCGAGGCGGGGGCGTCGCGCAACACCTTGGCCGCCTATCGCAGCGATTTGAGCGCGGCGGCGGCCGATTTGGGCGGCGTGCTCGGCACGGCGACAAGCGAAGCGCTCAAGGGGTTAGGGGCGGCCTGGGCGGATTATTCATCGGCGACGGTGGCACGGCGATCAGCGGCGCTACGGCGCTTCTACGGCTTCCTGATGGATGATGGCCTGCGCGCCGACGATCCTTCGGCGGCGCTGCCGCGCCCGGCGCTCGAGCGGCCTCTGCCGCGCATTCTCGACGAGGGCGAAGTTGAAGGAATGTTCCGCGAAGTGGAGGATCGCGCGGCGAGTGGACTGCCGCTGGCACTGCGCAACCTCGCACTGCTCGAGATGCTCTATGGGTCAGGATTGAGGGCGAGTGAATTGGTGTCGCTGCCGCGCCGCGCGCTTCGTCCCGGACAGCCTTTCCTGATTTTGAGGGGCAAGGGCGACAAGGAGCGTCTGGTCCCGATTTCCTCGCGAGCTGAAGCGGCGGTCGAGCGCTGGTTGGCGCATGTTCCGGAGGCGAGTCCGTGGCTGTTCCCGAGCGGCAAGGGCCATTTGAGCCGAGTGCGCTTGTTCCAATTGGTGCGCGAGATGGCCGGTCTTGCCGGGATCGCGCCCGATCGGGTCAGCCCGCATGTCCTGCGCCACGCCTTTGCTACGCACCTCTTGTCGGGCGGCGCCGACCTGCGCGTTCTCCAGTCGCTGCTTGGCCACGCCGACATCGCCACGACCCAGATTTACACCCACGTCGACAGCGGGCGGTTGGTCGAACTTGTAAATGCCAGGCACCCGTTGGCGGACCGCGATCGATGAAAGGTCCGATCCCCCGATTTTATCAATATTGCGACTTTCTCGAAGCGGCGGAACGCGAGGCGTTGCTCGAATGGACGTTCGAACACAGGTCGCGTTTTGAGCCGTCGTCGCTGGTAGGCGGCGTGGTCGATTCCAAGCGGCGGGTCTCCGAGCGGCTTTCGGACCTTGGACCGTTGGAAGGCATGTTCAGCAATAAGATGCGTGGGCTTGGCGAGGACGTCTTCGCGAGGACGGGAATGACGCCGTTCGACGTGGAGTATGTTGAGCTGGAGATCGCGGCGCATGGTGACGGCGCGCATTTCGCGGCGCACACCGACATCCCCATCGGAGAGGGCCGAAGGCCGCTCGGCGGGGATCGCACGCGGACCCAGGACCGGCTGCTTAGCGGGGTCTATTATTTCCATCGCGAGCCGAAGGAGTTTAGTGGCGGGCAGTTGCGCCTCCATCGTTTCGGATCGGACAATGAGCCGGGCGACTATGTGGACATAGAGCCGGTTCAGAACAGCCTGGTGATCTTCCCGTCGTGGACCACTCACCAAGTCTTGAAGGTGCATTGCCCGAGCCGCGCGTTCGAGGATTATCGCTTCGCGATCAATTGCTGGCTGTGCCGCAAGATCGTGCAATGAGCCTCCACCACAGCGTTGACGGATCGAGTGAGCCTGCTTACCCGCGCCTGCAATGCTGACCTTCCTCGACTTTGAAAAGCCGATCGCCGAGCTCGAAGCGCGGGTTGTCGAGTTGCGTGAGACCTCGGAAAAAGAGTCGATCGATCTCGATGCCGAGATCGGCAAGATCGAGGCGAAATCGGCTAAACTGCTCCGTGAAACTTATGCCCGTTTGACTCCGTGGCAGAAGACGCAGGTCGCACGACATCCCGAGCGTCCGCATTTCAATGACTATGTCGCGGGGATTGCTGACGATTTTTTGCCGCTGTCGGGTGATCGCGCGTTTGCCGACGATCCTGCAATTATCGGAGGGCTGGCGCGGATCGAAGGCCGCAGGGTGATGCTGATCGGGCATGAGAAGGGCGACGATACCGCATCGCGGCTGCACCATAATTTCGGCATGGCCAAGCCCGAGGGGTATCGCAAGGCGATCCGCCTGATGCAGCTGGCCGACCGGTTTGGGCTGCCGGTGGTAACTCTGGTCGATACGCCGGGCGCTTTTCCCGGGGTCGAGGCTGAGGAGCGCGGTCAGGCCGAAGCGATAGCGCGGTCGACCGAGACGTGCCTGTCGCTGGGAGTGCCGGTAGTCGCTGTGATCGTCGGCGAGGGCGGATCGGGTGGAGCGGTGGCGATCGCGGCGGCCAATCGCGTGCTGATGTTTGAGCATGCGGTTTATTCCGTGATTTCTCCCGAGGGCTGTGCGTCAATTCTGTGGCGGACCGCCGACAAGGCGCCCGATGCTGCGGAAGCGATGCGGATCACAGCATCTGATCTTCAGGCGCTTGGTGTAGTCGACCGGATCGTCGATGAGCCGCTGGGCGGCGCACATCGCGATGGCGCGGCGGCAGTCAGTGCATTGAAGGCCGCGATAATCGAGGAATTGGCGGGTTGCGGCGCACTCGGTCGCGACGAACTCGTGGCCCAGCGCCGCGCCAAATTCCTTGCCATCGGCTAACGTTAGCCAAGCGGAACAATCGCCGCCATTTTCCCGTTCATCTGCGAATCATCGGACCTGGGCGAGAAAAATGCCCGATGAATCGGAGTAAAGCGTATGCGCACTTTGGCACTGCTGATGGCGGCAACCGCGACCGCGCTGACTCCGGTCATGGCGCAGGCCCAATATCGCGGCCTGCGCCAGACCGACGTCCTTCAGGCGCAACAGCAGCACCCACTGCTTGTCGAAGAATTCGGCGGAGCCGAAACTGGCGCGCGGGCAGCTTATGTTGAGAGCGTCGGGCGGCGGGTCGCAATTCCTTCTGGCGTCATCAACCCGCAAGCTGCCTATCACTTCACCGCTCTCAATTCCGCAGTTGAGAATGCTTTCTCGGTTCCCGGAGGGTATGTTTACATCACCCGCCAGCTAATGGGGTTGATGAATGACGAAGCCGAGCTGGGCTTCGTTCTTGGTCATGAGATCGGCCATATCGCCGCCAATCACGCCCAGGCGCGGAAGGCAGCGGCTACGCGGAATTCAGTTCTTAGCGTCTTGGGTGCAATTCTCGGAAGTGCGGTTGGTGTCGGCAACCTGCTTTCCCAGGCGGCGCAGCTGAGGACGTTGAGCTTCTCGCGTGAGCAAGAATTCCAGGCCGACGAACTTGGTATCCGTTATGTCACTGCGGCGGGTTATGACCCAGGGGCGGGCGCCTCCATGCTCGCCGCGTTGGCCCGCGCTACCGCGCTTAGCGCACGGACGCAGGGCAGAGCCAACCGATCGACCCCTGAATGGGCCAGCACGCACCCGCTGAGCGAAACTCGAGCGCAACGCGCGTTGGCTGCCGCGCAGAAGACTGGCCGGGTCGGCCAAGGCGTCCGCAATCGCGGCGCGTTCCTCGGGCAAATCGAAGGCCTCTACGTCGACGACGACCCGGCCCAGGGCATTATCGAGGGCCGCAGCTTCATCCATCCCGACCTCAGGATGCAGTTCGTTGTCCCCATTGGTTACCAGATGCAGAACGGTACACATGCCGTGACCATCGCCGGCTCGGCCGGGCAGGCCCAGTTCAGCGGCGGGCGCTACACCGGGAGCCTTGAGGATTATATTGGACTGGCGCTTCGACAGGTCGCCGGGAACACGCCGTTGAACGTGGCGCCGTCGCAGCGCACGACGGTCAATGGCCTGCCGGCAGCCTTCACGACAGCGCGGGCGAACACTCAGTCGGGCGTCATCGATCTTAGCGTTATGGCGTATAAGTGGGACACCAACACCACCTACCATTTCGTCATGCTGACGCGGGGCGGCATGGGAATTGGGCCATTCGCGCAAATGGTGGATTCGCTCAGGCGTATCTCACCCGCCGAGGCCGCCGCGATCCGACCGCGCATCATTCACGTCCAGACCGTTGGACCAAATGATACGGTGCAGTCGCTGGCAAGCCGGATGGCCTATCCAAACTTTAAGGTGGAGCGATTCCTGTCGCTGAACGGACTCGCCAGCAAAGACCTTCTGGCGCGCGGCCAGAAGGTCAAGCTGGTCGTCTACGGCACGCGCCGCGTTTAGGTATTCTGCACGGCGTTGTTGATCTTGGTCCACATGCCACCGGCGCCGCCGCCGAGTGCGGTAAGACCGCCGATCATCGCCACAATGATCAGCGCGGCAATTAGCCCATATTCGATCGCAGTTGCCCCGCCCTGGTCGGCGAGAAGCCTGCGCAACGTCTTTCGGATAGCGCCCACGCCACCCTCCTCTGGTCTTGGTCCACGAGGATGCTCCTAGGCTAGCGAGGTTAACAACAGGTGGTTGGGAGACGATTAAAGCAATCTTAGGATTGGCGCGCGCGAGTCCAAGCCGCGAAATGAAGGATCTCGAATGTCTCGTGCGTCGCTTCGCCATCACCAAGTTGAGAAAACTCCCTGCGGGCTGCGTCGCGTGCTGTTCTGCTGAGCGCATCGCGGCCGCGGGCGCACAGGATGTTGGTCGCGGCCATTGCGCGAAGATCGTCAACCAGCCGGTCGAAGCTGGAATAAGTGACGGTGACGCGGTCGATATCGACCACCGGCATTTCGAACCCCGCCGCCGAGAGCAGAGGCGCGAGCGCCGATGCCTCGATCCGCGGGTGCACGTGGGCGACTGCGGCCGGGCGGGTGCGGTCGGCGGCGCGCATGGCGGCACGGAGCATCGGCAGCGTGTCGCCTCCGATAACCGCGCCGAAAAAGAGGCTATCGGGTTGAAGCGAACGACGGATGGAAAGCAAAGAGGACTGCAGGTCGGGGACCGTATCCAGCGTCCCGACAGCGAGGCACAGGTCGTAGGCGCCGGGCGGAAGGTCGATCAAATCCTCGTCGCCGAAACGCCCATCGGCGGCTGCGGCGAACAATCGTCCCGGGTCTACAACGGCGACGTTGAGGACTTTCCGTTTCAGCGATGCGCGCCAAGCGGGATCTGGGCAGCCGATCAGCAGCGCACTGCCGAACTCGCGCCGCACGTCGCCGAGCCGGTCGAGGCAGTCGTCGAACGCTCGCTGGAGAAGGAAGAGGGCCGGCCCGCGACGGGCAGCGCGGTCTCGCCGGAGCGCCCTTGTATGGCGATCGAACAGGGGCTCAGTCACGTCCGCGCTTGTGCGATGGGATGAGGCAAGCGACAAGGCGCAATGCAGGTAGGCAGCTTCGCAAAGCGATCGGCCCGGCTCGTGGTGGATTTCGCCTTGCCGCCGCGCTGCGCTGGCTGTGGCCTGATCGTCGATGAAGTCGGCAGCTTTTGCACCTTATGCTGGACCAAGATTGAGTTTTTGGGCGCCGGGGGATGCGAGCGATGCGGTATCCCGCTGGAGGCGACTGACGCGGATCTCTGCGCGGCATGCCTGGCCCAGTCGTCCCCAGTCGACCGGATGCGAGCCGCAGTGGCTTATGGCGAGATTGCCAGATCGCTGGCGCTGAGACTCAAATATGGCCGCAAGACCGCGCTGGCGGCGACGATGGCGCGATTCATGGCGGTTCATTTGGACGATTACCCCGAGGACAGCGTCATGATGCCGGTTCCCCTCCATCGTCGGCGATTGTGGGGCCGCGGCTTCAATCAGGCCGTGCTGATCGCGCGCGCATTAGCGGAAAGGAAGGGCTTGAATGTCGAGTGCTGCGCCTTGATCCGAACGCGCTCGACTCCGCCGCTCAAGGCGATGAACATGGCCCAGCGCCGTCGCGTCGTATCGGGCGCTTTCGCCATTGCTTCAGGGAAGGATGTCGCCGGACGGACGATCATCCTGGTCGACGACGTGCTGACGACGGGAAGCACGGCGAGTGCCTGCGCGAGAGCATTGAAGCGAGCCGGGGCGGAGCGGGTCGAACTAATCAGTTGGGCAAGAGTGGTGCGGCCGGCGCATCTTATGCGTTAAGAGGTCGACTCAGGAGTCGCGGGAGTGATTGGTGCCGAGGGTCGAAATGTATGTGAAGACGACCTGCGGATATTGTTTCCGCGCACGGCGGCTTCTCGACGAGAAGGGCGTCGAGACGGTCGAGCATGTCGTCGATATGGGCGGCGAAACGAGGCACGAGATGGTCGAGCGTGCCGGTGGACGGATGACCGTCCCGCAGATCTTCATCGACGGCAAACATATCGGTGGATGTGACGATCTGATGAGGCTCGAACGGACCGGCAAGCTCGACGAATTGCTTGCTGCCTGATCATGACCAGGATTGCGATCTTCCAGGCACAAAGCGGGATCGACCCGGCGCGCAACGCCGAGGCGCTGGATGCAGCAGTCGAGGCGGCCGCGGCAGGTGGCGCGGCGATCCTTTTCACTCCGGAAATGTCAGGTCTGCTCGACCGCGACCGCGAGCGCGCTGCAAGCAACGTGCAGCATCAAAATGAAGATGTGGTGCTGAAAGCGGTGCGTGACGCCGCGCACAAAGCGGAGATCTGGGTCCATCTCGGTTCTCTGGCGCTGGAAAGCGGCGACGGCCGGCTGGTCAATCGTGGGTTCGTGATCGATCCGTGGGGCGAAATCCGTGGGCGATACGACAAGATTCATCTGTTCGATGTCGACCTGCCAACCGGCGAAAGTTGGCGGGAGTCGGCGCTCTATCAACGGGGCGACAAAGCGGTGCTGGTTAAGGGCACGCCGATCGGATCTCTGGGGCTGACGATCTGTTACGACCTGCGGTTTCCCGCGCTGTTCGCTACGCTGGCGGAAGCCGGCGCCGATGTGATTGCGGTACCAGCGGCGTTCACGGTCCCGACCGGCAAGGCGCACTGGGAAATTTTGCTGCGGGCGCGGGCGATTGAGGCAGGATGCTTCATCGTCGCGGCGGCGCAGACGGGACATCATGAGGATGGCCGCAACACCTATGGCCATTCGCTGGTGATCGATCCGTGGGGCGAAGTTCTGCTCGATATGGGCAATGAAGGCGGCGTTGGTTTTGCCGAGATCGACCTTGCAAGGATCAGCGAAGTCAGGGGGCGAATCCCGGCCCTCTCCCATCGCCAGCAGATCGGCGAAGTCGAGCATAATTGATTAAGCGGGCCGCGCCGACTAATCGGGCCACGAAATGGCTCCGTAGCTCAGCAGGATAGAGCGACGGTTTCCTAAACCGCAGGTCGGGGGTTCGAGTCCCTCCGGGGCCACCATATTGGTTAGTTTCAATCGTTGGCGTCGCAGGGGATCGATCAATGCCACAATCCAATTGGCAAAGCCTCACTGGCCGTTTGTTCAGCGACCACCCGCGCTCGCTCGGCATGACCTGGGTCGAGCATGGTACGGGCGCGATGCGAATCGCGGGAACCATGATCACCGCCGGAATGGCCTGCGCGGTCCACGCAATTGTGCCGGGATGGTTCACCGAGACCGCGGGGCGGACGGTAATGGACCTGCACGACCATATGGTCAGCCGTCGTGCGGGCGCGGCCAATCCCGAGCAATGGCCCGATTATGAGATCTAAGGCGCCGGTCGCGATTGTCGGAGCGGGCTTTTCGGGGACCATGTTAGCTGCGGAGCTTGCACGGCGGGAGGTGAAGAGCGTGCTGTTCGAGGGTTCGGGGCGCGAGGGACGCGGGACGGCCTATTCGACGATTGAGCCGGCGCATTTACTCAACGTCCCCGCGGCGAAGATGAGCGCCTGGGCCGATGATCCCGACCATTTCGCGCGGGTGATCGAGGCGGAAGGCGGGTCGGGCAAGGATTTCGCCGAGCGGCAGAGGTTTGGACGTTATTTGCGCGGAATCCTCGACGAGGCTGTAGCTGAAGGAATGGTTGAAGTGGTGCCGGCGCACGCAATTTCAGCGCGGCGCGACGAGAGCGATTGGCGAATCGCTGTCCAGGATGGCGGTGAGGTCACCGCGGATGCGCTGGTTCTGGCGCAGGGCAATCAGCCGCCCGAGCCACTGCGCGGGACGGAACAGCTCGGCGCGCGGTTCGTCAATAATCCGTGGATCGCCGCGAGCGGAGAAGCGATCGCTCGGGTCGCGGACAGCCATGGCGACGCTCTGATCATCGGCACCGGGCTGACAATGATCGACATGGTGCTGTCGCTGGAAGCGGCTGGGCATCGCGGACGGATCATGGCCTTGTCTCGGCGCGGGCAGATACCCCGATCGCATGCCGATTTCGTGCCGGCCCCGGTTAAATTGGACCAACTTCCGCTGGGCAATGTTGGCGAGTTGTGGCGGTGGCTGCGGCGGCGGGCCGGGCAAGTCGGCTGGCGCGCGGCGGTCGACAGCTGGCGGCCGCATAGCCATGCCATCTGGCGCTCGCTCGATTCTGGCGGGCAACGCCAGTTCGTGCGCCACGCGCGACCTTGGTGGGACGTCCATCGCCACCGTATCGCGCCCCAGGTGGCGAAGCAGATTGCGGACATGGTCGCCGAGGGTCGGCTGGAGATTGTCGCCGGGCGGATCGGAGCGATGCGCGAGGCTGAGGATGGGATCGAGGTCACGATTTCGCGGCGCGGGCGTCCTTCCAGCGACGTGCAAACTTTCGCTGCCGCGTTTAATTGCACCGGACCCTTGGGAGCCATTTCGCGCACGCGCGATCCAATGCTCCGGCAGATGCTGGAGGAGGGACTGGTACGAGGGGATGCGTTGGGGATCAGTTTGGCGGTCGATGACGGCTCGCGCGCCGGCGACGGCGTGTGGGCGCTTGGGCCGCTGACTAAGGGCGCCTATTGGGAAATCGTCGCGGTACCCGACATAAGGGGGCAAGCGGCCGCGGTGGCCGAGGCGATCGCCAAGGAGCTGAAACAATGAGCGGCATTTTGGATGCGGAGATTGGGCCCGAGGATGGCGATCTCGTCGCGTCGGCGCCGATGATCGAGGTGCCCAAAGAGGTGCTGAAGGCGGTGAAGACCCTGATCACCTGGGCCGGCGACGATCCGGCGCGCGAAGGCCTACTCGATACTCCGGCGCGGGTGGCGCGGGCGTGGAAGGAATATGCCCAGGGCTACCAGGAGGATCCGGCGGTGCACCTGTCGCGGACCTTCGATGAAGTCGGCGGCTATGACGAGATCGTGCTGTTGAAAGACATTCCGTTCCAGTCGCATTGCGAGCACCATCTCGCCCCGATTATCGGCAAGGCGTCGATCGCTTATCTGCCGCGCGATAAAGTGGTTGGAATCAGCAAGTTAGCGCGGGTGCTGCATGGCTATGCGCGGCGGCTCCAGGTGCAGGAGCGGCTGACTGCCCAGGTCGCCGACTGCATATGCGAGCATCTGAAGCCGAAAGGTGTCGCGGTGGTGATCGAAGCGAGCCACGCGTGCATGACCGCGCGCGGAGTCGGTACGCCCGGTGTGATGATGACGACCAGCCGGATGATGGGTGTGTTCAGGCAGGACGAACGCAGCCGCCGCGAAGTCCTCGCGCTGATGGGATACTAAAAGCCCTCGATCATCGCCCAGCCGGAACCGTGCGCCGAGGGGATCGACGCGGAAGTTGACGCGGCGGCCTTCGTGGCCAGCGGTATGGCGGGCTTTTCCGCCGCCGGCGGTCGTGTCGGCTTCGCGATTGGCTTTCGCGGCATGGCTTCCTCCGTTTGTTTGGTGCTGCAACGATCAAGGGAAATCGCCGTTCCGAGCGGCTTGCGCGCGGTTCCATTGCGACTCGCGGACGAAAGTGGGATGCTGTCCATCTGGGGAGATGGACCATGAAACACTTAGCGATGAGCGTGATCAGCGCCGCGGCGCTGCTAATCCCAGCCGGCGCGCTGGCCGGCGATGCGAGCTCGGGGGCGATTAATAATCGCGCGACAGCGACGTATAGCGACGGCACCAGCGCCGACCGGCTCTATTCGGTCAATGTTGGCGACCTCGACGGGGACGGACGCAGCGACGAGGCCTGGCTGCGGGTGCGCTGCGCCGACGGCGTGGTGGCAGCGGCCTATGAAGTGAAATCGCCGCGCGATTCCGCCAGCGGGCAGGCCAGCGGCAAACGGATGCACAAGCCGTTCACGATCACCAAGGAATGGGGTGCGAAGAGCGGCGGCGCGGTTGGCAAGACGGTCAGCTGGGACATCAAGGAATTGAAGGGCGCGAAGGTCGCTGGGAGCAGCGCGACCTACGACGTGAAGAAGGTCGAGGGCACCGGCGCACGGACCGCGACTGGTGGTGGCATCACCTGGGAGGACGACTGGAACCCCGCGGTGATCCGCGCGGGCTCGCCCAATCTTTGCGACTAGGCGTCCAGCCAAAAATCATCCGTTCATCGCCAGCCAGAGGGCAGCGAGGAGTAGTTCGGCGAGCTGACGGTGCGAGCCGCAGGATAGTGCCCGATTTCCAACCGTCCAAGCCGTGATCCATCGGAACTTGGGTGAGATTCCTACGTTTGGGGAAAATGTCCGAGGATTCATTGGCCAGCTACTTTGCCGACCGCGAGCGTTTTGAGCGAACCATGAGCGATCGCGCAACCAACCAACAGGCGGCTGCGGTCCATACTGAAATGGCGGATCGCTACGAGGCTTTAGCGGTGGTGTTCGGCGCGAAGCGGGCTGCCGATCCTCAAAGCCAAACATAGCCGAAATTTCCAGGCGGCATCGTTTGATATCGAACATGACCGGGAACGCGCAGCCGGATCGCCGGGCGTGACAATGATGCCCCAACGGGTGCCGCCGAAATCCCGCTTGCGCCGTTGCGACTGGTAGAAAGGGCCAAAAGGGCGCAGGAATTGCGATCTCTCTGATCCGGAGGGTCCGTGGGCAGGGCGGCGGCGTTTCGATGAGCACTTCATCAACCAATCGCGATCGTGAGATTCTTGAAGCGATTCCGGTCAGCGTTTGTGCCTTCGACCTAAATTTGGTGATGACGTTTTGGAACGCCGCAGCAGAGAGACTCTATGGGTGGTCGCGAGATGAAGCGATCGGGAACAAAGGCACGGATTTGTTCCGCCGGCCATATGACGAACGGATCCGCACGAGTATGGAGCTGTTGATCAGTACTGGCACGCTGGAGCGCCGGGTCTACCGTCACGCAAAGGACGGCTCGCTACTGGTCGTCGATGCCAATTGGGCGGTTCGTCGGGATGCTCGCGGCGCTTCGATTGAAATCGTCGAGTCAAGCCATCTGACCGATCCTTCGGAACTGGCGATCGATAGTTCTGGGGCACTCATGGCGGCGTATCAGGCGCTAGCGGAAAGCGAAAAGAAGTATCGCGACCTCTTCAACTTCATGCCCATCGCGATCTGGCAGCTGGATTCGCGGAAGATGGGGAACATGTTCAAGGACTTGCGCGCTGCCGGTGTTGACGACCTCGCGGGATATGTGACGGAGCATCCAGAGTTCCTCGATGAAGCTCAAGCCACACTCAAGATAACCGAGGCAAATGAGCAGGCGCTCTGCCTGTTCGGCGCCACGGACCGAGAGCAGCTGCTGGAGGCGATGCCCGGTCTCTGGCTACCTCGTGGAGAGGATTGGGTTGGAGCGAGAAAGGCTCGTGAATCCGGCGCTATGTCTTACAGCATGGAGTCGACCATTCGGCGCATGGACGGCTCGACCGCGGACGTCATGTTCAGCGTCGCGTTCGCAAATGAGGATGACCCCAAAAGCCTCAACACGGTCGGGGCAATCGACATCACCGAAGAAAAGCGAGCCAAGGAGGCGCTGGAGCGAAGCGAGCGCAAGTATCGAACCCTGCTTCAATACATGCCGATCGCGCTCGTGCAGATCGATGTCCGCGAACTTTTGGAGATTTTCACGAAGCTGCGCCGCGACGGCGTCGACGACCTTGACGCCTATATCGACGCCAACCCGGAATTTCTCGAACATGCGATGCAGATCATCCGCGTCGAGGAAGGCAATGACCTGACCTGCCAGCTCTTTGGAGCAAGAGATTCCGCCGAACTGAGCGGACCCGTCGATCGATTCTTCAAGGAGCGTCCGGATACACTCAAACGATCGCTGGCGGCGCGCTATGCGGGTCGCGAGCGTTTCATGGAAGAGACGCGCCTGTCCACGCTCGATGGCCGTATCCTCGATTTGCTGTACACCAGTGCTTTTACGCTAGAGCTATCGGAGTTCGGTGTCGGCCTGGTCGGCATGATCGATATCGGCGATCGGCTTCATGCCGAGCGAAGCCTGCAGCAGATCCAGGCGGAAGTCGCCCATGCGGCGCGCGTCGCAACGCTCGGCGAGCTCGCGGCGTCGATTGCCCATGAGGTGAACCAGCCGCTAACCGCGATATCCGTCAACGGCGAGGCAAGCCTGAGGTGGCTCGACCGGGAGCCGCCGGACATCGGTGAAGTGCGCATTGTCGCCGCGCGGATTGTTGCCGACGCCCGGCGCGCCGCCGATATCGTTGCCCGCATCAGGAATATGGCTTCCCATAAGGATCCGCAGCGCGATCCTGTCGATCTTGGCGAGGTCGTCCAGGAGACGTTCAACTTCCTACATCGAGAGATCCAAACCCAAGGGATCAGACTCAATCTGCACCTGGCCGAAAAACTGCCGCTCGTGCTCGGCGATCGGACCCAGCTTCAACAAGTCGTCCTCAATCTCGTGCTCAACGCGATGCATGCCGTGCGCAATCAGAGGCCGGACAGGCGGCAGCTGACGGTTCGTGTGGAGGATAACGGAAACCGCGTGCGGGTTGAAATCGAGGATTTGGGGCCGGGCATAGCTGAGGATGATCGCGCGCGCATGTTCGATGCGTTTTTCACGACCAAAGCAGACGGGCTTGGGCTCGGGCTTTCGATATGTCGGTCCATCATCGATTACCATGGAGGCGAAATCGACTGCGAGCATCTCGCCGTGGGCACGCGCTTCGCATTTAGCGTGCCGGTAGCCGAGCCAATAGCTTCATTAACCAAACAGGTAAAAACAACTTGACAGTGTCGCGCTCATATGGCACAACTTAGGAACAGTCGGAAAATGTGGCACGCGATTATCAGTCGGGACAGATGCGCGCGAGCGCGGGTCAAAACGGGCGGCGACAAGTGCATATCGATTTTCCCGCGGTGATCGAGCCCGACGCGGCCAAGGCGTTGGCGCAGAGTTCGCTCGCGCGGCAATGGGCAAAGCGCGAGCGACTGACCCTCAGGCTTTCGCCTGAATATCTCGACATCGTTCCGGGCGATGCGGTCAGGCTGACTTCGGGGTCTCAGGATTGGCAAGTAGAGCGCGCGACAATCGAGCAGATGGTGGTAGTAGCCGAGCTCAAGCGCGCTTGGCGCGAAGCGTCTGCGCTCGCGGCAGACGCGGGCCGGGCGGTTGGCAACTACGATGTGGTCGCGCCATCGACCTCAATTGCCCTATTCGACTTGCCGGACCTTGGTATCTCCCCCAGCCAGGCGCCAGTCCTCCACCTTGCCACCGCAAGCGGCGCGCGCGAGTGGCGGCCGGTGCCGATCGAAATTTCGGTCAACGGCGCGATGTCGGCCGGGCATAGCGCGATCGGCGAGACCCTTATGGGAATTGTGACCGCCGTGCCGGCGCCGGGACAGGCGGCACTTATCGACGAATTGGCAACTCTCGAGGTCGAGTTGGTCAGCGATGCGATGTGGCTGACGAGCTGCGACGATATCGCGCTTTGCGAGGGCGCAAATCTTGCCATCGTCGGCAATGAGCTCATTCAATTCGGTCGAGCCGACCCGATCGGTCCGAATCAATTTCGACTTTGGCGCTTGTTGCGTGGGAGGCGAGGGACCGAGTGGGCGACTGAAGGCCACGTTGCTGGCGAGCGTTTTGCAATCGTCGAGACTGATGCGCTTCGTCCGATTGAGCTCGGTCAAGCCTCGCTCGGTGCTGAAGTAAGCGTGCGGGCACGAGGCCTTGGCGATGGGGACGCCGCCTTGCCCGTTTCGCGTATCGCGGCTGGCGAGGCGTTGCGCCCGCCGAGTCCGGTGCACCTGACCGCGGTGCGCCGGGCGGACAATGGACTCGCCATCAGCTGGGTAAGGCGCAGCCGATTCGGCTGGGCTTGGGTCGATTCGGTCGACGCCCCATTGGGCGAGACGGTCGAGCGCTATCATGTTCGACTGAGCGGCGCGGCGGGGGCCATTGAGTTGGATTCTACTGTATCCAGCGCCTCGATTCCGGCGGCGGACGTTGCTTCGCTGGGCGCGGGAAGCGCCAGCATCACAGTCAGCCAGATCGGCGACTTCGCTGCATCGCATGAGGCGGCGCTCACCATCATATTGCCTTAGGAGATTGAAATGAGCGCTACAGATCGACTGGCTCTTCCTCACATCCTTCCCGGCCAGAGCCAGAAAGAACTCGTTCATAACAAGAGTTTACAGGTTTTGGACTTGATCGTCGCGGCGGCTGTCGAAGAGCCGCCGCGGGCAGCTCCGCCATCGGCCCCAGCGGTCGGATCCTGTTACATCGTTGCTCCGTCACCATCAGGTGCCTGGATCGGGCATGCCAATTGTCTGGCTGGAATGACCACTGGGGGTTGGCAGTTCGTGACGCCGGTTGAGGGTCTGGCTGCGCTCATACGCTCGAGCGGGGTCACCGCAGTGTTCCAAATGGGCGCGTGGGAATTGGGAACGTTGCGCGGAAACCGCGTCGAAATTGGAGGCCAGCAAGTGGTTGGATCACGAGACGTCGCGATCGCAGCGCCGACCGCGGGAAGCGTGATTGATACCGAAGCAAGAACGGCCGTCTCGGCAGTTCTCTCGGCACTTCGCCTGCATGGGCTAATCGCTGCTTGAAATCAGGCGCTTTTTTTCAGGAAAACGGATTTTGGGCGCATGGAGAAATGAGGCTTTTCGGCAACAGCCTGTTTTGATTCCCTGTCTTGCTTGGAAACCCGCGCTCCCATAGAGTGCTTGGGCAGTTCCAATTCCGAACTCTCAAGTGAAAGGGGATACATATGCGCAAGCTGGCCATTGCAATGGCGCTCGCATCGACGGCGCTGGCGTCACCAGCTCTCGCCCGCGACAAGTCGTGGTACGTCGGTGTCGAAGGCGGCTTTATGATCGTTGAGGATACTGACCTGGACTTCCAGGACAGTTCCGTTGAGCTCAGCAACGTCATCAAGCTCGACTACAACACCGGCGTCGATCTCGACCTTATCGGCGGCTACGATTTCGGT
>DATHFE010000019.1:0-5427 GCA_035318245.1 Sphingomicrobium sp. | reverse complement strand
TCGGCACGATGCTCGACGTGACCCTCATCAGCGCCGGTCCCAACAGTCTTGCCGGCGCCGTCCGCCAGGCGCGGGCCGCCTGATGGCCAAGCGCGACGACCTCGCCGAAATCCCCGGCCGTGCGAAACTCGAGCTGGAGTTTGAGCAACCCTATCTGATCGGGCCGTTGTTCGGCGAATATGACCGCAATCTGGTGATGATCGAGGACCGGCTTAGCGTCCACATCGCCGCGCGCGGCAACCGCATCCAGATCGAGGGCGAAGCCGACGCCGCCGCGCGCGCCCGCGATGTGCTGGTTGGGCTCTACAACCGGCTCGACCAGGGGCATGACGTTGACGCGGCCGCGGTCGAGGCGGTGATCGGCATGGCCGCCCAGCCGGCGTTCGACGGGATCATCGCCCCCGAAGTCGCCAAGCCGCCGTCGGTGATGATCCGCACGCGCAAGAAGACGATCGTTCCGCGCTCGGCGGTCCAGACCGATTATATGGAAGCGCTGTCGCGCGACGACATGATTTTCGCGCTTGGGCCGGCGGGCACCGGCAAGACCTATCTCGCGGTCGCCCAGGCCGTGTCGCAACTGATCAGCGGCAGCGTCGATCGGCTGATCCTGTCGCGTCCGGCGGTCGAGGCCGGCGAGCGGCTGGGCTTTCTGCCCGGCGACATGAAGGAAAAGGTCGATCCCTATCTGCGGCCGCTCTATGACGCGCTCTACGACATGCTCCCGACCGAGCAAGTCGAGCGGCGCATCGCCTCCGGCGAAATCGAGATTGCGCCGATCGCCTTCATGCGCGGCCGCACGTTGAACGACGCGTTCGTGATCCTCGACGAGGCGCAGAACACCACGCCGATGCAGATGAAGATGTTCCTGACCCGCTTCGGCATGCGCAGTCGGATGGTCATCTGCGGCGATCCCAAGCAGGTCGATCTGCCCGATCCTACCAAGTCGGGGCTGGCCGATGCGGTCGCCAAGCTGGAAGGAATCGCGCGGATCGCCACGATTCGCTTCACCAGCGCCGACGTTGTCCGCCATCCGCTCGTCGGCAAGATCGTCGAAGCCTATGAAGGCCCCGGCTCATGATCCTCGACGTTGCCCTCGACGCCGATCCCGAGTGGGACAGTAGCATCGGCTGGGCCAACCTGGCCGAAGCCGCCGCCGAAGCCGCGATTGCCGAAAGCAGATTCCCCGAGCTCGCCGCGGGCCCGCGAACAATCGAGCTTTCGGTCCGATTGGCCGAGAATGACGAAGTCCGCGCGCTGAACGCTCATTGGCGCGGCAAGGACAAGCCGACCAACGTCTTGTCCTTCCCGCTCGCTGGAGAGGCCGAGCTTGCGGCCGCCCCGGCCGGTGGGCCCGAGCTGATGCTCGGCGACATCATCCTCGCGCGCGGCGTTTGTGCCGACGAAGCCGCTGAAAAAGCGATCCCGATCGACCAGCATGCTGCGCATCTGATGGTCCACGGCACGCTTCACTTGCTCGGCTACGACCATCATGACGACGAAGACGCGGCCGACATGGAAGCGCGCGAGACCCGCGCCCTCGCCCGCCTCGGCATCGCCGACCCCTATGGCGAGGATCGCTGAGCCATGGCCAGCGAGCCTCCGGAAACCGGCAACCGATTATGGCGCGGCATGCGCGCCTTGCTGTTCGGCGACGATGGCGAGACGACGCTGCGCGACCAGATCGAGGAAGCGATCGACGAGGCCGAGGGCGAGGAGCCGGTCATCGGCGACCTGTCCCCGACCGAGCGTCAGATGCTGCGCAACCTGCTTCACTTCGGCGACCGCACGGCCGGCGAAGTCGCGGTGACCCGCGGCGACATCATCGCCGTTCCATCGACGATCAGCTTCGAAGATTTGGTCCGCGCCTTCGCCGAGGCCGGCCACAGCCGCTTGCCGGTCTATGAAAACAGCCTCGATACGGTCATCGGCATGATCCACATCAAGGATGTCTTCGTCGCCGATTTCGATCCTGCCCGCGACCGCACCGTCAAGGGATTGATTCGCACGCCTTTGTTCGTCCCCGAATCGATGGGCGTGCTCGAACTGCTCGCGCGGATGCGCACCGGCCAGATCCATCTCGCCATCGTCGTTGATGAGTTCGGCGGGACCGAAGGGCTCGTCACGATCGAGGATGTTGTCGAGGAGATCGTCGGCGACATCGAGGATGAGCATGACGAGGCCGCGGCCGGCCTCCTCGTGCTGCTCGACGACGGCATCTGGGAAGCCGACGCCCGGCTCGAGCTCGAGGATTTGGCCGCGGCGGTCGACCCGCGCCTCGCCTCGCCCGAGGACGAAGTCGACACGTTGGGCGGGCTTGTTTTCCTGCTCGCCGGCCATATCCCTGCCCGTGGCGAATGCGTCATCCACCCCTCGGGCTGGAGGCTCGAGGCCGTGGACTCCGATCCGCGCCGGATTTTGCGTGTCCGGCTTCACGCGCCCGAGACGTCGACCTGAGACAGCCATTGTCAGTCGGGCACAGCCTAGCTTGAGGACCCTCCTCCTCGCCCTGATCCTCGGAGCCATTTCGGCGTTCGCTTTCCAGCCAGTTGGCTGGTGGCCGCTGATGCTGCTCGCGTTCGCGGCCCTGTGCGAGATGATCGCGCGCGCTACGAGTCTGCGCCGCGCCTTGCTGATTGGCTGGGGGTTCGGCGTTGGCCAGTTCGCCATAGGCCTCAACTGGATCGCCACCGCATTCACTTTCCAGGCAGCGATGCCGGCTTGGCTCGGCTGGGTCGCAGTGATGCTGGTGGCACTGTATCTCGCCGTCTATCCGATGCTCGCCGTCGGGCTGGCCTGGAAGATCGGACGCGGCAAGCCGGTCGGCCTCGTTCTCGCATTGGCCGGCGGTTGGGCGATCACCGAATGGCTGCGAGCCGGCATCTTCACCGGCTTTGCCTGGAATCCGGCCGGCGCGACACTCGTTGATACGCCATTGCTCAGGATCAGCGGCCTGATCGGCACCTACGGCCTGTCGGCGATCGTGGTTCTTGTCGGCGGCGCAATCTGGCTGCTCGCCAAGCGCAACCTTCGCGCGCCGTCGGCGCTCGCCATGCTGATCCTGCTGCTTTGGGCGCTACCGACCGCCCACATCCCCAATGGATCGGCCGTCAACAAGCCCATCCGCATCGTCCAGCCCAATATCGGCCAGCAGGATAAGTGGCGGCCCGGCTTTAACGAAATCGCCGCCCGCTCGCTCGACCGGCTGACCATCAAAGGTCGTCCCGTCACCCGGCTGATCTTCTGGCCCGAGGCAGCGGTGACCGATCCGCTGTCCGATGAACGCACCGCCGCACGATGGCTAAGCGAAGACGAAAGGTTGCGGGCGACACGCAGCCTTGGCCCTGGAGACATTCTCCTCACAGGCGGCCTTTCCGTAACCTCAAAGGACGGGCTCAACGCGGATGCCGCGACCAACAGCATCTATGCGCTTGCGCCGCTCGGCCGGATCATCGGCCGCTACGACAAGGCGCATCTCGTTCCCTACGGCGAGTATTTGCCGATGCGGCCATTGATGTCCGCCATCGGATTGTCGCGGCTGGCACCCGGCGATTTTGATTTCCGTCCGGGCCCTGGTCCGCGAACGATCCAGCTTCCCGGCGACTGGGGCAAGGTCGGTTTCCAGCTTTGCTACGAAATCATTTTTTCGGGCGAAGTCGTCGATCGGGCTAATCGCCCGGACTTCATTTTCAACCCGTCCAACGATGCCTGGTTCGGACGGTGGGGTCCGCCGCAGCATCTCGCCCAGGCCCGCCTCCGCGCCGCCGAGGAAGGCATGCCGGTCATTCGCTCGACTCCCACGGGGATCAGCGCGGTGATCGATGCGCATGGCCGCCTTGTTCAGTCGCTCCCGTGGCGCCGGGCCAGCGTGATAGATGCAGCTCTTCCCCCGCCAGCCGCATCGCTCACGCCGTTCGCCCGCCTCGGCAATATCATCCCGCTGGCGCTCGGATTCCTGCTGATCGTTGCCGCGATTGCGCTGGGCCGGAGCCGCCGCTACAGGGCCGAGACATAAAGACTTCCTTATATCAACGGACGAACGCCGCCTTATGCGCAGCAACTACCTCTTCACCTCCGAATCGGTGTCCGAAGGCCACCCCGACAAGGTCGCGGACCAGATTAGCGACGCTCTGGTCGATTACTTTATCGGCCAAGACCCGGAAGCGCGCGTCGCCTGCGAGACTTTGGTGACGACCCAGCGGATCGTCATCGGCGGAGAAATCCGCTGCCGCCCGGTGTTTGATGAGGAACGGTTCAAGGACACCCACGGCTGGGCGCCCGGCGCGCGCGACGAGATCGAGCGGATCGTCCGCCGCGTCGTTCAGCGCATCGGCTACGAACAGGAAGGCTTCCACTGGCAGACCGCCGCCTTCGACAATTACCTCCACGGCCAGTCGGCCCACATCGCGCAGGGCGTCGATGCTTCGGGTAACAAGGATGAAGGCGCCGGCGACCAGGGCATCATGTTCGGTTTCGCCTGCGACGAGACCCCTGATTTGATGCCGGCGACGCTCTATTACAGCCACAAGATTTTGGAGCGGATGGCCGCCGACCGCCACTCAGGCGGCGCGCCGTTCCTCCAACCCGACGCCAAGAGCCAGGTCACCCTGCGTTTCGAAGATGGCAAGCCGGCCGCGGCCACCGCGATCGTCGTTTCGACCCAGCATAGCGAAGGCTACGACGAAGGCGACAAGGAAGCCGAGCTCCACGCTTATGTGAAAGCGGTCGTCGCCAAGGTGCTCCCGTCGGAGCTCCTCGGCAACGAGACCGTCTATCACATCAACCCGACCGGCAGCTTCGTCATCGGCGGTCCCGATGGCGACGCCGGCCTCACCGGCCGCAAGATCATCGTCGACACTTACGGCGGCGCGGCGCCCCACGGCGGCGGGGCCTTTAGCGGCAAGGATCCGACCAAGGTCGACCGCTCGGCTGCCTATATCGCGCGCTATCTGGCCAAGAATATCGTCGCCGCTGGCCTCGCGACCCGCTGCACCATCCAGCTGGCCTACGCGATCGGTGTTTCGCAACCCCTATCACTCTACGTCGATACTCATGGCACGGGCAGCGGCGACGATGGCGCGATCGAGAACGCGATCATGTCCATCGCCAAGCTAGGCGGATTGACCCCGCGCGGTATCCGCGTTCACTTGGCGCTCAACAAGCCGATCTACGCCGCCACCGCGGCCTACGGCCACTTCGGCCGCAAGCCTGAGGGCGATCTCTTCCCATGGGAAAAGACCGACCTGGTCGACGATCTGAAGGCCGCGCTGGCCTAGCCAGCGCGGCTGTTATTTCCAGCGGCCGAGAATCGCTCCGGCGACCACATGGCCGAGCAGCAGATGGCCGCTGTCGAGCATCGTCAGCCATGCCGGGCCGACGCCATAGACCCAGCCGTACCAGCATGCCGGGATGGCTGACGCGACGGCAATC
>DATHFE010000018.1:0-2439 GCA_035318245.1 Sphingomicrobium sp. | reverse complement strand
GGCAGACTTCAACGGCGGCGATATGTATTACGGTTTTCCAGACCTCGAGGGTCGCGGAGTCAAATTCGCGCATGATGCCCACGGTATCGAGGTCGATCCCGACACCCAGTCTCGCACCTATACAGCGGCGGCCCTGGCCGACGTCCGTGGCTTCATCGACAAGCGCTTTCCGCTGTTGCGGGATGCCCCGCTGACCGAATCACGCGTCTGCCAATATGAGAATAGTTCAAACGGCGATTTCCTGATCGACTTCCACCCGCAGATGGACAACGTCCTGCTGGTCGGCGGCGGGTCAGGCCATGGCTTCAAGCACGGACCGGAAGTCGGCCGCCACGCCGCGGGACGGCTGCTCGGCACCATCGCGCCGGAACCGCGATTCAGCCTCTCGACCAAAGCAACGACCCAAAAGCGCGAAGTCCACTAGCCCTTCTTCGCGACCCCAACGAGCGCAGGCCTGAGCAGCCGGTCTTTCAGCGTATAACCCGCCTGCATTTCCTCGACGATCGTGCCTGGCTCGACCTCATCGTTGGGAATTTCGACCATCGCCTGGTGGCGGTTGGGATCCAGCTTCTCGCCCTTGGTTTCCACGCGCGCCACCCCATTGCGAGCGAACACCGCGTCCAGTTCTCGTGACGTGGCTTCTATCCCGGCGAGGAAGTTGGCGGCGGTCTCGTCGGCGCGCAATTCGTCGGACACCGCGGCCAGCGCGCGATCAAGATGATCCTTGATCGCCAGCATGTCGCGGGCAAAGCCGGTCGCCGCATAGCTCGCCGCCTGGACCTTCTCTGCCTCCAGCCGGCGGCGAACGTTTTGCGTCTCCGCTGCGGCGTAGAGCGCCTTGGCCTTGGCCTCCTCAAGCTCTCGCTCAAGGTCCGTCAGCCGGTCATGCTCGGCAAGCTCGGGCGCGCCCGCCGCGGTTCCCTTGCGGATCTCCTCGGCTTCGTCGTGCAGGTTTTCGTCTTCGTTCATTTCATGAATCTCGTCAGGGCTTGCGCTGTAAAATCCACCATGGGCACCACGCGGGCGTAGTTCAACCGAGTCGGGCCGATCACGCCGACAACGCCGACCACCTGCCCTTCGCTCCCGCGATAGGGCGCGGCAATCACCGAAGAGCCCGATAGTGCGAACATGCGGTTTTCGGAACCGATAAAGATGCGGCACCCCTGCCCTTCGCGCGCACTTTCGAGCAAGCGGACGATTTCCTGGCGATCCTCAAGCTCCTCGAGCAGGCTGCGGACTCGTTCGAGATCGGCGGCAGCGGTCGCGTCGATCAAATTGGCCTGGCCGCGCACGATCAGGACCGGGCGCCTGTCGTGGTCCTCGCTCCAGTCGGCGAGGCCGGAGGCTACCAACTCGGCAGCGGCAAGGTCGAGCGCTTCGCGCCGGTCGCGGATTTCGGCCCGTAGCCGCATCTCGGCTTCGCTCAATGTCAGCCCGGTCAGACGCGCGTTGATGAAATTGGCGACTTCCGTGAGCGCAACCGCGCTCATCGATCCTGGCAAATCCAGCACCCGATTCTCAACGCTGCCATCGACCCCGACCAGCACCGCAAGCGCGCGACCCGGGCTCAATGGAACAAAGCTAAGCTGCTTCAAGCGAGGTTCCCGCTTGGGAGCGACGATAACGCCCGCGCAAGCTGACAAGCCCGACAGCGTGGCGGTGGCGGCAGCGAGCGCCTCTTCAATCGGCTGATCGCGCGTGATCTGCGCCTCGATCGCGGCGCGCTCGGCGGAACCAGGCAATGCCGATTGCATGATCCCGTCGACGAACAGCCGCAGCCCGCTTTCGGTCGGGATTCGCCCTGCCGAGGTGTGCGGGTGGGTCAGCAGCCCATGCTCTTCCAAGTCCTGCATCACGCCGCGAATCGACGCCGGCGACAAGTTGACGCTGCCGGCGAGCATCATTGATCCAACCGGCGCGCCGCGCTCGAGATAAGCTTCGACCACCAGGCGGAAGATTTCTCGCATGCGGTCGGAAAGTTCGGTGATCGGGGCGTTCATTCACGTCGCATGTAGGCGCCGCGGCGTTTATCCTCAACGCCGTCGCGGCTGGCGCAGTCCGGCGCGGGCGGCTAGGGGCAGCGGCGACCCGTTTTTACGAAGGAATTCTCATGCGCCCATCCGGACGCTCCCCCGACCAAATGCGTGCTTTGAGCTTCGAGCCTGGTTTCACCAAACATGCCGAGGGATCGTGCCTGGTCAGTTTCGGCGATACCCGCGTGCTGGTCACCGCAAGCGTCGAGGACAAAGTTCCGCCGTTCCTTCGCGGCAAGGGCCAGGGCTGGGTCACCGCCGAATATGGCATGCTGCCCCGCGCTACTCATACCCGCGGCAACCGTGAGGCGGCCAAGGGCAAGCAATCGGGCCGGACACAGGAAATCCAGCGGCTGATCGGGCGCAGCCTGCGCGCCGTGGTCGATTTGGCCGCGCTCGGCGAGCG
>DATHFE010000017.1:0-2656 GCA_035318245.1 Sphingomicrobium sp. | reverse complement strand
GGGTTGTCGCCAACCGTACCGATGCCGCGAATACGCGCCGAGCCGTTGGCTTCGGAGCCGGTCGACGAGACCAGCAGGGACGGCGCCAATTGGTTCAGCTGGCGAATATCGGAGGCACCCGAATTCTTCATCTGCTCCGCGCCGACGGCAGTCACCGCGATCGGCACGTCTTCGAGCACCTGCGAGCGGCCTTGGGCAGTGACGATGATGTCCGCGTTCTGGTCATCGACCGCTGCGGCTTCCGTCGGAGATTCAGTCGGCGGTGTTGCTGCGTCCGATGGCGTTGGAGGGGCCGTCGGTTCGGTTTGGGCGAATGCCGGTGTCGACAGAACGAACAGGCCGGCGGAAAGCAGCCACATGGACTTGCGCATCGATGATCTCCCCTATGTATTTTTCTTATTATTTTTTTTGGAAGCTAATCGACAGGGAGCGACAAGGAAAGCAAAGGCGCATGGTGCGTCATGAGAATCCCGACGGTTTGCGACAAGATTGCAACAATCTGTGGCAGCCCTGCAAAGAAGGCCGGATTCCGTAGCGGAAGCTTTTCGGCGGTTTTTGCGCCGCCGAGGCTGGAAAGCGGAGGTCACCGGCGCAGTGAGGTGCTCGCCACGCCCCCGGCGTGGCTGCGCGCCTCACTTCGGTGCGATCACCATCAGCATTTGGCGGCCTTCCATGCGCGGGTGCTGCTCGACTTTGGCGACGGCGGCGGTGTCCTCCTGGACTCGTGTCAGCAGCGCCATGCCCAGCTGGCCGTGGGCGAGCTCGCGCCCGCGGAAGCGCAAGGTGATTTTGACCTTGTCGCCCTCATCGATGAAGCTGAAGACCTTCTTCATCTTCACGTCATAGTCGTGGTCGTCGATGTTCGGACGCATCTTGATCTCTTTGATCTCCTGCGTCTTCTGCTTTTTGCGCTGCTCGTTGGCTTTCTTCTGGGCCTCATATTTGTAGCGGCCGATGTCGAGGAACTTGGCCACGGGCGGATCGGCGCCGGGGCTGATCTCGACCAGGTCGAGACCAATTTCCGCAGCCTGCTCGATCGCCTCGTTGGTGAACATCACGCCCAGATTTTCGCCATTTTCGTCGATCACTCGCACCTTGGGCACGTTGATGAACTCATTGTAGCGGGGGCCGGACATGGCCGGCGGCGTCATCGAGCGACGCGTATTGGGCGGTGGTATAGCGAGGTCTCCAAAAATGATTCTTGTTTCCAGCGCGCGAGGTAGGCGCTTGGGCAAGGATTGAAAAGCCGTCGCGCGGCTTTCGGCGCATTTTCGTGCATTTTGTGGCGGCGCGGCGTCACCCGACACCTTTACCACGTCAACATTGGTCCCCTAGGGATATTGCGTGACTGACGCCGCGCGCATGCTTCCAACTCGAATTTCCACATCCGCCGGACGTCTCAATCCGGCGGCGGTTGCGATCCTGCTTGCCGTCGCGCTCGTTGCGCTGAAGCCGGTCGGTTATGTCGGGGGCGGCGGCGACGACTGGCATTATCTCGAGGCGGCACGCTGCGCCGCGGCTAACGGGCTGTGCCTCGCCGGTGATCATTGGTGGGCGCGCTGGCCGCTGGTGGCACCCATGGGTTGGGCGATCGCGCTGTTCGGCGACAGCCGCACGGCGCTCATGATCGTCCCGCTGATCTATGCCAGTGGCGCGCTCGCTCTGTTCGCCACCCTCGTCGAGCGTCAGTTTGGGCGTCTTGCGGCTTTGGTCGCTGGTTTGGCTCTTGCCGTCACACCGGTCGTCACCCAATCGATGCTTCGTCCCAATATCGATATGGTGGAGCTCTGCTTCATGCTCGCCGCGGCGCTTGCCCTTCAGCAAGCGTGGAAGACTTCGCGGCCGGGGCTTGCCGCGTTGGCCGGTGCCGCGCTCGCGATCGCCGCCGCGGCCCGTCCGACGGCCCTGGCGATGGTGCCGATTTTCGCCTTCGCGCTATGGCGCTGGAGGCCCAGGCTGTTGGCGGCGATGCTGGTCGGCTTCGCCCTGCCGGTCCTTCTCGAACTGATCATCTACGCGGCCGTCACGGGCGATCCGCTGCATGCCTGGAAGCTGGCGCTGGGGCACACCAGCATCGCGTCCAGCCAGATCGATCCCGCGCTCGCGGCCAGTGGGTCGCCCTTGTTCAATCGGGCGATCATCGCCGGCTGGAAGCGGCCGATGGGCATCGAGGTCCATTGGACCGTCGACGGGCTGCTCAACCTCCTCGCCAATACCAGCATCAGCCTGGTTCTCGTCGGGCCGCTTGTGCTGCTGTGGCTCGAGCGGAGTTTGGCGCGCAGGGACGGAGCGATGCTTCTTTGGCTGCTGGGTGCGGGAGCCATTTACGGCGGGGCCCTCATCTACGCTTTTGCGGTCGATCCCCAGCCGCGCATGTTCCTTCCGCTTGCCGCGGCCGGCGCCGCGATTGTCGGGGTCTTGGCGCCGGGCTTGTGGTCGTCTGGCGGCAAACTCATCGCCGCCGCCTTCGTCCTGCTCCTGCTGGTCAACGGGATTATCGAGGTGCGAGCGATGTCGGACTTCAGGGCGGCGGAATCGACCGCGGCGCGCTGGGCGCATGAGGAACGGTTCGCGGTCGATCCGGGCACGTCCAAATTTCTTGCCCTGGTGCCCGAAATCCGCGCCTTGCCGATCGCCGGGCCCAGCTCGCCTCGCG
>DATHFE010000016.1:0-20260 GCA_035318245.1 Sphingomicrobium sp. | reverse complement strand
TTTGAGAATTTATCGAAACCAGATGGAAGATTGAACGGGGCCGATCCGCCGGGAAGCCCGGGCAGTCCGCCAGAAGGCAATGCCCCCGGAGCCATTCCGGCCAGCGCATCCTCGAGCCCGCCACCACCGCCGAACAGCGAGGCCAGTTTGCTGAACCCGCCCATTTTCTTGAGCCGTTTCATCGCATTGGCCATTTCCTGGTGCATCTTGAGGAGTTTGTTGACCTCCTGCACCGTCCGTCCGGAGCCCTTGGCGATGCGGATCTTGCGCTTGGCGTTGATGATATCGGGCCGCGCACGCTCCTTCGGCGTCATCGACCCCATCATCGCGTCGAGGTGAACCAGCGCCTTTTCGTCGCCGGCCTTTTCGGTGGCGCCCTTCAGGCCCTTCATCCCCGGCATCATCGACGCCAGCGCACCCAACCCACCCATACGCTGCATCTGCGCGATCTGGCTGCGGAGGTCGTCGAGGTCGAACTTGCCCTTGGCCATCTTGGCCGCGATTTTCTCGGCTTCCTCGATCTGGATCGTCTCGGCCGCCCGCTCGACCAGGCTGACGACATCGCCCATGCCGAGGATTCGCCCGGCGACGCGGCTCGGGTGAAACGCTTCGAGCTTGTCGATCGCCTCGCCCGTCCCGGCGAACTTGATCGGCTTGCCGGTGACCGCGCGCATCGACAGCGCCGCGCCGCCGCGGGCATCGCCGTCCATCCGCGTCAGGATCACGCCCGACAGCTCGACCTCGCCGCCGAAGCCCTTGGCGACGTTGACCGCGTCCTGGCCTGTCAGGCTGTCGACCACAAGCAAGGTCTCAACCGGGTTGGAGGCGGCCGCGACCGCTTTCATCTCGGCCATCAAAATATCATCGACGTGGAGGCGGCCGGCGGTGTCGAGCAGCAGCACGTCAAAGCCCTGCAATTTCGCCGCCTGGAGCGCGCGCTGGGCGATCTGCACTGGGGTCTGGCCGGCGATGATCGGCAGCGTCTCGACCCCCGCCTGGCGCCCGAGCACGGCGAGCTGCTCCTGGGCGGCCGGGCGGGCGACGTCGAGCGAGGCCATCAGGACCTTCTTGCGATCTCGCTCGGCGAGCCGCTTGGCGAGCTTGGCGGTGGTCGTCGTCTTGCCCGAGCCCTGCAGCCCGACCATCATCACCACCGCTGGCGGATTGACGCCAAGGTTGAGCTCCGACGCCTCGGATCCCAGCATCTCGATCAGCGCATCGTGGACGATCTTGACGACCTGCTGGCCTGGCGTGACCGACCGCAGCACGTCCTGCCCGACCGCAAGCTCGGTCGCGCGGTCGACGAAATCGCGCGCCACGGGCAGCGCGACATCCGCCTCGAGCAACGCGACGCGAACCTCGCGCATCGCCGAGCGCACGTCGGCTTCCGACAAGGCTCCGCGGCCGCGAAGCTTGTCGAACACACCGCCAAGGCGATCGCTCAGACTGTCGAACATACACTCACTCCCGCCGATGAGGGCCAAAACGCAAAAATCGCCGGCGGGCGAAACCTCGCCGGCCAGCGTGCACTTGCGTCGTGCCACATCGAATATTTTGTCGAGATACGACGAGGGCGCGCTTAGACGCGGCCGCCGCCCGGGTCAAGGTGAGTGAGCTAGAACGCCCCTTCCTCGATCACCTCTTGCTCCGCCTCGCTAGTCCGACGCCCAAGCGCCGCGTTGCGGCCGGGAAACCGCCCGAAACGAGCAATCTGATCGTAGTGAAGCTGGGCGAAGCGCGCCTGCTCATTGTCGCCGAGCGCCGCGAATTCCGCCAGCGCGCGCTCCTGATCGGCTAGTTTCTCACTATGCTGCAACGGCATCAGCAGGAATTGCCGCTGTTCGAGAATCATTGCCTTGTCCCACCCCTGCTCGAGCCCCAGCATGGTCAATTCGCGCGCCAGGGCATCGGCCTCGAACGCCTTGCGGCTGCCGCGGTGGATATTGCGCGAAAATTGGTCGCACAAAATGATCGCAGCAAGCAAAGTGTCGGGATCGTCGCGCCAGCCCCTCGCCCGGCTCGCAACCACCGCATCGCGTAGGGCCCCGAACCGCGCCGCAATCGCCGCGTCTAGCGCCGCAGCCTTGGCCCACCACCGCTCCTTGCCGACCTCGCCGAACCAGAAGGCCAGCACGGCGCGCGCGGCTTCGGCGGGGTCGCCCTTGATACCCGGCATGTGGACTAAGCTCCTTCGGCTCCCTAAGTCGGCGCCCGATGCTCCGCCCGTTCCACAAGATGCACGGCCTCGGCAACGACTTTGTCGTGATCGATGCGCGTCAGCAGCCAGTCGACATCGACGGCCCGCTCGCCCGTGCCATCGCCGACCGCCAGACGGGCGTGGGCTGCGACCAATTGATCCTGCTCGAGCCGTCGGACGTGGCCGACGTCAAAATGCGCATCTTCAATCACGACGGGTCGGAAGTCGGCGCCTGCGGCAATGCGGCGCGCTGCATCGTCCTCCTGATGGGGCCGACCAAGATCGAGACCGAAGGAGGAATCATCGACGGCGCTGAGATTGAGGACGAAGTCGAAGTCACGATGGGAAAACCCCGCGTCGGCTGGGACGAAATCCCGCTTGCTTACCCGATGGATCCGAATGGCCTGCCGATGGCCTGGGGCATGCTCGAAAGCCCAAGGGCGCTCAATGTGGGTAATTCCCATCTGGTCTTCTTCGTTGACGATGTGGATGCGGTACCGCTTGACGAGCTCGGGCCACGGATCGAGCATGACGCGGCGTTCCCCGAACGAATCAACGTCAATGTCGCGGCAGTCGAGGGAAACGATTTGCGTCTTCGCACCTGGGAACGCGGCGTCGGCCTGACCCGCGCGTGCGGAACTGGTGCCTGTGCTACCGCCGTTGCGGCAATTGCATCGAAGCGCGTGACCTCACCGGTACGAGTGACCATGCCCGGCGGATCGCTGACCATCGCCTGGGCGACCGGCGAGACGATCCGCATGCGCGGCCCGGCGACAATGGTGTTCGAAGGCCAAATCGATTTGGACGCGCTTCGCCTGTGAGCGTCGAGACGATCACGCTGGGTTGCCGCCTCAACTTCGCAGAAAGCGAGGCGATGCGGCGCGGTGCCAATCCCGAAGACGACCTCATCATCGTCAACAGCTGCGCGGTCACCGCCGAGGCCGTCCGCCAAACCCGCCAGGCGATCCGCCGGGCACGGCGCGAGCGGCCGGAAGCGCGAATCGTCGTGACAGGCTGCGCCGCCCAGCTCCAACCCCAGGCATTCGCGGCCATGCCCGAGGTCGATCAGGTGGAAGTACGCGATTTCACCGCCCCGCTAACGGTCGCTGCAGGATTCCGCCAACGCGTACGCTCGTTCGTCGCGGTGCAGACCGGCTGCGATCACCGCTGCACCTTCTGCACCATCTGGCAGGCGCGCGGGCCGAGCCGGTCCCTGCCAATCGAAGCGGTGATCGAGGCGATCGCCCGCGAGATCGACGCAGGCGCGCAGGAAATCGTGCTGACCGGGGTCGACGTTACCAGCTACGAGCTGGATGGGATCGGGCTCGGCACGCTGTGTCAGCGCATCCTGGCCGCTGAGCCTCGTTTACAACGCCTGCGGCTGTCCTCGCTCGACAGCGTCGAGATTGACGCGCCCTTGTTCGAGCTGATCGCTGGCGAGCCGCGCCTGTTGCCGCATTTCCATCTATCGCTCCAGGCGGGCGACGACATGATCCTTAAGCGGATGAAGCGCCGCCACAGCCGGGCGGATGCGGTGGCTATCGTCGAGCGGTTGAAAGCGGCCCGGCCCGACACCACGATCGGCGCCGACCTCATCGCGGGATTTCCCACAGAAACTGAAGACATGGCTGCCAACTCGCTAAAATTGCTCGACGATTGCGACATCATCGCCGCGCATGTCTTCCCCTTTTCGCCGCGCGAAGGAACGCCCGCGGCACGCATGCCGCAGCTTGAGCGCGAGGTCGTCAAGGCCCGCGCGGCGCGGCTGCGCGAGGCAGCGGCGGAGCGGCGTTCGCGCTGGCTCGGCTCCTTGGTCGGCACACAACAACGCGTGCTGATCGAGAACCACGGCAAGGGACACAGCGACGGCTTCGCACCGGTTCATATCGACGGTGCCCTTCGCGGCCACACCGGCATAGCGCGCATCGTCGCTCATCATGGAGATCATGTGACCGGGGTGCGGGCGTGAGTTGGCTTGAACGGCTGACGGGCGGGTTCAAGAAGACCGCCGACCGTCTTGGCGAAAATTTGTCCGGCCTGGCGACCAAGGCCGCGCTCGACACGTCGACGCTCGACGACATCGAGGAAGCGCTGATCGCGTCCGATCTCGGCCCCGCCGCCTCGAAGCGCATTCGCGAAGCGATTGCCCGTCAGAAATTCGAGACTCTCGATGAGCGCGGGCTGCGTACGATCCTCGCCGAGGAGATTGAGAAGATCCTCGCTCCGGTCGCCAAGCCGCTGGACGTATGGGGCTTTCCGCGCCCGCACGTGATCCTGGTGATTGGCGTCAACGGATCGGGCAAGACCACCACCATCGGCAAATTGGGCCATTGGCTGAAAGAGCAGGACTATGGCGTGCTGCTGGCTGCTGGCGACACCTTCCGCGCGGCGGCGATCGAACAGCTCAAGATCTGGGGCGAGCGGATCGGCGCGCCTGTCATTGCTGGCAAGGAAGGCGGAGACGCGGCCGGAATCGTCTATGACGGGGTCAAACAGGCCACCGCGACCGGCATCGACGCGCTGATTGTCGACACCGCTGGGCGCCTTCAGAACAAGCCCCATCTGATGGAGGAATTGGCCAAGGTCCGCCGCGTGCTCGGCCGCCTCAACCCCGAAGCGCCGCACGACGTGCTCCTCGTGCTCGACGCCACCACCGGCCAAAATGGACTGGCGCAGATCGAAGTTTTCCGCGATCTGGCGGGCGTGACCGGACTAATCATGACCAAATTGGACGGGACGGCGCGCGGCGGAGTGCTGGTCGCCGCCGCCGAGAAATTCGGCCTGCCGATCCACGCAATCGGCGTCGGTGAAGGCGTCGACGACCTCCGCCCGTTCGATCCGCGCGCCGTCGCCCGCGCCATCGCAGGGCTGCCCGCATGACGTCCCCGACAAAGGAGCCGAGCGGCGGGCTCAGGGTGCTGATCGACGTCGGGCCGATCATTGTCTTTTTCGCCGCCAATTATTTCGCGCCGGTCCCCGGGCCGCTAAAGATCTTCTTCGCCACCGCGGCCTTTATGGTTGCGATGGTCGCGGCGATGCTGGTGTCGGCGATCAAGTACCGCCACATCTCCCCCCTGCTGTGGTTTTCCGGGCTGATGGTTGTGGTCCTCGGCGGCCTCACCATCTGGCTGCACAATGAGACCTTCATCAAGATGAAGCCGACGGTCTATTATCTGTTCGTCGCCGGTCTGCTCGGCTTCGGGCTGGCGACCGGCCGGCCATTCCTCAAGACCGTTCTGGGCAGCGCCTATCCCGGCCTCGACAGCGAGGGCTGGCGTAAATTGACCCGCAATTGGGCGATTTTCTTCGCGGCTATGGCGGTCGTCAACGAAAGCGTGTGGCGCAACAGCTCGACCGAATTCTGGATCGGCTTCAAATTGTGGGGAATGCTCCCCCTCACCTTCCTGTTCGCCGCGCTCAACGTTCCGATGTTGATGCGGCACGGGCTAACCAAGGACGAAGCTGAATTGGCATCCGAACCGGCACCGATCGAATGAGCGACGCGATTCTCTCCATCCGCGGCCTGCGCAAGTCGTACGCCAGCGGCACCGAAGCGCTGAAATCGGTCGATCTCGACATTCGCCGCGGCGAGATTTTTGCGCTTCTCGGCCCCAACGGCGCCGGCAAGACGACCCTGATCAACATCGTCTGCGGGATCGTCACGCCGTCGGGCGGGACGGTGCTCGTGGACGGCAAGGATCACCTCACCGATTACCGCCACGCGAGGACCCGCATCGGCCTGGTCCCGCAGGAACTCACCACCGACGCGTTCGAAAGCGTCTGGTCGACGGTCAGTTTCAGCCGCGGGCTGTTCGGAAAAGCCCGCGACCCGGCCAAGATCGAGATTTTATTGAAGCGCCTGTCATTGTGGGACAAGCGCAAATCGAAAATGATGGAATTGTCCGGCGGCATGAAGCGCCGGGTGATGATCGCCAAGGCGCTCTCCCACGAGCCCGACATCCTGTTCCTCGACGAGCCGTCGGCCGGGGTCGACGTCGAGCTGCGCCGCGATATGTGGGAATTGGTCCGCAAGCTCCGCTTTGACGGCACGACGATCATCCTGACGACCCATTACATCGAGGAAGCCGAGGAAATGGCCGACCGCGTCGGCGTGATCAGCCGCGGCGAGCTGATCGCCGCCGAGGACAAGAAAGTGCTGATGCGCAAGCTTGGCCGCAAGACGCTCAAGCTGACGCTGAGCGAAGTAATGGACGCCGTCCCGCCCGAGCTGGCCGAATGGAACCTGGCGATCGAGGATGATGGGCATGTGCTGTGCTACGAATTCGACGCGAACGCCGAACGCACCGGCGTCCCATCGCTGCTGCGCCGAGTGAGCGACCTCGGCATTGGCTTCAAGGATCTCGCGACCGAGCAGTCGAGCCTCGAAGACATCTTCGTCGGACTGGTCCACGACGGCGGCAAGGGCGCATCGGCATGAAGAACGCAGGCTTCAACGGCGAAGGCGTGCTGGCGATCTACCGCTTCGAAATGGCGCGGGCGGTCCGCACCTTGTGGCAAAGCCTGGTCACCCCGGTAATCACCACCGCGCTCTATTTCGTGGTGTTCGGCGCGGCGATCGGATCGCGCATGCAGCACATGGACGGGATTGCCTTCGGCGCCTTCATCGTGCCCGGGCTGACCTTGCTGTCGGTGTTCATGCAATCGATTTTCAACGCCAGCTTTGGTATTTATTTTCCGAAGTTTACGGGTACAATCTACGAATTGCTCTCAGCACCGATTTCCAGCTTGGAGGTCGTTCTGGCCTACGTCGGCGCCGCGGTGACCAAGTCTATGGTGCTGGCGCTGATCACGCTGGCCACCGCGACCATCTTCGTCGACATCCGGGTCGAGCACCCCGCCATGATGCTGCTGTTCCTGTTCCTGATCACCACCGCTTTTTGCATGCTCGGCTTTGTCATCGGCATCTGGGCGCAGAATTTCGAGCAATTGCAGATCATCCCGATGCTGATTGTGACACCGCTGACCTTCCTCGGAGGGGCGTTCTACTCGACCAGCGCATTGGGCGAGCCGTGGCGGACGGTGACTCTGTTCAACCCGGTGGTTTATCTCGTCAGCGGCTTCCGCTGGACTTTCTTCGGCACCGCCGACGTGCCTGTCTGGTCGAGCGTCGCGGTGATGCTGGCGATCATATTCGCCTGCCTCGCGGCGATCGTGTGGGTGTTCAAGACCGGTTATCGGCTCAAGCAGTAGAATTCACGCGTCGATCGACTCGAAATGCAGCGCGATGGTGCCGTCCTGGTCGGCGCGGCTTGCCCCCTCCCCATCGAGATTTTGGGCGACGAAGTCCCAATTGACGATGTTCGACAGCACCGCATCAGCGAACTTCGGCCGCGCGTTGCGATAGTCGATGTAATAAGCGTGCTCCCAAACGTCCAAAGTAAACAATGGCGTCATGCCGTCATGCACCAAAGGCGTGTCGGCATCGTGGAGCGACGTGACCTTCAGCTTGCCGTGGTCGAGCAACAACCAGGCCCAGCCGTTGGAGAAATGATTGGCGCCCTCCTCGGCGAGCTTTTTCAGCAGCGTCGCTGAGTCCCCGAACTCCTGCTCGATCAACGACAGCAATTTGCCCGACGGCTTCTGGCCCTCTGGCGGCGCGAGGCATTGCCAGAAGAAGCTGTGGTTCCATAATTGCGCGCTGTTGTTGAACAGCTTGGTCTCGCCCCTCGCATTGGCCGCTTTGATCACCTTGATGAGCGACGCCCCTTCGAGAGCCTCCATTTCGCCGACCAGCTCGTTCGTCTTGTCGACATAGGTGCGGTGATGCTTTCCGTGATGGAAATCGAGCGTTTCGGCCGACATGTGCGGCGCAAGCGAATCTTTGGAGAAGGGCAATTGGGGAAGCTGGAAGGCCATAGGTTCCTCGTCGCGATGAGAGTGCAGTGCCGGGAGAACGAGCCGCGCCACCGCAATATCCTCGCTTCACCGCACAAAAGCTTGCGGACGGCTTACGCTGAGGCGTAACGATTGGACCATAATCATAATAGGGGAATGTCATGGGCAAGCTGTTCGAGAACCTGAATCTGACGCTGGCGGCGGGATTGATCCTCGCGCTGGCCCTGATGGGCATATTCCATGCCGAAACGCTGACCCTCGCGGTGGCCTTCCGCTGGCTCCACGTGTTCTTCGGGATCACCTGGATCGGCCTCTTATATTATTTCAATTTCGTGCAGATCCCGGTGATGCCGACCGTCCCGGCCGAACTGAAGCCGGGCGTTTCCAAATATATTGCGCCCAAGGCCCTGTTTTTCTTCCGCTGGGGCGCTGCGATGACCGTGCTAACCGGCCTGATCCTCGCCTGGCTCAACCTGTATCTGGTCGAAGCGCTGACCTTCCGCCCGGGCTTCCGGCTGATCGGCACCGGCATGTGGCTGGCGCTGATCATGGCGTTCAACGTGTGGGCGATCATCTGGCCCAACCAGCAACGCGCGCTGGGCCTCGTCGAGGCGGACGATGCGTCGAAAGCCAAGTCGGCACGTACCGCGATGCTGACGTCGCGGCTCAACACCTTGCTGTCGATCCCGATGCTCTACGCTATGTCGACCTACCAGTCGCTGGGCGACTGACCCGGTAGCGCTCAAGCTCTTTGACCGGAACCGACCAGCTCGGGTCGAGGTCACGCGCCCGGATCAAATCCTCGTAGGCCGCCTTGACGTTGCCGCTGTCCTCGTTGGCGATCGAGCGCATGTAATAGGCCAGTGCCGGTTTGCTGGTCTTGAGCTCGATCGCCCGTTCGAGCATCGGCATGGCAGCGGTGCTTTGCCCCTGCCGGATCAGCAGGATCGCTTTGTTGAGCCAAGCTTCGGGCTGCTTCGCGTCGGTTGCGATCGCGGTGTCGAAATCACGGCCCGCCTGGACGTAACTGTGGCGCAGCGTCTGCACGATTCCGCGATTGACGAAAGTGGCGACCCGGTCGTCGAAGTTCAGCGATTCTTCCGAAAGGGCGCGATCGCAAGTCTCGAGCGCGAACGGCGTGGAGACTTTGGAGCGCGCCAATTGGAAACAGGTTTGGGCCAACGAATTGCCAACGCTCAGGATCGAGCTTTGGGTGGGGGCGGCGCACAGAAGGGCGCTCGCGACGCCAAGACTTACGGATAGAGCTTTCATCGAAGCCTCCAATCCTATGACCCGCGGATGATAGCATGATTCGGCTTCGCGCGCAGCAATGATTGAAGCTCAGGCGGCGGCTTCGCCGTCGAGCAATTTGTGACGTTTCAGCGCGTGGCGCAACTGGTCATAGCTGAGGCCCAGAGCCGCCGCCGTGGTTCGCTGGTTGAAGCGGCTTTTGGCCAGCGCGTCTTCGAGCAGGGCACGCTCATAAGCGTTGACCGAACCGCGCAAATCTCCGCTTTGCATCGGCGGAGCGATCGGCGTTGGCGCGGTCTCCGCGGCCCCTTCGGGCGCGGGCGCGACCGACGGGCTATCCGCAGGCGCCCACGGCGAATGGAACGGATCGAACTGAATCGAGTCGATCGGTCGCTCCGGGTCCTCGGCGCGATAGACCGCGCGTTCGACGACATTGCGAAGCTCCCGCACATTGCCGGGCCAGCCATAGGCTTCGAGCTCAACCACCGCGCGGGTCGAAAAACCCGGCCAGTTGGGCCATTCGAGCTCCGACGCCATACGCCGCCCGAAATGTTCGGCCAGCAAGGGGATGTCTCCGCTGCGCGAGCGCATCGGCGGGAGAGTGACGACCTCGAACGACAGGCGGTCGAGCAAGTCGGCGCGGAAACGGCCCTCGTCGACCAGCCTCGGCAGATGCTCGTTGGTTGCCGCGACGATGCGCACGTCGACCCGGATCGGCTTCGACGCGCCGATGCGGGTGATCTCGCCATATTCGACGGCGCGCAGCAGCCGGTCCTGAGCCGGCGACGACAGGCTCGCCAATTCATCGAGGAACAGGGTGCCGCCGTCGGCCTCCTCGAAACGGCCGTGGCGGGTCTTGGCGGCGCCGGTGAAGCTGCCCGCTTCATGGCCAAACAATTCGGCCTCGATCAGCGTTTCGGGCAGGGCTGCGCAATTCATCGTCACCAGCGGCCCAGCCCACCGCGACGACAAATGGTGCAGTCGCTCGGCGATCAGTTCCTTGCCGGTGCCGCGCTCGCCGATTACGAGGACCGGGCGATTGAGCGGCGCTGCGCGGCTGGCCCGCTCGACCGCGTCAAGAAAGGCGAGGCTTTGCCCGACAAACTGAGTGGTCCGCTCCATCGCCCCGACTGTTGGTGGAAAAACCCATGACTTGGCAAGATATTTCAACTGTAATATCAGCTGAAATTCGTGATTTTCCCGGGAATTCGGTATTTGCCGCAGAATGGCACAGCTCTTGTATGGTAAATAGCCAATAGGGCCCTATTTTGATTGCGGAGCACGCAATGAGCATTTTTTCCCGTACACGGGACATTGTCGCAGCCAACATGACCGAGCTGCTCGACCGCGCGGAGGATCCGTCGCGGATGATCCGCATGATCATCCTTGAGATGGAAGAGACGCTGGTCGACGTTCGTGCATCTGCAGCGCGATCGATCGCCGACGCCAAGGAAATGCGCCGGGCCTGCGCCCGCCTCGACGAATTGCAGGCTAGCTGGACCGACAAGGCCGAACTGGCGCTGTCGAAGGACCGCGAGGATTTGGCCAAGGCCGCGCTGATGGAGCGGCAGAAGGCGAGCGATATGGCGGCCGGATTGAAGGCCGAGATGGCGCTGATCGACGAAACCCTCAAAAGCTATGAGGCCGATATCGCCAAATTGCAGGGCAAGCTCCGCGAGGCCCGCGCCCGCCAGAACGCCATCGCCACCCGGTTCGAAAGCGCCGTGACTCGGGCCAAGGCGCGCGAGATGCTCAATGGCGAACGCACCGAGGACGCTTTCTCACGCTTCGAAATCCTTGAGCGCCGCGCCGACTTCGCCGAGGGGCGTGCCGACGCGCTGGGCATGACCGGACCCAAGAGCCTGGAAGAAGAAATCGCCGATCTCAAATCGTCCGACAAGGTCGATGCCGAGCTCGAAGCCATGAAGGCGGCCCGCGCGGCCAAGGGGGAATAATGGACTTGGATGCAATAATTATCGTCCCGATCGTCTGCCTCGGGCTTCCCTGGCTGATTTTTCACTACATCACCAAATGGAAGACCGCAGCGAAGCTCACCGGCTCCGACGAGAAGCTACTCGACGAGCTGCACGATGCCGCGCGGCGTCTCGATGACCGGTTGGGCACCATCGAACGCATCATGACCGCCGAAAATCCCGGTTGGCGCCAACAGAGCCTGACGGACGCCGATAGCCGCCAACGCCTCTTGAGCAACGGGGAGTAAGGGCCATGTCGACCCAGCCGCCTAGCCGCACCAAATTCTATCTCGACAAGCGCAACAAGAAATTCATGGGCGTGTGTTCGGGCATCGCCGACTACACGGGTTTCGACGTCACGCTGATCCGCATCATGATGGTTGCTGCCGTGCTGATGAGCAGCGGTGCGATCTTCCCGCTATATTTCATCACCGGCTGGATTGCCGACGACAAACCACGCGAGCTGCGCAGTGAGGACCGCGAGGAACAGCGGTTCTGGCAAGGCGTTCGCGCCTCGCCCGCCCAGAGCGCCCGGGATATTCGCAGCCGCATGCGCTCGATCGACCGCCGCCTCGCCGACATCGAATCTTACGTCACCACCGAAAACCGCACGCTCGCCCGCGAAATAGAGCAGCTTCGCTAATCGCACACCGGAGGAGGCCGTTCGCATGGACGCCGATAAGATTGATCGCCTGAATTTCGTAATCCAGCTGTTTCCCTACCTCGCGACCATTGTTGCCATCACCGTCGGCGGCTGGGTGGTCACCACATGGCTCAGGATCAAGAACGGCTATCCGCTCGAATCACAGTGGGGAAAGCCTCTGCATCCCTCGACCGACAAGGAATCGGTTGAACGGATAAGGCTCCTGACCAGCGAAAATGCCCAGCTCCGCGCCGAGATCGGATCGGTCAAGGACCGACTCGAAACCATCGAGCGGATCGTCACCGACCAGCCGACGCGGCTCGCCCGCGAAATCGACAGCCTGTCGCTCGACAAGGGCGGGAACGCCTGATGGACATTTTGACTTCGATGATTCCGATTCTTGGGATCGGCGTCGCCCTTCTCGCCCTTTTGGGTTGGATTTTGACGACCTGGATCAGGGTCAAGCACGGCTATCCGCTCGACGGGTTTGGCAAAGCGCTTCATCCCCACACCGACAAGGACTCGGTTGAGCGGATCAAGCTGTTGACCAGCGAGAACGCCCAGCTCCGCGCTGAAATGGGGTCGTTCAAGGATCGCCTGGAAACGATGGAGCGGATCGTCACCGACCAGCCGGCGCGGCTTGCCCGCGAGATCGACAGCCTGGCGGTCGACACGAGAGGAAATGCCTGATGGGCGCGCCCGAAGCCTTTATCGCCCTGATCATCATCGGAATTCCGGTGATGGGCATCATCTACATGGCCCACCGCTTCTTCAAGTTTAGGGAAAAGCAGCTGGACTCGGATACGCGCCTTGCCGCCGAGAAAGCCGCGCAATATGCCGTCAGCAATAGTGAACTTGAGCAGCGCGTGCGCGTGCTCGAACAGATCGTCACCGACGGAGGCTTGCAAACCGCCGCCCAGATCGAGGCACTGCGCGATATTCCGCCGGCGAGGATCCGACAGCCCGCCAAGGCCCAGGAGGCAAGCAATGAGTGATATTTCGAGCTGGATCTGGGTTCTCATTCCCCTCGCCGCGATCGGCATCGCACCGTTCAAGATGTGGCTGAACGTGAAGGAAAAGCAGATCGCGGCGCAGAGCAACTTAGCTGCCGAGAAGAGCGCGCAATATGCCGCGCATGTCGAACGGATCGAAGCGCGGCTGCGCGTCGTCGAGCAAATCGTGACCGATAGTGGCACGCAAACCGCGGCTCAGATCGAGGCATTACGCGACCGCCCGCGGATCGCCAGCGGAGAGAAATGACATGAATCAATTCGAAATGGTGGTGCTGATTGTCGCCATCGTCATGTTCGCGAGCGTAATGCGGGCCAAATACGGCTACTCGCGCCGCCGCCGGGGAGTTGCCGCCGATCCCGCAGAGCAGGTTGAAGCCATGCGCCTCAAGGATGAGGTCAAGCAGTTGAAGGAGCGTATCCACGTCCTCGAACGGATCGCGACCGACAAGGAGGACACGCTGTCGCGCCAGATCGAGGAATTGCGCGACCGCAAGTGACAGGGTGGCCGGCGCCCTGCTAGGCGCTGCGCCATGACGGCCCTGCCCCCACTTTCCGAGATATTCGACGATTATGAGCTGCTCGACGGCGAAGAGCGCTACCGGCTGCTGATCGATCTCGGCCGGATGCTTGAGCCGATGCCGGACGCCTTGAAGACCGACGCCACCCTGGTTCGCGGCTGCTCAGCCGCAGTTTGGGTCTATCCGACGCGGCTCGACGACGGCAGGCTGCATTTCCTCGCCGACAGCAATGCCGCGATCACCAAGGGGATCGTCGCTTTGGTCCTGAGCGCAGTCCAGGACCGTCCAGCCAGTGAAGTCGCGGAAGCGGATATCGCGGCCGAGCTCGCGCCGTTCGACCTCTCGCGGCAATTGAGCTCCAACCGCACACAAGGCATCCCCAACATGATCTCGCTGGTGCGCCGGACCGCGGAGCGGTTGACCGCGTGAGCAAGCTGACCCCGGAAGCCGACGCCGCGAAACGCGAGGGATTCGACCCCGAGCGCTTCTTCAAGCTCGCCAGCCAGGTCGGCCACGGCCGCGCGGTGGGCATGAACTATCACGGCCATGGCGACGATTGGATCGAACTGTCGCTGCCGTGGCGCGAGCAATTGGTCGGGGTTCCCGAAAGCGGAATCCTGGCGTCGGGCGCAATCGTCAGCCTGATCGACACCAGCGCCGGGATCGCAGTGTGGATGGCGCGCGGCCATTTCCGGCCGATGGCGACGCTCGACCTTCGGATCGACTATCTCAAGCCCGCACCCAAGGGGGCGACAGTCTATGCCCGCTGCCAATGCTATAAATTGACCCGCTCGGTCGCGTTCGTCCGCGGCACCGCGCATCTCGGAGACATCGACGACCCGATCGCGCAGGCCGCGCTGACGTTTATGACGACGTCTTAGGTTTCTTTTTGGACCGTTCCTCAGCGCGGCGCAGCACTTCATAGGCCGCCTGGACCTGCTGGAAGCGCGCCGCAGACTCCGCGTCGCCCTGCCTCAAGTCCGGATGGTTCTCCTTGGCGAGGCGGCGATGCGCCGCCTTGGCGGTGGCGAAATCGGCGTCCGATTCCAAATCGAGCACAGCCAAAGCGCGCATTTCGTCGCGGCTGCGCGTGCCGTCGCCCGGCCCGCCCCATTGCCAATGGCCGGCCTGGCGGAAGGCAGATGCGCCCGCACTCTCTTCGGCCTCGCGCGCGGCCGTCTCTTCAGGGTCAAGTCCGGCGAAGTAATTCCAGTTGCGGTTATATTCGGCGGCGTGGGTCAGGCAGAAATACCAGCGCTCCTTGCTGTTCGGCGCCTTGGGCGCGGGCCGGTCGCCGGGCGCGTCGCAGCCGTCGCGGTCGCAGGTGCGCACCGCCGCCGCCTCGCGGCCCTTTCCGTAAGAACGCCAGCGGGGAAAACCCCAATCGTCGGATCGCGTCGCTTTGGCCATAAGTCCGGACACATTAGGGGTCGCGGGCCGGCTCCGCCAGCCGATCCACGAAAAGAAAAATGCCAGAGGGCCTGTAAGCCGGGTTCTGTCCAGCGCGTGAGCGCTTGGGCGACCATTCCTCTAGGAGGCGGGTTACCCCGCCCCTCAAGCAACCAACCCGGGCGACGAGGCAGAATACCCCATGTGCCGCCCCTATTCGGTCTTGCTCCCGGTGGGGTTTACCGTGCCGACGTCGTTGCCGCCGCCGCGGTGCGCTCTTGCCGCACCCTTTCGCCTTGACCTGCCCGAAGACAGGCAGCCTGCTTTCTGTGGCACTATCCCTGAAACGCCTTGGCCGAAGCCGCCGCGCCCCGCCGGGAGTTACCCGGCACCGTTATTCTGTGGAGCCCGGACTTTCCTCGCCGGGACAAGTCCCGCCGCGGTCGCCCGGCCCTCTGGCACCGCAAATATGGATTATTGGGGCCGGGGAAGCAACAACGCGAGCAATTTCGCCCTGCACTCGCCGTCGATCACGCCGTCGATGATGTTGGGGCGGAAGCGGCGCTGGAAGGCGATGACCGATTTCTGCGGGTCGGCGACGTCATAGCCGAAACGCTCCAGCGCGAGCAGGAAGCCGGCGTCGGTCCAGTGCGGGTCGATCAGCCCGCGCTCGGGGCTCGGCAAGGCAAGCCGGCGCCGAGCCAAAGCTTCCCACGGGAACAGCTCACCGGGATCCTCCTTGCGCGCCGGGGCAATGTCCGAATGGCCGACGACATTGCCGCGGCCGATCCCGTGGCGGTCCTTGATCTCGCCGACCAGCGGAATCACCGAAGCGATCTGTTCGTCCGGGAACGGCCGATAGCCAAACTCATGGCCCGGATTGACGATTTCGATCCCGACGCTGGCCGAGTTTATATCGGTGATCCCGCGCCAGCGCGACTTGCCGGCGTGCCAGGCGCGTTTGCCCTCGTCGACCAATTGGTAGATCGTCCCATCCTCGTCGACCAGATAATGGGCGGAAACCTGCGCGTCGGGCGAGGTCAGCCGGTCGAGCGCACCCTCCGCATCGGGCATTCCGGTATAATGGAGGACGATGATCGACACCGGCAGCGCGCGGTCATCGAAATTTGGAGAAGGCCGGTCGATACACTCCATCGCCCCATGGACGACGATGCGAGGCTTGGGGTCAAGCCCCTCCCTGCGCGGCGCGGCGCGGCGCGGGTTCGCCAGTTGGCGCTGCGGGCTCTCCATTGAGGCAATAAAATCCCCGTGTCGTGAGGTCGGCCGACAGCCGTTTGGTCTGGCCGATCACGGTTTCGCCGGCGCCGAGCATCAGCCAGCCGTCCGGCGCCATCGCCGACGCCAGCCGGTCGAACGCCAGCCCTCGCTTTTCAGCGTTGAGATAGAGCAGGACGTTGCGGCACAGGATAATGTCGAACGGCTGCGCATGCGGCAGCGGCTCGAGGATGTTGTGAACCTGGAACCGCACCGTGCGGCGCAGCGCCTCGGCGGCGCGCCAGCCACTTTCCGTTTCCTCGAACCAACGGATCATCTGGTTGATTCCAAGCCCGCGCTGAACCTCGAACTGGCTGTAGGTGCCCGAGCGAGCGCGCTCGATAACTCCGTCCGACACGTCGGTGCCGAGGATGTCGATCGTCCATCCGGCCCAGCGGGTCGGGTCCTCGGCGAACAACATCGCCAGCGAATAGGCTTCCTGGCCGGTTGAGCAGCCCGCCGACCAGATGCGGATGCGGCGCGAGGAGTCGCGGCGCTTGGCCAGTGCCGGCAGCGCATGCGTAGCGAGCAGGTCGAACGGCGTGCGGTCCCGGAAGAAATAGGTTTCGTTGTTGAGCAAAGCCTCGACCACCCGGCTGGCGAGGCCTGGCTCCTTGCCCATGACGAGGATGGTGATGAGTTCGTCGAGGCTTGAGATGCCGCGTTCGCGCAGCAGTGAGGACAATGCAGTTTCGATCCGCCAGCGCCGGCTCATCGTCAATTGCTGTCCGGTGCGCGCCTCGAGCAGACCGGCGAGGATCCGGCTCGAGCTGTCACTTACTTCCACGAAGGGCCTCCCGCGCGAGAGGCAATCCGGCGGGCGAGTTTTTCGGGCGGCATCACCGCGCAGACCAGCCCGGCCTCGGCGACCGCGCGCGGCATGCCATAGACCGCGCAGCTCGCCTCATCCTGGGCCATCACCGACCCGCCGCAGGCGACAAGCTTGGTGGCGCCCTCGACCCCGTCGCGGCCCATGCCGGTGAGGATAATGCCCATCACGGCGGAACCGAGCGCCGCCGCCGCCGACGCGAACATCGGATCGACCGAAGGCAGGCATCCGCTGGCCGAGCGCCTGCGGTCGAGCTCGGCGACCAGCCGGCCGTGAGAAAGCTCGACCTTCAGGTGCGCGTCACCCGGAGCGATGACGATTCGGTCGGGGAGCAGGGCCATTCCTTCTTCGGCGACCAACGCTTCCCGCTTCGCGGCGACACCCAACTGGCGGGCGAACACGGTCATGAACGGAGCGGGCAAATGCTGGGTGACCAGAATCGGAATGCCAATCCGCGGCGGCAGCGCCTGGAACAGGCAGGCGAGCGCATGGATTCCGCCGGTCGAGGCGCCGATCGCGAGCAATTCGACCGGATCGGGCGACATCGCGCGAAGCGGCGCTTCGAATTTCTGGCGCAGCGGCTCGGGAATGCGCGGGCCGGCATGCTCGACATGGCCCAGGGCGCGGAGTCTGCCGACCAGTATCTCGGAAAAGCGGCCATTGAAGCGGCCCGTGCCCGGCTTGGGCAGTGTGTCCGCGGCGCCCATCGCCAAGGCGGCGACGGTTGCCTCCGCGCCATCCTCGGCCAGCGAGGAGACGATCATCACCCGTGCGCCGCGTGCCGCCTCGATGATCCTTGGCAAGGTGCTTAATCCCCCCGCCCCGGGCATCTCCAGATCGAGCAGGATGACGTCGACGCGGACATATTGCAGCGCGTCGATGGCATCTTCTGCGGTCCCGGCGACCGCTGCGATTTCGAACGCCCCGTCAGTTTCGACCATGCGTGAGAGGACGGCGCGGGCAACCATCGAATCATCGACGATCATCAGGCGGATCGGCCGACGAGGTGGGCTCGCCGTTCCCGAGGGCGGCCGCGCGGTGGCTAGAGCCCGCTCCACGACCGAGGCTTAAGCGACGCCGACGAGCTGGAGCTTGATGTGCAACGTTTCGCGGTCAAAGGGCTTCATGACATATTCGTCGGCGCCTGCTTCGAGGGCGGCACGGATATGCGCCATGTCATTCTCGGTCGTGCAAAAGACGACCTTGGGCTGATCCGAATGGCCGCGCTGGCGCAGCAATTTCAAGAACTCCATCCCGCTCATCACCGGCATGTTCCAGTCTAGCAGGACCACGTCGGGCATGTTGGCTTCGCAGTGAGTCAAGGCCTCACGGCCATCGCCGGCTTCCTCGACGTTGAAGTCGAGGGTTTCCAGGATGTGCCGGGCGACCTTGCGGATCACCTTGGAGTCATCGACGATCAAGCAGGTCTTCATTGAATCAATTTCCCGTCCGGTTCGAGACGTCATTAAACGTGAAGGGTAACGAAGAGCTTAAGCTGCACGCGCTTCCGCGCTCGCGCCGAGGATCAGTGCGCCGACGTCGACCAGCAGCAACGGGCCTTCTTCAGTTTCGACCATGCCGAGTGCAACACGCTCCCAGCCCGGACCCATTGCGGCGCGCACCGGCGCGGGATCCGACAGGGCTTCGACCACATCCTCGACCGTATCGACGATCAAGGCGTAGTGATGCCCGTCCAATTCGACCACCGCGCCTTCGCGAATGCCGTCGGAACAATCGGTGTCGCCCAGCTCAAGCGAGCGCATGCAGTCGATCACGGTCAAAACCCGGCTGCGCAGGGCCGACAGGCCAGCGACATGCGGTTGGGCGCGCGGCACGGGAATTAGCGTGTCCAGCTCGACCACGGATTCCACCGAAGCGGCCGGAAATGCGACGCGCTCACCGGCGATGGTCACAATCAGCAAAAGTTCGTTCATCGACCCCTCCCCGCGCCGGCGGCCTTCAGCGCCATGAGCAATCCTGCGCGATCGTATCGGTAAATGCTGTCCTCGCCGTCGGGTCCTTCGGGATCGGAGCGAAGCCAGATCGTCCGAGCGGCCTTCCTCTTTTCAACGGCGGATCCTTGCGAGGCGATGACCAGGTCGGCCTTACCGTCATGATCGTCGCCGACCACGCGATAGCCGGCGGCCTCGACCATCGGACGAAGGATATTCTGCATCCAAGGGTCGTCGCTCGGCAGCCGGCAGACGGCTTGTTCGGCGGGTCGCGCGGTCGCGCCGAGGTGATGCGAGAACAGCCAGTGGCTATCGACCAGTTCGGCCGGCTCGCCGCCGATCAGGGTCACGCCGCTGACCGCGCCGAGCACTTCGGCGGGGATGACGTCGTGATCGATCACTTCCATGTCGATCACTTCGCGGAAGGCATAGCCGATTTCACAGTTGCCATCGTTGAGGCGGAACAGGCGGACCTTGCCTTCGAAAGTGGTACCCTCGGGCACCGCGGCCAGTGGCAGGATCGCTTCGCCAAGCTGGACCCGAAGCTGTCCGGCGCCGGGCTTGATCGCGCTGGCGTTGACTTCCTCTATCCGGTCGACCACCGCCAGGCGCATCGCGCGGCGCGCACCGTCGAGGCCGCGGAACAACAACACCGGCACAGCGCGAGCGGCGACGGGAACAAGGCTCTCCTCGACCACGCGAGTGGCGCGGTCCTGCGCCTCCAGACGGACACCACCGACTTCGGCGAGGCCGGCTGGGTCGAACAACAGGATCGGGCTGCCGTCATCGGCAAGCGTCGTCCCGGCATAAAGGCCTGTGGCCATCACCGCCGGCGCGGCCGGCTTGACGACCAATTCCTCGTGATCGTGGATACGATCGACGGCGAGCGCGTAAACGTCACCGCCGGAAGGGCGCAGCACGACCAAAGTCCGGTCCTTGTCGGCGACATCGCTCGGCAGCCCGAGGATGTCGGCCAGGGCGACTTCGGGGACGCGGCGGCCGCGGATCGTCGCGACCCCCGCCCCGCCGACCTGCGAGAGAACGACCGATTCGCCATTGGCGCGAACGATTTCCTCGATCGCCGACCGGGGAATCGCAAAATGCTGGTTGCCGATGCTGACGGTCAGCGCGGGGATAATCGTCAGGGTCAAAGGAACGCGCAGGGTCATGCGGGTACCGGCGCCCGGCTTGCTGTCGATCTCGACCACGCCGCCGATCCGCTCGACGTTGGAGCGGACGACATCCATGCCCACGCCGCGGCCCGATATCGAGGTGACTTCCTTGGCGGTCGAAAGCCCGGCTTCAAAGATCAGGGCAAGCTGCTCGCGCGGGGCGAGCGCGGCGCCGTCGGCCTTGTCCATCAG
>DATHFE010000015.1:0-3433 GCA_035318245.1 Sphingomicrobium sp. | reverse complement strand
CCATCGGGATCGGGCGTGAGCAGTTCATACCAGATGAAACTCCCGTGGGCGGATGTTCCGGAATCCTCGTTCGCGGCCGCACGCGGCGGCGCGTCAGTGACGTCTGACATGTCGTTTCCTTTCCTCAGCAATCGGTCTGTGAACTAGGCGTGGGCCGGTTCGCGCTTGGCGCTGTCGAGGATTGGCTCGAAGCCGCCCCAGAACATGCGCTGACCGGAAAACGGCATCTCGCCGTCGGGCTTCAGGCTTTCGTCAGCCATGATCTTAGCCCAGGCGTCGTCGCGGGTCTGCTTATCGGGCCATTCGATGAAACTGAAGACGACGGTCTCGCCATCTTCGGCCTTCACCGCCCGATAGAAATCGGTGACCTCGCCGTGCTTCACGTCGTCGGCGATCGCTTCGATCACCCGCGTCGCACCATGCTGGCGGAAGACCTTGGCCATCTTCGATGCGAGTTCGCGATACGCATCGCGCTTACCTTCGGGAACCGGCACAACGAAGCCATCCGTATAGTCGCCTCCAGGCGCGCCTTCCTCGACAATCGCCTCGAAGCCGCCGTAGATCATGCGCTTTCCGTCGAACGGCATATTGGCGCCCATCTCCTTCATCCGGGGGTCGTTCATGAACTTGTCGCTGGCGGTGTCGCGCTCCTGCTTCGAAGGATATTCGAACCAGGAAAAGACGACTTTCTCGTCAGACTTGGCATCCACCGCCTTGCGGAAGTCGGTGACCTTGCCTTCCGAAACGTCGCTGTCCCAAGCCTCGACATGCCGGCGGACGCCGAATTCCTTGAAGAGCGGCGCGGCCTCGGCCGCTTGCTTGCGATAGGCCTCCTTATTGTCCGTGGGTACGGGCACAATGAATCCATCGATGTAGGTCATGCTTCTACTCCCTCGGGTTGATGGGCGGAAAATACGGCGAGCTGGTCGGCCAACGCGCGCTGGAATGCGGGACGCGCCTCGCCACGGGCGACGTAAGCGGCCAGCTTGGGCTGCTCGGAAACAAGGCTGGTGTGGCGCAGCATGCGAAGCACGCTGACCATCATCAGATCGCCGATCGTGAAGCGCCCCTCCAGCCAGTCCTTGTCACCCAGATAGTCGGCGACGCGCTTGAGCTTCCCTCGCGCAAATTCCTCCGCGCCAGGGCGACGCAGTCGCGCCCATTCTTCATCAGCGTAGAAAATGGTGACAGCGAAAACATTCAAGATGGCTGGCTCAACGCTGTTCAGCGCCGCATAGGTCCATTGGATTGCGCGGAAGCGGCTCTGCGGATCGCGAGGCAGCAACCGTTCGTCCTTTTCGCCGATATATTGGACGATAGCGCCGCTCTCGCAGATGTGCACTTCGCCGTCGCGATAGGTCGGCAACTGGTCAAACGGCTGCTCGATCAAATATTCCGGCGGCCGTTGCTGGTCGAGGAGCCGAACACCATAGTCGAGGCCGATTTCCTCCAGCGCCCAGCGCGGGCGAAGGTCGCGGACGAGCCCCTCGGCGAACGGCGGAACCCACTTGAATGCGGTGATTTCGATCGGGGAATTTGGGTTGACGGACATTTATGCCTCCGCGTTTTCGAATGCTGCGGCGCCTTGGTGTGCGGCAGCGGCGTCCATCCACATGATCTCCCAATGGTGGCCATCGGGATCCTCGAAGCTGCGACCGTACATCATGCCGGCCATCTCCTGTTTCGGGCCGGGGTCGGCCACGCCGCCGGCTGCACCGGCCTTTTCGACAGTGGCGTCGACCGCTTCGACGCTGTCGGCCGACAAAGCGAGCAGCACCTGGCTCGACTGGTGAGCGTCGGCAATGGGCTTGCTGGTGAACGTCGAATAAAAGGGCTTGGTCAGCAGCATCACGCTGATGGTTTCGGATAAAACCATCATTGCCGCGGCTTCGTTGGAGAATTTGGGCTCCTTCCGCGCGCCGATCGCTTCGTAGAAGGCGATCGACCTTTCGAGGTCGCTCACCGGCAGGTTGACGAAAATCATCTGAGTCATGGTTTTTCCCTCCTGAACGCTCGATTCGGCTTGCCTTTTACAGCCGTTCGTCATATATAACAACTATGGAGTTAGCAAAAATAACTAGCCTCGGACAAGCCGACGAAAAGAGGCGATACGACGATGCCTGCGCGGCGGCGCATGGCATGGACCTGATCGGCGAGCGCTGGTCGATGCCGTTGATCCGCGAATTGCTGCTCGGGCCCCGCCGCTTCGGCGACCTTAAAACGAGCCTCAACGGAATAAGTGCCAATGTTCTTTCGCAGCGCCTTGAGGGCTTGGAGATGGCTGGGGTGCTGATCCGCCGCAAACTTCCACCGCCGGCGTCGGTCCAGGTCTATGAGCTGACGCCTTGGGGCTACGAGGCGGCGCCGATCTTCCAGGCGCTCGGGCGATGGGCGGTGCGCTCGCCGCGCCACGATCCAATGCGCCCGTTCAGCCCGGTGTCGCTCATGCTGTCGCTGCGCACGATGCTCAATGCGGAAGCGGCGGGCGATCTTGCCGCGCGCATCCAGCTCGAGATGGCCGGTGAGCATTATTTCTGGATTCGCGAGAAGGACGAGGTGCGGATTGGCCGCGGTGAGGTCGATGAGCCCGACCTCATCCTTCGCGGTTCGCCATCCGACATCGCCGGCTTTGTTTATGCCGGCATGCCCATCTCCGCGTTCGAGGTCGAAGGGGACGCGAAGCTGGCCGCGCGGCTGCCAAGCCTGTTCCCCATGCCGCCAAAGGCCGCGTCCGCGGGGAGTTGAGGCAAAGCCGCCACTAGCTTAAGGCGGCTCGCCATGACCGATATTCCCAACGTCCAGCCCGAAAGCCGCTCCGACACCGCGCTCGCGGCGCCCGACAAGGTCGTCAAGGTGCGCGACCTGTTCGGCATCGACAGCGACATGGAAGTGCCGGCGTTCAGTGAGGCCGATGAGCGCGTCCCGGACCTCGACCCGGCCTATGTCTTCGACCCTGACACGACGCTGGCGATTGCCGCCGGCTTCAGCCAGAACCGTCGGGTGATTGTCCAGGGCTATCACGGCACCGGCAAGTCGACCCACATCGAACAAGTCGCGGCGCGATTGAACTGGCCGATGATCCGCATCAACCTGGACGCGCACATCAGCCGCATCGACCTCGTCGGCCGCGACGCGATCGTCCTGAAAGACGGCCAGCAGGTCACCGAATTCCGCGAAGGGCTGCTGCCGTGGGCGCTGCAGCATCCGGTCGCTTTGGTGTTCGACGAATATGACGCCGGCCGCCCTGACGTCATGTTCGTCATCCAGCGCGTGCTCGAAGTTGAAGGCAAATTGACCCTGCTCGACCAGAATCGGGTGATCCGCCCTAACCCGTGGTTCCGGCTGTTCGCGACAACCAACACCATCGGCCTCGGCGACACCACCGGCCTCTACCACGGCACGCAGGCGATCAATCAGGGCCAGATGGACCGCT
>DATHFE010000014.1:0-3781 GCA_035318245.1 Sphingomicrobium sp. | reverse complement strand
ACGACGCGGCCGAGCAGGCCCTTGCCGATCGGAACGTCGACGATGGTGCCGGTGCGCTTGACCGTGGTGCCTTCGCGGATCGCGGCGTCGGAGCCGAAGATGACGACGCCGACATTGTCGGCTTCGAGGTTCAGGGCCATGCCCTTCACGCCGCCGTCGAACTCGACCATCTCGCCCGCCTGGACGTTGTCGAGGCCATAGATACGGGCGATGCCGTCGCCGACCGACAGCACGCTGCCGACTTCGGAAACTTCCGCCTCAGCGTCGAAATTCGCAATCTGGTCGCGAATGACGCGGGAGATTTCAGCGGCGCGGATATCCATGTTCAGCCTTTCATCGGTGCTTTTTTGGCGGGGCTAGCCCCGCATCGCCTGGGCGAGGGAGTAGAGTTTGGTGCGGATCGACGCATCGATCATCTGGCTTCCCAGCCGGACGACGATTCCGCCGAGAATATTGGGGTCGATCTTGGCGTCGATGGTCACGTCGCGTCCGGCGCGCTTCTTGAGCTGCGCCTTGAGGTCGGCGACCTGCTTGTCATTGAGTGCATGCGCCGAAGTCACTTCGGCGGTGGTTTCGCCGCGATGTTCGGCGGCGAGAAGGCGGACCATACGAATGATCGGCTTCAATTCGCCGAGCCGGCCATTCTTGGCCAGCACGCCGAGGAAATTGGCGGTCAGCGGGTCGAGGCCGAGCGAATTGGTGAGGCCAGCCAGCGCCTTGCCAGCCGCCAGACGGCCGATCAGCGGGCTCGACACCAATTGGGCGAATTCGGGCACATCGGCCAGCGCGCGCTCGAGCGAATCAAGGCTGCGCGACACCGCGTCGATCTTTTTTTCGTCACGGGCAAGGCCGAACAAAGCGGTCGCATAGCGTCCCGCTAAGCTGGCCTGAATGCCGCCGGAAGTCTCCACGCGCCCAAAGCTCCAGACTAGGAATATTGCCCCATGCGAACGGGGGCTGGCGATGGAAAACCGCGCGCCCCCGACGGGTTGGCGCGCCACTAGCAGCGGGTCAGCGAGGATGCAAGATCAGTGTCTCTGGCTTTGACCGCAAGCCGCGGGAAGCAGCGCCTCGTTGGTGGGCCTAAAAGGTGAGCCAGCCACAGAGGACTGCTTCATGACCTATCGAATTTCCGGGCTCGATCCGGCTGATTTCGCCACGTTGCTCGGCGCCGACGCGGCGACCCTTGCCGCGCACAATGCGATGCGGGTTACTGCGGCGAACAAGCCCGGCTTTCCGTGCCGGGTCACGCTCGAGGACGCCGAGCCGGGCGAGAGCCTGATCCTGCTCAACCACGTCAGCCACGATGTCGCCACACCATTCCGATCGGCCTATGCGATCTATGTGCGCGAGGCGGCCGAGCAGGCCGCGACTTTCGTCGAAGAAGTGCCGCCGGTGTTCGCCGACCGGACGATGGCATTCCGCGCATTCGATGCCGATGGGATGCTGCGCAATGCCGCGCTCGCGGGGCCGGGCGAAGCCGACGCGGCGATCCATATCCTGTTCGACGCGCACGAGATTGCCTACATTGATGCCCATAATGCCGCGCATGGCTGTTTTGCCGCGCGGGTGGAGCGAAGCTGATGATCGATCCCAATTTCGCCTGGGCCGCGTTCGAGCGGCGCGACCGCAGCCAGGACGGGCTCTTCGTCGGCGCGGTCAAGACCACCGGCATCTATTGCAAGCCATCGTGTCCGGCACGTCGCCCCAAGCGCGACAATGTCGTCTTTTTCGCCGACGGCGCCGCGGCGCGTGAAGCCGGGTTCCGCGCGTGCCTGCGTTGCACGCCCGATGAAGTCGGCCGGGATCGCGATGCGATCCGTCGGGCCGCAGCGCTGATGGAGGCGGCGGAGGAGCCGCTGCGACTGGACGAACTGGCGGAAGCGGTCGGCTACGCGCCGCACCATTTCCAGCGGCTGTTCACCCGCGACATGGGCGTTTCGCCGGCCGCTTACGGCCGGGCCGTCCGCGCCCGCCGCGCCGAGACGCATTTGACCAAGGAGAAGAGCGTGACCGAGGCGATCTACGATGCCGGCTATGCCGCGCCGAGCCGCTTTTATGCCGACGCCAAAGACCGGTTGGGCATGACCCCGTCGGCCTGGCGCGACGGAGGACGCGGCGAGACCATCCGCTATGCGATGCTCGACACGCCGCTAGGGCAGATGCTGGTCGCGGCGACGCCCAAGGGCATTTGCCGCCTGACCTTTGACGAGGACGAAGCCGCGCTTCACCGCCGCTTCCCCAACGCCAAGATCCTGCCCGCCGACGCCGCGATGGCGTCTTTGATTGGCGGCGTGCTGCAAGCGATCGAAGTGCCGTCGGCGATGCCCGATTTGCCGATCGACGTTGCCGGGACCGCGTTCCAGGAAGCGGTGTGGAGTGAGCTGCGCAAGATTCCGGTTGGCGAGACGCGCAGCTATGCCGACATCGCCGCCGCCGTCGGCCAGCCGAAGGCAACGCGCGCGGTTGGGACGGCCAATGGCTCGAACCCCGTCGCAGTGCTGGTGCCGTGCCACCGGGTGATCCGCTCTGACGGCACGCTCGGCGGCTATGCCGGCGGCCTCGACCGCAAGCGCAAGCTGCTTGCGGCGGAAGGGGTCCGGGAGGCGGCGCCGCTTTTGCCCTTGGTCGAATAACCGCTTGCGCGCCTTCCCCAATACTTGCACCCGGCGGCGCAACGATCGGGGGGAATGATGCAAGATACTGGGATGGATGCCGTGCGGCCCAAGCCGCGCTGGAGGAAAATCGCGGATTTTCCGCTGGTGGCAATGCTGATCGCGTTTGCAGCCTTCGCGCTCGCCAGCTTCGGCACGACCTATTTCTTGCGCTCGCTGCCGCCGATGGCGCCGCAGACCAAAACGCTGGTCGGTTCGGCAACGATCATCATCCTGGCTTTCGCCGCCTACAAATTGATCATCCGCCGGCTCGGCGAGGAACCGCGCGACGATCTCGCCGCCCGGCACGCGCTGCGCGACCTAGGGCTCGGGCTCGGCGGGGGATTCCTGCTGTTTTCGCTGATCGTCGGGGTAGCGGCGCTGGCCGACGTCTATAATATCGTCGGCGAAGGCGGCACGGCGACGCTGCTGATCACGCTGGTCAGCGTTGCCATCCTCCCGGGGTTCATCGAGGAACTGCTGTTTCGCGGTATCCTGTTCCGCTTCCTCGAGGCGTTCGGCGGAAGCTGGTTCGCGCTGGCGCTGACCTCGGCGCTGTTCGGGCTGAGCCATATCTTCAGCCCCAACGCGACTGCCTTCTCCTCCTTCGCGATCGCGGCCGAGGCGGGAGTACTGCTCGGCGGCGCCTACATGCTGACGCGGAGCCTGTGGGCGCCGATTGGTCTCCATGCAGCATGGAACTTCACCCAGGGTTTCATCTACGACGTCCCGGTGTCGGGGATCGATCAGCAGGGAATGGTCGAAGCCAAATTGTCGGGGCCCGCGCTGTTGTCGGGCGGCGCGTTCGGACTCGAAGCCTCGCTGATCGCCGTTGTTTGCGCAACGTTGGCCGGAATTTGGCTGGTGCTGCGCGCGGTCCGCGCCGGGCGGCTGGTGCGGCCGTGGTGGGTGCGGCGGCGCTTTGCCGCGATGGCGGTCCAGCCTGCGGAGTTGCCCGCCTAAAGGAAGCTGTACGGGTCGACGTCGACCGCGACGCGGACTTTGGCGTTCCATTCGAGCTCGCCGAGCCAGTCGCGGATGACGTCCTGGACGTCAAGGCTGCGCGCGGCGTGAACCAGCAGGCGCTGACGGTGGCGGCCGCGGAGCATGGCGAGCGGCGCGGGCGC
>DATHFE010000013.1:0-2073 GCA_035318245.1 Sphingomicrobium sp. | reverse complement strand
CTGAGTCTGTCGCCCAAGCCCTCGCGCCCTTCCTTGCCGGCGAGGAGGCGGCTACAGCGCGCCGGCAATGACCCGATCCAGATCCCGCTCCGCCGCCCGGCTGGCCGCCGTCCAGGCGCTTTACCAGCAGGAAATGGAGGGCACGCCGATCCCTCGCTTGCTCCACGAATTCCACCAGCACCGGCTCGGCGCGACCATCGGCGACGATCAATATGCCGAGGCCGAAGTTAGCTTCTTCGACGATGTCGTCAGCGGCGCCGATGCCCGCAGAACCGAGATCGACGCGCTGATTTCCGAGCGACTGGCCGAAGGCTGGAGCCTCGCGCGGCTCGACCGGCCGATGCGCGCGATTCTGCGCGCCGGCGCTTATGAACTGGTTGCGCGGCCTGATGTCCCAGTGGCCAGCGTCATCACCGAATATGTCGACGTCGCCCACGCCTTTTACGACAAGCGCGAGAGCGGCTTCGTCAATGGCCTGCTCGACGCGATCGCCAAGTCAGCGCGGCCGGCGCGGGCCGGCTAGCATGGACGAACGCGGCGCGATCGAGCGGCTGCGGACCATCGCCACGCACTCGGCGGCTCGCGGTCTGATCGACGATGCGGCCGTTCTCGACGGGTGGGTGCTGACCCACGACAGCATTGCCGAGGGGGTGCATTACTTGCCAGGCGATCCGGCCGAAAGCGTCGGGTGGAAGCTGGTTGCGGTCAATTTGTCGGACCTTGCCGCCAAGGGCGCTACGCCGGTCGCGGCCTTGCTGTCGCTGACGTTGACCAGCGACGATGGGTGGGAAGCTGGATTCCTGGACGGTGTCGAGCAAGCTTGCACCAAATTCGATCTGGCCCTGGTCGGAGGCGACACAATCGCCTTGCCGCCGGGCGCGCCGCGCGTTCTTGGACTGACCGCGATCGGGAAAGCTGGCGCAGCGACGCCTTCACGCGGCGGTGGGAGGCCTGGCGACCGGTTGTGGCTGATCGGGACGCTCGGCGATTCCGCGGCGGGACTGGCCGAATTGCGCGACGACCCCGCTGCATCTGGCCCTCTCATTGAAGCCTACCGCCGTCCGCAACCTTTGCTGGAAGCGGGCGCGGCGCTTGCTCCTGATGCGACCGCGATGATGGATGTGTCCGACGGCCTGTTGCTCGACCTTTCGCGGTTGATCGCCGCGAGCGGGTGCGGAGCCGAGGTCGATCTCAACGCTCTGCCCCTTTCGATCACGTTCATCGCCAGGCGCGGTGACGATCGCTCCGCGCGATTATTCGCGGCGACGGGGGGAGATGATTACGCGCTGCTCGTCGCGCTTCCGGCCGAAGTCGACCCAAATTTAACCCTTTGTTTACCTTCCGCGCCCAGCATCGCTTGCATCGGGTCCCTCGTCGCCGGTGCAGCCCTTTCGCTCACCGACGACGATGGTCCGGTTCCGCTGCCGGAGCATTTGGGTCATGAACATCGCGCATTTTAGCCTTCGCCAGTGGACGATCGCGCTGGTCGGGCTCGCTTCCGGAATGGCCACCGCTCTCCTGATTCACTAGGCCTTCATTGGCCTTGCCAGCCGCCATCTAGCCCCCTAGAAAACCGCGCAATTCGGGCGCTCGCGATTCCACGCGTTGCCCGGCCAGCCGACAACGGGGAAGCTAGAAATGAATCTCATCTACATTGCCATTGCCTGCGGCGTGGTCGCATTGCTTTACGGGCTGATCACCGCCCAGCAGATCTTTCGCGCGCCCGCCGGCAACCAGCGCATGGTCGAAGTGGCGACCGCGATCCAGGAAGGCGCCAGCGCCTATCTTCGCCGTCAATATATGACGATCACCGTAGTCGGCCTGGTCGTTGTTCTCTTGGTCTTTCTGTTCTTGGGACCGATCGCAGCTTCCGGTTTCGTGCTCGGCTCCGTGCTGTCGGGCGCGACCGGATTTGTCGGCATGAACGTATCGGTCAAAGCCAACGTTCGCACCGCCGAAGCCGCGCGCACCAGCCTGCAGGGCGGCCTCACCATGGCGTTCCGCGCCGGGGCGATCACCGGCATGCTGGTCGCCGGGCTCGGGCTTCTCGCGATCTCGATCTTCTTTTGGTAT
>DATHFE010000012.1:0-2037 GCA_035318245.1 Sphingomicrobium sp. | reverse complement strand
GAAGCGCGAAGTTCTGGAAGATCAGGCTCGCCATCAGCAAGAAGAGATCGACAAGCAGCGCGAGACTGAGGAGCAGGCCAAGGCCGCGCTCGAGCGCGCCGAGTCCGAACGGCTCGAGAAGGAGCGCCTCGACCGCGAGCGCCAAGAGGAAGAGAGCCGGCGGCGCAGCGACGAAGAGAATCGCAAGCGCACCGCCGAGGAAGAAGCGCGCCGCGTCGCCGAGGTTCAGGCCCGCGAGGTCGCGGAGCGGGAACGCAAGTCGGCCGCGGCGAAGCCCGGCAAGGCCGTGCGGGAAGTCGTGGATGACAAGGCGACGCGCTACGGACGCCAGGAGCTGCACATCGTCGGCGATGTGAGCTCGCGGCATAAGAAGAAGAAATCCCGGGACGGGCGCCGCCGCTCCGTCGGAGGGGATACGGACACCAAGCATGGATTCGAGATGCCGACGGCCCGCGTGGTGCGCGAGGTGGCGATCGGCGAGGCCATGACGGTCGGCGAGCTGGCCCAAAAAATGGCGGTCAAGGCCACTGAAGTCATCAAGGTCATGATGAACATGGGCGTGATGGCGACGATCAATCAGATGATCGAGCAGGACACGGCGGTGCTGGTGGTGGAGGAGATGGGCCACACGGCGGTGCTGCGCAAAGAAAATATCATCGAGGATGATCTGCAGGGCGAGACGGATTCCTCGCTCGAAGTATTGCCGCGTCCGCCGGTCGTGACGGTCATGGGGCACGTCGATCACGGCAAGACGTCGTTGCTCGACTATATCCGGCGCAGCAAAGTGGCGGCGGGCGAGGCGGGCGGCATCACCCAGCATATCGGCGCCTATCATGTCGAAACAGCCAAGGGCATGGTGACCTTTCTCGATACGCCCGGCCATGCGGCGTTCACCTCGATGCGAGCGCGCGGCGCACAGGTCACGGATATCGTGATTTTGGTGGTGGGTGCGGATGACGGCGTCATGCCGCAGACGGTCGAAGCGATTCAACACGCGCAGGCGGCGAAAGTACCCATCGTCGTGGCGCTCAATAAGATGGACAAGCCTGAAGCCGATGCTGAAAAGGTCAAGCAGGAATTGACCAAGTACGGCGTCATTCCCGAAGAGTGGGGCGGCGAGAATATTTTCGTGCCGGTCTCGGCGCGAACCGGGCAAGGCGTCGATCAGCTGCTCGACAGCATATTGCTGCAGGCCGAAGTGCTGGAACTGAAGGCACCGACCGCGGGCCTGGCCGCCGGCTATGTCATCGAATCAAGTCTTGAGAAAGGCCGCGGCGCGGTTGCGACCGTGCTGGTACTGCGCGGAACGTTGAAATTGGGCGATCCGCTGCTCATCGGCCAGGAATTCGGCCGTGTGCGCGCGCTGTTCGATGAGGCTGGGCATCCAGTCGAGGCCGCCGGACCTTCCACTCCCGTGGTGGTGCTGGGGTTGTCCGGCGCGCCGAATGCCGGCGATGAGTTGTTGGTGGTTGAGAGCGAGCGCAAGGCCCGCGAAGTGGCCATGCACCGGCAATCGAAATCGCGCGATGTCAAGCTTGCGGCGAAAGCGACCAACATGCAGGACGTGTTTTCCACCATGGGTGAGAGCAAGGCTGACTTGGTGCAGCTGTTGGTGAAGGCCGATGTGCAGGGCAGCGCCGAAGCGCTGCGCGATTCGCTCAACGGCTTATCGACCGGCGAGGTGGCGGTCAATATCGTAGCCTCCGGCGTGGGCGGCCTCACCGAGTCCGACGTGACTTTGGCGGCAGCCTCGAAGGCTCGCATCATCGCCTTCAATGTGCGCGGCGATGCGGCTGCACGCGCGGCCATCAAGGAGCATGGCGTCGACGTTCGCTACTACAGCATCATTTACGAAGCCATCGATGACATCAAAGCCGTGCTGACGGGCATGTTGTCGCCGGAGGTCAAGGAACAGATCGTCGGGCTTGCCGAAGTACGCAGCGTGTTCCGCTCCAGTAAGTTCGGCACGGTCGCGGGATGCATGGTGATCGACGGCTACGTTCGCCGCAACTTCCCCATTCGCGTGCTGCGCAACAA
>DATHFE010000011.1:0-12723 GCA_035318245.1 Sphingomicrobium sp. | reverse complement strand
CGCCCACCGGGTCGCTTGCCGACCCGGAGGAAACTAAAGAACTTCATGTCTGTCGATACGAAACAAGTGCGCCACATCGCCAAGCTCGCGCGGATCGCGATGAGCGACGGCGAGGTCGAGGCGCTGGTGCCCGAATTGAATGCGATCATCGGCTGGGTCGAGCAATTGGCCGCGGTCGACACCGAGGGAGTCGAGCCGCTGACCGCGGTGATCGACCAGAAATTGCGCCTGCGCGAGGACGTGGTGACCGATGGCAATATCCGCGACGCGGTGCTGGCCAATGCGCCGGAGGCCGAGCACGGCTTCTTCGCGGTGCCCAAGGTGATCGAATAGTGACGCTGACGACCAAAACCATTGCTGAGCTGCGCGACGGGTTTCGCGGCGGCGAGTTTTCGGCGCGCGAGGTGGCGGAAAGCTTCAACGCGGCGGTGGCCGGGGCGCGGGCGCTCAACGCCTTTACCGTCGAAACCCCTGAGGTGGCGCTCGCGGCCGCCGACGCCGCCGACAAGGCGCGCGGCGGTGGTGAGCTGGGTGCGCTTGCCGGCATCCCGCTCGGCATCAAGGATCTGTTCGCGACTGAGGGCGTCGACACGACCGCGGGGAGCAAGATCCTCAAGGGCTTCAAGCCGCGTTATGAATCGACGGTCTCGGGCAAATTGAAGGCGGCGGGCGCGGGGATGCTCGGCAAGTTGAACATGGACGAGTTCGCGATGGGCTCGTCGAACGAAACCAGCGCCTATGGCCCGGTGATCAGCCCGTGGAAGCGCAACGACGGCGGGAATGCCGCGCTGACCCCCGGCGGTTCGTCGGGCGGATCGGCGGCGGCGGTCGCGGCGGGGATCGCGCCGGGCGTTACCGGTACCGACACCGGCGGCTCGATCCGCCAGCCGGCCGCCTTCACTGGCATCTGCGGGATCAAGCCGACCTACGGCCGCTGCTCGCGCTGGGGGATCGTCGCGTTTGCGAGCTCGCTCGACCAGGCGGGGCCGATGGCCAGGACGGTCCGCGACTGCGCGATCCTGCTCGAAGCGATGAGCGGCTTCGACGCCAAGGATTCGACTTCGCTCGATTTGCCTGTGCCGAAATATGAGGCCGGTTTATCGAGTGATCTCAAAGGCAAGCGCGTCGGAATTCCCACCGAATATCGCATCGACGGCGTGCCAGCCGAGATCGACGCGCTGTGGGACAAGGGCGTCGAATGGCTGCGGGACGCGGGTGCCGAGCCGGTCAAAATTTCGCTGCCGCACACCCAGTACGCACTGCCGACCTATTACATCATCGCTCCCGCCGAAGCCTCGTCGAACCTCGCCCGCTATGACGGGGTTCGCTACGGGCTGCGCGAGACCGGGGTGAAGACGCTCGACGATATGTACGCCGCGACCCGCGCCGCAGGCTTCGGCGAAGAGGTCAAACGCCGCATCATGATCGGCACTTATGTGCTGTCGGCGGGCTATTACGACGCTTATTTCACCAAGGCGCAGAAGGTCCGCACCCTGATCAAGCGCGATTTCGCCACCGCGTTCGAAAGCTGTGACATGATTCTAACGCCGACCGCGCCTTCGGCCGCGTTCGGCATTGGCGAGAAGATGGACGACCCGCTGGCGATGTATCTGAACGACGTGTTCGCGGTCCCCGCCAGCCTCGCCGGCCTCCCCGCCATGTCGGTCCCCGGCGGGCTCGACGGGCAGGGGCTACCGCTCGGCCTCCACCTCATCGGCCGTGAACTCGACGAGCAGGGCGTGCTCAACGCGGCGCTGGCCATCGAGGAACGGGCGGGATTTACGGCGCGGGCGGAGAAATGGTGGTGAGCAAGATTACCATTACTCCGATTGACGGTTGGGGGTTCGCTGAGAACGTCGACGGGCAGCTATCACCAAGTTTCGAAGTGGAGCTCGACGAGACTGGCATTGATCTTGGAGGTGTCGTTGGATGGCGCGGCCAGGTCCTTTCGCCTGGCCACAAGTATGCGGGAATGCCGTTCGATATGACTCCGCGCCATACAACTTGGACTGGTACGGTGGTCATCAACATCAGGGACGGATTCAGCGGCATGGCTGATACGGAAGGCCTACAGTGTGACTGGCTATGACTGACTACCGCATCCAGGGCGCCACCGGCGAATGGGAGGTCGTGATCGGGCTCGAGGTTCATGCGCAGATCGTGTCCGAGGCCAAGCTGTTCTCCGGCGCCTCGACGCGGTTCGGGGCCGAGCCCAACACGCAGGTCAGCCTGGTCGACGCGGCGATGCCGGGGATGTTGCCGGTGCTCAACGGCGAGTGCATCCGCCAGGCGGTGCGCACCGGCATGGCACTGGACGCGGTGATCAACCGCTCGAGCCGCTTCGACCGCAAGAATTATTTCTACGCCGATTTGCCGCAGGGCTACCAGATTTCGCAGCTCTACCACCCGATCGTCGGGCCAGGCGAAGTCGAGATCTTGCTCGACGAGAAAGACGAAAATTCGACCAAGCAGATCGGCATCGAGCGCATCCATGTCGAGCAGGACGCGGGCAAATTGATGCACGATCAGCACCCGACGTCCTCCTATGTCGACCTTAACCGCTGCGGCGTCGCGCTGATGGAGATCGTCAGCCGACCTGACATGAATTCTCCTGCCGAAGCAGGGGCATATCTGCGTAAATTGAGATCGATCCTGCGTTATGTCGGCAGTTGCGACGGCAATATGGAGGAAGGCTCGATGCGTGCCGACGTCAATGTCAGCGTGCGCAAACTGGGCGGCGAGCTTGGCACCCGGACCGAGACCAAGAATGTCAATTCGGTGCGCTTCGTCATGGCGGTGATCGAGCATGAGGCGCGCCGTCAGGTCGAATTGATCGAGGAGGGTGGGGCGGTCGTCCAGGAGACCCGATTGTTCGACCCCGACAAGGGCGTCACCCGCACGCTCCGCTCGAAGGAAGACGCGCACGATTATCGCTACTTCCCCGATCCCGATTTGCTGCCGCTCGAGCTCGACGAAGCGTTCCTCGCCGACTGCCGTGCCTCGCTCCCCGAACTTCCCGACGACAAGCGCAAGCGCTTCGAAGGCATGGGCATCGGCGCTTACAACGCAAGCATCCTCACCGCCGAGGTCGAGACCGCGCGCTGGTTCGACGCCTTGCTCGACGCCGGCGCTCCAGCCGCGCAGGCGGCCAATTGGGTCGCGTCGGAGCTGTTCGGCGCTTTGAACCGGCTCGGCAAGACTCTCGCGGACAGCCCGGTCAGCCCGGCCAACGCCGCGGAATTGCTCAGCCTCGTCGCCGACAAGACGCTGTCGGGCAGCCTCGCGAAGCAGGTGTTCGAGATCATGCTCGAAACTGGTGATGACGCCAGCAAGATCGTCGAGGAACGGGGGCTGAAGCAGACCAGCGACACCGGCGCGATTGACGCCAAGATCGAGGAAATTCTCGCCGCCAACGCCGACAAGGTCGAGCAGTATAAGGCCGGTAAGGACGCCCTGTTCGGCTTCTTCGTCGGCCAGACGATGAAGGCGATGGCCGGCAAGGCCAACCCGGGCGTCGTTAATGAACGGCTCAGGGCCAAGCTGGCTGAATAATGACCCCCGTGAAGGACGTACCGATGCGTAAACTTGCCTTGCTTCTTGCCGTCCTTCTCCCCGCCACAGTTCAGGCCCAGCCGGCGCGGCCCGCGCCCAAGCTGATCGTGGCCATTTCGGTTGACCAATTCTCGGCTGATCTCTGGGATGAGTATCGGCCCATGCTGGGCGGTGGGTTTGCGCGGCTGGCTGGCGGTGTCGCCTTCCGCAACGGTTATCAGGGCCATGCCGCGACCGAGACCTGTCCCGGTCATTCGACCATTCTCACCGGATCGCGGCCTTCGCGCACCGGGATCATCGCCAATGTCTGGTTCGACCTGTCGCAGGCCCGCTCCGACAAAGCGGTCTATTGCGCCGAGGACGAGCGTGTGCCGGGCACGTCGTCGATCAATTACACGGTCTCGCCGATGCATTTGAAGGTGCCGACGCTGGGCGAATTGATGAAGCGGCGGGACCCCGCCAGCCGCAACGTCGCGGTCGCCGGCAAGGATCGCGCGGCGATCATGATGGGCGGGCAGGTCCCGGACCAGCGCTGGTATTGGAACGGCAAGGTCTACGTCACCGACCTGAAATCCGCCGCGGTCCCGAAAATGCTGGCGGCGGTCAACACCTCGGTCGCGGCGGCCATCGCCAGGCCGCAAGCCCCGCTGGTCGCGCCGCCGTTCTGCACCGCCAAATCGCGGGTGGTGCCGATCGAGGGCGGCGGCAAGCCCGTCGGGGCGGGGGCATTGGCCCGTGCCGCCGGGGACGTCCGCGCGTTCCGGGCCTCGCCGGAGTTCGACGGCGCGACCCTCGCGCTGGCCGCCAGCCTGTTCCAGGAAATGCAGTTGGGCCGCGGCGGCGCCACCGACCTGCTGTCGGTCGGCCTGTCGGCAACCGATTATGTCGGCCACAGCTATGGCACCGAAGGCGAAGAGATGTGCCTCCAGCTTTTCTCGCTCGACCGCGACCTCGGCGATTTCTTCGCTTTGCTCGACCGTTCGGGGGTTGATTATGCGGTCGTCCTGACCGCCGACCATGGCGGGCAGGACGTTCCCGAGCGGTTGCGCGAGCAGGGCGTCCCCAACGCCGCGCGGGTCGACAAGGCGCTGGCCGCGTCGGCGGTCGGGAAGGCGATCGGCGCCAAGCTCGGCCTTGCCGGCCCGGTGCTGATCGGCGAATCCTCGTTCGGCGACATGTATCTCGACCGCGCGCTGAAACCCGCCGACCGCGCCCGCGCCTTGTCCACGGCGGTCGCGACCTACCGCGCCCATCCGCAGGTCGAGGCAGTGTTCACCAGCGATCAGCTGCGCCACACGCCGTCACCGACCAAATCGCCCGACAAATGGAGCTTGATCGAGCGTGCCCGCGCGTCGTTCGACCCGGACCGTTCGGGCGACTTCATTGTCTTGCTCAAGCCGCGCATCACGCCGATCGCCGACACCACGGCCTATGTCGCGACGCACGGAAGCCCGTGGGACTATGACCGGCGCGTGCCGATCCTGTTCTGGCGCCCGGGGAGCGCCCCGGCGGCGCGTGACGAGGCGGTCGAAACGGTCGACATCATGCCGACTTTGGCGGCGATGATCGGGCTGCCGGTCCAGCCCGGATCGATCGACGGCAAATGTCTCACGGGGATCGACGGGATCACCTGCCCATAGCGTAACATATTGAACGCTTGCGTTTTTCCGGATCCGGCGGCACAAGTTGCGCGGGTCCAGGGGAGGGTGTCCGTATGCGTGCCGTGGGTTTGGCGCTCGCCGCTTCGCTGATGCTGTCGGCCTGCGTCCAGACGCGCCAATATGCCGACCTCCAATTCACTCCGCCGCAGGGCGACTACAAACTGATCGTGATGCGCCCCGACGTGTCGGTCGGGTCGGTCACGACCGGCGGAATGGTCGAGCCGCGCGCCGACTGGACCGAAACCTCACGAGCCAATTTGATTGCCGCCTTGAAGACGCAGCAGGCCGGGCGCGGGGGCAATGTCCGCGTCCTGGCCAGGCGCGACGAGCTGGCCAATGTCAGCGCCGATACTGTCGCCGAGCTCGAACGGCTCCATGGCGCGGTCGGCAACTCAATCGCGCTGCACAAATATCTGGGCGCCTACCTTCCGACCAAGCGCCGCCGCGGGCTGGAATATACGCTCGGCGCCGACGCGGTCCGGTTCGGCCAAGCGACCGGTTACGATTACGCCTTGTTCCTCTATGCCGAGGACAGTTTCGCCTCGTCCGGTCGCGTCGCGTTGGGCGTGGTTGGGCTGGCCGGATGCTTCATCGGTTTTTGCGCGCCGATGGGCGGCGGCGGGCAATTTGCTTACGCCAGCCTGGTCGATCTGCGCACCGGCGAAGTGGTCTGGTTCAACGTGCTTCAAACCGGCAGCCAGGTCGCCGGGATCAAGTTCGGTGACATCCGCACTCCCGAGGGCTCGGCGCAGATGGTCGAGCGGCTGCTCGGCCGGATGAAGCCGGGCCGCGACGTCCAGCGCGCGACGGACGCGAAGAAATGAGCAGCCTGGTCAGCCGCCGCGCGATGCTGGCCGGCGGCGGGGCGATCGCCGCATCGCTTGCCACTGGCGTGGCCGCGGAACGCATACTTCCATCCGCGATGATCCCCCTGATCGGGCCCGGATACCGCCCGATCGACGTGGACGAGCGCGGCCTGTGGCAGCAATATGCCCGCGTCGAGGAGGAGATCGCGGGGTCGAACCTGCTGATCAAGGATCCCGCGCTGACGGCCTATTTGCGCGACCTGATCGGCAAGGTCGGCGGCCCCGCGGCGAAGGACATGCGGATCTACCTGGCGCGCATCCCCGATTTCAATGCGGTGATGTTCCCGACTGGTTTCGCGGTGGTGTTTTCGGGCTTGTTGCTGCGGATGCGCAACGAGGCGCAGCTGGCCGGGGTCATCGCCCACGAAAGCGGGCATTTCCTGCGCAAGCACCAGCTCCGCCAGTGGCGCGATCAGCGCCGCAAGACCGATATTTTCTCGATCCTGGCGGTGGGAACCGGCGTCGCCGGGGCAGGGGTCGGGATTTATACCGGGCAGATCGCCCAGCTTGGGCAGTTGGGCACGATCCTTTCGCTGTTGCAGTACAACCGCACGCTCGAGGCGGAGGCAGACGCGATGGGCGCGCGGCTGCTGGCCGAAAATGGCTATCCGCCGATCGAGATGGCCAACACCTGGCAGCAATTGATCGACGAGGAGAAATTGTCGGCCAAATATCGCCGTAAGCGATACCATCGCGACATTTCCCTGCTTTCGACCCACCCGGCGCCCGAATCGCGCATGGCCGACCTCAGGATCAGCGCGAGCGAGCTGACGGTTCCCGGGCGTGCCTATGACAACGGCCGTGCGCGTTACCTGGCGGCGATCGCGGACATCCGGCCGATGCTGCTCGACGACCAGGTCAAATTGAACGATCCGGGCGCCAGCCAGTATATCATCGACACGCTCGCCAAGGATGGCTGGAACGGCCTGCTGCGCTTTTACGAGGCCGAGATCTGGCGCCTGCGCAATCGCGCCGGCGACGATCTCCGCGCCGCGCAGGGCTACGCCGCCGCGCTCGCTTATCCCGACGCACCGGCCGATGCGTGGCGCTGGCATGGGCTGATGCTGATGAAGCAAGGCCACGCGGCGGAGAGCCGGGCGGCGCTGTCGCACTACCTTGCGATGAAGCCCAATGCCCCCGACGCGGCTTTCGTCCGCCAGATGCTGATGGAGCCCAACCGATGATCCGCAAGCTTTCGTGCCTCGCTCTCGCGCTGTCGATCGCCGGATGCACCGGCGGGGTCGGCGGCGGCGAATATGGCTTCAACAGCCCTTATTCGCTGGTGCGCGCGACCGACATCACGGTCGGCGACGATTCCCTGGTCGTGACGGCGCCGCACGAATGGAATCGCGCGCGCCCATTTTTCTTTGATGATGTGCGCTGGGTCGAGGATTGGACCCTCAATGGACCGTTGCTCGATTCGATGAGCTTCGTCAGCGGGCTGCCGGGCGGCAAATATCTGGTCCGCCAGAGCCGCCGCGCCGACCGCCAGGTGCCCAAGTTCCGATCCGACATGACCGCGCCCGAAGTCGCGGCGATGATCGAAAGCCTCTACCGCGTGCGCGCCGGGACTGTCGATTTTCGCACCATCGCGCTCCAGCCGCGGCCGTTTGTCGGCACCAACGGCTTCCAGTTCGATTACGAGCACCTCGACACCGACGAGCTTTGGCGCCGCGGGCGGGCGGTCGGCGCGGTGGTCAACGGCGAGCTTTATTTGATCATCCTCGACGGTGCCCGGTCGCATTATTTCGATGCCGCCGCGCCCGATTTCGAAGCGATCGTCAATTCGGCCCGCATCAGGCGCTAGACAGGATCGGGCTTGGGCGGCGGTTCGGGTTCTCCGGGGAGCGGGGGCGGCTCGAGCGGCGGCTTGCTGGCCATATCAGGCGACCGGAGAGATTGGCGTGGTGGGCGGTTCTGTCCCGGGGTTCGGCGGAGCGGGGACATCGACGTCGGGGCCGGTCGGATCGACTTCGGGCGGGGCGGGCGTCGGCCTCGGCGGGGGCGCAGGCGTCTCGGGCGGGTCAGGCGGGGGCGTAGCCAAAATTCTTCTCCTTCAGCGGCATGAACGCGTGGGCGAAGTCTGCGGTTGCGCCCGTGCGACTTGCCCCGCCGCTGATCCTTGCTATAGGCCGCGCACCTTGAAGCGTCCGCGCGGGCGTGGCGGAATTGGTAGACGCGCCAGGTTTAGGTCCTGGTATCGCAAGATGTGGGGGTTCGAGTCCCTTCGCCCGCACCATTTCGCCCGATATTGGACGGCACAACATTCACGAACGGGATTGAAGCAGTCACCATGAAGACCGTCGAGCTGGAACACGAAGGCCTCAAGCGGGCCTACACTTTGACCATCGCCGCCAAGGACATTGACGCGCGGGTCGACAAGGAAGTGAAGCGCCTCGCGCCGACCGTGCGCATGCCCGGTTTCCGCCCCGGCAAGGTTCCGCCCAACCTCATTCGCAAGATGCATGGCGACGCGCTCCAGCGTGACGCGCTTTCCGGCGCGGTCCAGGACGGCGTCCAGCAGCTTCTCAATGAAAAGAAGCTCCGCCCGGCGATGCAGCCGGAAGTCGAGCTCGACGAATCCTATGCGCCCGGCAAGGATGCCGAGGTCAAGGTGCGCCTCGAAGCCTTGCCCGATGTGCCCAAGCCCAAGATCGACGGCCTCAAGCTCGAGCGGCTGACGGTCGAAGCCGACGATAAGTCGCTGAACCAGCAATTGCAGCAGCTGGCATCCTCGCAAAAGAGCTGGAAGGACGCAGCCAAGAGCCACAAGGCGGCGATCGGCGACACGGTCGTGATGGACTTTGTCGGCACGGTCGACGGCGTCGCCTTCGACGGCGGGACAGGACAGGACATGTCGGTCGAACTGGGCTCGGGCAGCCTGATCCCCGGCTTCGAAGACGGGCTGGTTGGCGCCAAGGCGGGCGACAAACGCGACGTCGCGGTGACCTTCCCGGCCGATTACCAAGTCGAAAATCTGAAGAGCAAACCGGCGAGCTTCGCGATCACCGTTAAGGCTGTGAAGACCGCGGGGGAGGCCAGGATCGACGATGATTTCGCCAAGGCGCTCGGCCTCAACGACCTCGAGCAATTGAAGGGCCTGCTCCGCGACCAGCAGCAGCAGGAATTGAACACCCTCACCCGCACCCACATGAAGCGCCGCTTGCTCGACCAGCTTGCCGGCGACCATGATTTCCCGGTTCCGGCGTCGATGGTCGAAGCCGAATATCAGAACATCATGCAGCAGCTGCGTCACGAAGCCAGCCACGAGGCCGACAGCGAAGCCGCGCTGAAGGAGATCGAAGGCGACGCCGACGAGTATCGCGATATTGCCGTGCGCCGCGTGCGCCTCGGCCTGTTGCTGTCCGAGATCGGCCACGCCAACGGGATCGACGTCACCCAGGTCGAAATGAACCGGCTGATCGGCCAGGCCGCGTCGCAATATCCGCCCAAGGACCGCGATCGGTTCATCCAATATATCCAGCAGGAGCCGATGGCCGCAGCCCAGCTGCGCGCCCCATTGTACGAGGACAAGGTCGTCGATTTCCTGTTCTCCAAGGCGGAGGTCACCGAACGCGCCGTGAGCCGCGCCGAGGTCGAAGCCGATTTGGAAAGCGAAGAGGGTCATGTCCACGGGCCGGGTTGCGGGCACGATGTTCCCGCCGCCAAGCCGAAGGCGAAGAAGGCCGCGGCCAAGCCGGCCAAACCGGCTAAGGCCGAAGCCAAGCCCAAGCCCGCCGAGCCGGTCAAGAAGGCCGCGACCAAGGCCGCTCCGGCCAAGGCCGCTCCGGCCAAGGCCAAGCCCGCACCGGCAGCGAAAGCCAAGAAAGGCAAATAACGATGGCCGGGGCCACGGACGAGTCCACGGCCCCGCGCGATCTTGAGCTGATCTGCACCGAGCTGAACCCGGCGCTCGACCTGCTGCGGGAACTCGGCCTGCGTCTTGACGTCATCTACCCGGCGGATTGCCCGCATACGGCGATGCTGAGCCATGCTGGCCGGACGGTCCGCCTGACATCGCGGCCCGACGTGCCGTTGCCGTCTCGCGGCCTTCCTGTCTTCCAGCCCGAATTCGTCCTTACCCTTGCAGGAAACTCCTCGGACGAGGGCCGGGCAGGCATGCGCTACCGCGACCTGATCCCTGGCCGCCTTGGAGGGCGTTACATCGCGTCACATATCACGATTGTTGAGGGCGGCCCGGTTTCCGACTGGGTCCACTTTCACCACGTCGCCTTCCAGCTGATCTTTGTGCGCAAGGGCTGGGTGCGCGTCGTCTATGAAGATCAGGGCGAGCCTTTTGTGATGCGCGCCGGCGACTTGGTTCTCCAGCCGCCCGAAATTCGCCACCGGGTGATCGAAAGCTCGCCGGGCCTGGAGGTCGTCGAAATCTCTTGCCCCGCGTTGCACGAAACCTTGGCGGACCACGATATGGCACTGCCGAACGGCCGCGTGGATTCCGGCAGGGGTTTCGGCGGGCAGCATTTCCTGCGTCATGTGGCGGCGGACACGCCCTGGACGCCGCTGCACGGCTTGGAAGCCCAGGAAACGGCCATAAGCGAAGCGACGGGCGGCCTTGCCGAGGTGCGCACCATCAGGCCCGGTATCTCGGGGGGCGAGGAGTTTCCACCTCATGGCGGCGAGCTAATGTTCGGCTTCGTCCTCGAAGGCACGGCCCGGTTGCATTGCGGCGAGGAGCACAAGCTCGCCGCGGCAGACGCGTTCGTTGTTCCGCCCGGCGTACCCTGGAGTCTAAGCGACGCGTCCGGCGACTTGCGCCTCCTGCAGATCACAACCGCCCGGGTCGGCCAGCCCCGGACAAAATGCGCCTAGCGGTATGCACGCTATCGCCTTTATAGCCGCTGTGGCCATCTGAAGGGGGAATCGCTTGAAAAGCCCACAATCGCCGCGCATCGCGGTGCTTCTGCCTTGTTACAATGAGGAAGCGGCGGTCGGGGCGACCGTTGCCGCCTTTCGCGCCGCACTGCCTGGGGCGGCAATCTACGTTTACGACAACAACAGCGCCGATCGGACTGTTGAGCTAGCGCGCTCGGCGGGGGCGATCGTCCGCACCGAGCGCATGCAGGGCAAGGGCCACGTAGTCCGGCGGATGTTCGCCGACGTCGACGCCGACGTTTACGTCATGGCCGACGGCGATCTGACCTATGACGCGACCGCCGCGCCGGGCCTCGTCGCCATGCTGCTCGACGATCAGCTCGACATGGTCGTCGGCGCCCGCAAGCACGAAGTGGAGGACGCCTATCGCGGCGGCCATGTGCTCGGTAATCGCATCTTCAACGGCCTGCTCTCGCGCCTGTTCGGGCGCAGCTTCAGCGATATCTTCTCCGGCTACCGTGTCTTCTCGCGCCGCTTCGCCAAGAGTTTCCCGGTGCTGTCGGCCGGGTTCGAGATCGAGACCGAGATGAGCGTCCACGCGCTGGAATTGCGCATGCCGGTCGGGGAGGTTGTCACGGCCTATGGCGCACGTCCGGAGGGATCGGAATCCAAACTCTCCACCTACCGGGATGGCTGGCGAATCCTGAAGACGATCGCGGTGCTTTACCGGATCGAGCGACCGGTCCTCTTCTTTGGCGCGATTGCGGCGCTGCTGATCATTGCCGCGATCGCCTTGTCGGTGCCCTTGGTCATCACCTACCTCGACACCGGCCTGGTTCCGCGCTTCCCCACCGCCATCCTCGCCACTGGGCTGGTGATCATCGCCGTGCTGAGCTTCTTTGCCGGGCTGATCCTCGACACCGTCACGCGCGGCCGCCGCGAGATGCGGCGCCTGGCCTACCTCGCTTTTCCAGCGCCCGGAGCGCTGTAACCTCAAAGTCACAATGCGCGTAAAAGCGGCTGCCCTCTGTCATTCGATTGTGTTGGGCCAGTAACAGTCATGTAGGTTGGCCCCCTGATCGATCACATACAGGGGAAATATCATGAGCAAATTTCAGGCTTTGCTGAATGCGACCAGCGCATCGGTCGCGCTTGCCGTGGCTTTGGCCGCGACACCGGCGCTTGCGCAAAGCACGCTCCCCCCAGCCGATGCCCCAGCGGCACCTGCCGCCGCGGGCGATCAGGGCAAGGCCCCCGACATCGTCGTGACCGGCTCGCGCATCCGCCGCGACCCGCTGTCGCAAGACGCGCCGATCGTATTCGTGGACCAGGCAGATATCGCCAAGACCGGGCTCAACTCGATCAATGACGTGCTGCAGCGCCTTCCCAGCGCCGGCGGCGGCCTCAATGGCAAGTTCAATAATTCGGGTAACTTCGGCAATCCGCCCGACGGCGGTGGTGTCGGCGCCGGCGCGGCCGAAATCGACCTTCGCTACCTTGGCTCGAAGCGCACCCTGGTGCTGGTCGACGGGCTGCGGTTCGTCAACGCGGCTTCGGCCTCGGGTGTCCCCGGGTCGGTCGACCTCAATGCCATTCCCGAAAGCATGATCGAACGCGTCGAAGTGCTGCAGGACGGCGCCTCGGCGATTTACGGCTCCGACGCGATCGCTGGCGTGGTCAACATCATCACCAAGCGCAGCCAGAAGGGCTTCCTCGCGAGCGCCCAACTCGGCGGCTATGACGATGGCGACGGCTTCTCGCAGAATTACCAGCTGAGCTGGGGCAATGGCGGTGACGGCCCGACTCAGATC
>DATHFE010000010.1:0-7801 GCA_035318245.1 Sphingomicrobium sp. | reverse complement strand
GTTCCTGCCCACGCTGGTCCTGTTCACCTTGGTGTTCGAGATCATCATGCCGGCGTTCGTCGCGCTGATCTCCGGCTATACGGGCGAGCAATTGGGGCTGGCGACCTTCCTCACCCGGATCACCTTCCCCTACCTCATCCTTATCAGCCTGGTGTCGCTGTTCGCGGGCATCCTGAACTCGCTCGCGCGATTCACCGCGGCAGCCTTCGCGCCAGCCTTGCTCAACCTGGCGATGCTCGCCGCATTGATTTTCGTTCGCGACGGCGGGAAGATTACCGCAGCCGCGCTGGCGATTGCGGTTACCGCCGGCGGCTTCATCCAGATTGGGCTGCTTTGGTACGCCTCGCGAAGGGCGGGGATTTCGCTCAAGATCCGACGCCCGCGCATGACCCCCGGGGTACGCCAGTTCGTGCGCGTGGTGATCCCGGCGACATTGGGCGCCGGCGTCTATCAAATCAGCGCGTTCATCGACACGTTTTTCCTGACCCGCATCGGCGAGGGCTCGATGAGCTATTTCAACTATGCCGACCGCTTGAACCAGCTCCCGCTCGGTGTCATCGGCGCCGCGCTCGGCACCGCGATCCTTCCCCAAGTCAGCCGCTACGTCGGAGCGAACGAGCCGGACAAAGCGGCCAAGGTGCAGGGCCAGGCCGCCGAACTTGCCATGCTGCTGTGCATTCCGGCGGCGATCGCTTTGTCTGTCAGCTCCGGACCTTTGATCAGCGCATTGTTTCAGGGCGGTCGGTTCAGCGCCGCCGACGCGGCGGTCACGGCCACCACCCTGGCGATCGTGGTGATGGGCCTTCCGGCTTATGTGCTGGTTAAGGTGCTGACCCCCGGCTTTTATTCGCGCCAGGACACCGCAACGCCGGTCAAGATCGCCGGCATCGTCCTGACCGCCAACATTGCGCTCAATTTCCTGCTGATCCCGCCATTCAAGATCGCCGGGCTGGCCGCGGCAATCGCAATCTGCTCATGGCTCAATTGCGTGATGCTTTATGTCATTCTCCACCGCCGCGGCCATTTCCGGATCGAAACCTGGCTCGCGTCGCGCATCGTCCGCCAATTGATTGCCGGCGCGGCGATGGCTGGGGTCCTGTATTTGATCAAGATGGCCATCGAGCCCTGGTTCGCCGGGTCGGTCGGGCATCGGCTGGCCGGCGTGAGCGCGATGGTCGGCGGCGGCATGGCGGTCTACTTCCCGCTTGTCTGGCTACTCGGCGGCACCGACAAGGAAGAGTTGAAAATCCTCTTCCGCCGCAAGAAGCCAGTCGTATGACCAAGCAAAAACCCATGCGCGTGGTTTCGGGCATCCAGCCGACCGGCGGGCTGCATCTCGGCAATCTGCTCGGGGCCATCCTGCGCTGGGTGCGGATGCAGGATGAGGCCGAATGCCTGTTCTTCCTCGCCGATCTCCACGCCCTGACGGTCGATGTCGACCCGGCCGAGCTACGTGCGAATGTGCGCGAGATGGCCGCGGCGCTGATCGCTTCGGGGATCGATCCGGCAAAATCGATCATGTTTGCCCAGAGCGCGGTGCCAGCCCAGGCCGAGCTGGCGTGGATCCTGCAATGCACCGCGCGGATGGGCTGGGTCAGCCGGATGACCCAATTCAAGGAAAAATCGGGCAAGTCGCGTGAGAGTGCCAGCGTCGGCCTGTTCACCTATCCGGTGCTGCAAGCGGCCGATGTGCTGGTCTATCGGGCGACCCACGTCCCGGTCGGCGAGGACCAGAAGCAGCATATCGAGCTGGCGCGCGACATCGCGACAAAGTTCAACACCGATTTTGAAACCGACCTTTTCATCCCGCCCGAACCGTTCATCGGCGGCGGCACGGCGGCGCGGGTGATGAGCCTGCGCGATGGCAGCGCCAAGATGTCGAAATCGGATCCCTCAGACATGAGCCGGATCAACCTGACCGACAGCGACGACCTCATTGCGCAGAAAATCCGCAAGGCGCGGACCGATCCCGCCCCGCTGCCCGAGACGGTCGAAGACCTTGCCGCGCGGCCCGAGGCTAGGAACTTGGTCGGCATCTTCGCGGCGATGACCGGGCAGAGTGTGGAGGCGGTTCTGGCCGCCCACGCCGGCCAGGGCTTTGGCGCATTCAAGCCGGCGCTGGCCGACGCGGCGATCGCGCTTCTGGCGCCGCTGCGTGAACGGTTGATCGCCTTGCGCAAGGACCCCGCAGCAATCGACGCCTACCTTGCTGCCGGAGCGGAACGCGCGGTCATATTGGCCGCGCCGACGCGGGCCGCCGCCTATCGCGCGGTCGGCCTGACGCGCTGAGCCAACGCTTCATCGACGGTTCACGCACTCTCGTGCTATATTACCGATTAACAAGGATTTTCGCGGAGTCGTTGAGCATGCGTATCCTAAAATTGGCTGCGGCCGCGATGCTGGGCGTGGCGTCAATCGGCCTTACCAGCTGTGCAACGGGCTTCCCGGCCAAAGTGTCGCGATACCAGGCGATGCCGGCCCCGGTCGGTCAGAGCTTCTTCGTTCTGCCGTTCAACGGCGCTGACGTCGGTGGGCTCGAATTCGCTCATCATGCGGTGCTGGTCAGGCAAGCGATGAGCGCCCAAGGTTATGCCGAGGCAGCTTCGCCCGCGGCCGCCACGATGCTCGTGCGCCTGGGCTATGGCGTGGACGACGGCCACACCGAAGTCGTCAGCACGCCTTATGGTGGTGGTTACGGCGATCCCTTCTTCGGCGGCTTTGGCCGGCCCTATTATTCACGGTTCGGCTACGGCGGCCGTTTCGGCTACGGCCGTTATCCCTTCTACTACGGCTGGGACGATCCCTTCTGGTATGGCGACAGCGGGATCCGCAGCTACACCGTCTACGTCAGCCATCTCGACATGGATATCCGCCGCCGGGTCGACAATGCCTCCCTGTTCGAAGGCCATGCCAAGGCGCGCTCCCGGACTGATGACCTCAATGTGATCGTTCCCAATTTGGTCGAAGCGATGTTCACCGGTTTCCCCGGCCGTTCGGGCGAGACGGTCAAGATCACCGTCCCGCCGCCGGCAAAGCGCGCGAGCTAGACCGGCTGCGGTGGGGGGCAACAGGAAGGCCCGTCCGGATCGCTCCGGGCGGGCCTTTTTTTCACTCGTTTGGGACGGGTGAAAAACTCGAGCTAGACGTCAGCCTTCCAACTGACGGGTAAGCAAGCGGATGTCGGCATCGAGCTCGGCATCGCTCGCCCGCAGGCGTTCAATCTGCTTGACCGCGTGGATCACCGTAGTGTGGTCGCGCCCGCCGAAGCGGCGGCCGATGTCGGGCAATGACTTGGGCGTCAATTGCTTCGACAGATACATCGCCACCTGGCGCGGACGGGCGACCTCGCGGGCACGACGGGCCGACGTCATCTCGGCCTTGCGGATGCGGTAATGTTCGGCGACCTGGGTCTGGATTTCGTCAACCGAGATGCGCCGTTGGTTGGCCCGCAACACGTTGGCGAGGACTTCCTCGACGAAGGTCACGTCGATCGCGCGCCCGGTCATCATCGCATAAGCGGCGATGCGGTTGAGCGCGCCTTCGAGCTCGCGGATGCTCGAGGTCAGCCGGCGGGCGAGGAATTCGACTACCGGGCGCGACATTTCGACCCCGGTCAGCACGCTCAGCTTGGCTTCGACGATGTTGAGGCGAAGCTCATAGTCGGCGGCGTTGATATCGGCGACCAGACCCCACGACAGCCGCGACAGGATGCGCGGGGCGATTCCGTCGAGATCCTGCGGCGCCCGGTCAGACGTGATCACCAGCCGCCGCCCGGCGGTGATGATCTCGTTCATCGTATGGAAGAACTCTTCCTGGGTGGAATCCTTGCCGGCGATGAACTGGACGTCGTCGATCAGCAGCAGGTCGGCCGAACGCAGGCGCCCCTTGAAACCGATCGTGTCGTTTTCGCGGATCGCGCGAACGAATTCGACCATGAACTTTTCGGCCGACATCGAAACGACCCGCCCCGACGGATTCTTCGTCAGGAATGCCTGGCCGATCGCATGCAGCAAATGGGTTTTGCCGCGCCCGGTCCCGCCGTGGATAAACAAGGGGTTGAAGTTGACGCTGTCCGCGCTGGCAAGCGTCCTGGCGGCGGTGGCGGCGACTTCATTGGCCTTGCCGATGACGAACGTGTCGAAATTATAACGCGGGTCGAATCGCGGCGCCGATGGATCGGGCGCGGCGCGCGGCGCGGGAGGGGCGGGGATTTCCTCGAGGATCAGCAAGGGCGACGGCCGCGGCGCATCGTCGGCGGCAACGATGCGCACGTCGCAAACCAACGGCAGCGTCGTTTTCCACGCCAGGCCGAGCCGGTCGCCAAAGTGCGAACGCACCCAATCCGCCATGAACTGGCTGGGCATGACGATATCGAGCGTGCCCGACTCGGCGTCGAATTCGCCGAGCATCGCGGGCTTCAGCCAGCCATCGAAGGTGCGTGCGCCGCAGTCCCGGCGAAGCCCGGTGCGAATCGATTCCCACGCGGCCACCAACGGCGCCGCGACTTCCTCGGTTGAAAATGGATGCGCGATGACAGAATCGTCCCTCACAATATCGCGCCTCAGCCCCCATCTGCCCGCCAAGCACAGCACACCCGCTGCGCGCGACACGAGTCGTTGCGCTAGCGCCTCTTGCTATGCTGTGCCCCGGTCTGGAATCATTCCGGAAGCGACCGTTTTGAGAGTCATTTGGCCAGCTTTCAAGGCCACAAATTTCACGAAAGTGAAATAATCACGCTTGACACCAGAAACGCGCCGAATTCCGTGGATTTGGCGGAAAAGCAAGGTTTTCTGAGAATCATATGACAATCGCGTGACGCGAATCGCGGGAAAACAAGCAGTTGTTCATAGCCGAAACGAAACGGGCCACCGGATCGCTCCGACGGCCCGTTTCAAGATGGGACGGATATCGGCCTAGTTGAGCGCCGCGACCCGCTTTGACAGCCTCGAAAATTTCCGGCTGGCGGTATTCTTGTGCAAAACGCCTCGCGCGACTCCGCGCGCCATTTCCGGCTGGGCAGCCTTCAGAGCCTTGGAGGCATCGTCCTTCTTGCCCGCGGCGAGCGCCGATTCTACGGCCTTGATGAAGGTGCGGATGCGGCCGACGCGAGCGCCGTTGACTTCGGCGCGAACGGCGTTGCGGCGGATGCGCTTCTTGGCTTGCGGCGTGTTCGCCATCGATGGTCCTCGAAAATTGATCTGGTCAAAAAGAAAAGCGGCGCGAAGCCTTAGGCCCGCACCGGCGTCGCGCTCCCCTAGCCGCGAAGGCGATTCGGGTCAACCTGTCAGCGCTGGCACTTCGGGCAGTAAAAAGTAGAGCGGCCTCCCTGGACAATGCGGCGCACCTTTCCCCCGCATTCGCACGCCTCTCCCTCGCGATCATAAACCGCGAACTGTTTCGAGAAATAGCCGAGTTCGCCGTCAGGGCTTGTGAAGTCGCGCAGGCTCGATCCGCCCGCCGCGATCGCTTCTTCGAGCACCTCGGGGATTGCCGCTGCCAACCGCTTCAGCCGCGGTAGAGACAGGCCTCCGGCCGGGCGAAGCGGGCTGATTCCGGCGCGGTAAAGCGCTTCGCAGGCGTAGATATTGCCGAGTCCGGCAACGATTCTCTGGTCGAGCAGCAGCAGCTTCACCGCCGCGCTCCGCCCGGCAAATGCATGCTTGAACCAGCTCCCGCTCAACGCATCGCCGACGGGTTCCGGTCCGAGCGCCTGGAAAGGCGGCCACTGATCGACTTGCTCGGTCGGCATCAGGTCGAGTGACCCGAACCGCCGTGGATCCTTGAGGCTAAGCGTCGTCCCATCGTCGGTTTCGAAGATCAAATGATCATGCGCGCCGATATCCTGCGGATTGATCCGCCACCGCCCCGACATGCCGAGGTGGAAGATCAAAGTGTCGCCGCGGTCGGTTTCGATCAGCCCATATTTGGCGCGCCGGCCGAGCCCGGTCACCCGCGCCCCGGTCAGCCTCTGGCGCAGGTCGACCGGCATCGCCCTGCGCAGGTCGGCCCGGCGCGGCTCGACGCGCACCAGCCGCCGCCCCAGCAGGACGCGCTCCAGACCGCGAACGCTGGTCTCGACTTCGGGAAGCTCGGGCATCCGCCGCGTATGGCGAAGCCGGAGCAACCTCGCTAGAGCCGCGCGCATGACCAAAGTGAATTTCGGCGAAGAGCTTGTCAGCCCTGAAGAAAAGACCGCGCGGGTCGGCGGGGTGTTTTCATCGGTCGCCCGCCGCTACGATCTGGTGAATGATTTGATGTCGGGCGGGGCGCACCGGCTATGGAAGAACCGGTTTGTCGCCAAGGTCAAACCGCGCGCCGGAGAGGCGATCCTCGACATGGCTGGCGGGACCGGCGACGTGGCCTTCCGCCTGGCCAAGAGCGGCGCCAGCGTGACGGTCGCCGATATCAATGCCGACATGCTCGGCGTCGGGATGGACCGCGCCAAGCAGCACGGCATCGCCGGCCTGGTCTGGCGGCAAGAAAATGCCGAGAAGTTGACCTTCGCCGACAAGAGCTTCGACGCCTACACCATCGCCTTCGGCATAAGGAATGTCACCGACATCCCCGCCGCCCTCAGGGAAGCGCACCGCGTGCTGAAGCGCGGCGGGCGCTTCTTTTGCCTCGAATTCTCGACCAGCGAATGGCCCGGCTTCGGCGAGCTCTATGACCGCTACTCGGACAAGCTCATCCCGCGCATCGGCAAGCATGTCGCCGACGACGAAGCGAGTTATCGCTACCTCGTCGAATCGATCCGCCGCTTCCCGAAAATGGAAGAATTTCGCGGGATGATCGGCAAGGCCGGATTCGCCAACACCAGCGTTGAGCCCATCCTCGGCGGGCTCGTCGCAATTCACGGCGGCTGGAAGATTTGACCACCGCCGCGACCCATGTCTGGCGGCTGCTCAAATGGGGCCGCACGCTTGCCCGCCACGGCGCGCTGACCGGGATCGAGCGAGACCCGCTGACCCCGCCGTTCGTCCGCCGCCTAGCCCGCATCGCCCGTTTTGGCGCGAGCATGCCTGCGACTCCCGATTATGCTGCGGCGCTGCAGGCAATCGGCCCCGCCGCGATCAAATTGGGACAGGCGTTATCGACCAGGCCCGACCTCGTCGGCGACGCCGCCGCGACCAATTTGCTGCAGCTTCAAGATTCGCTCCCGCCTGCCCCATTCCCGGCGATCAAGGCATCGATCGAGGCCGCGCTGGGCGCACCACTCGAATCCCTTTTCAGCAAATTCGATGAGGTGCCGGTCGGGGCGGCATCGATCGCGCAGGTTCACCACGCGGTAACGACCGAGGGCCGTGAGGTCGCGGTTAAGGTGCTTCGCCCAGGGATCGAGGAGGAATTCACCCAAGCGATCGAGACTTATCAATGGGCCGCGCTACACGTCGAACGCGCCGGCGGCGAGCTCGAGCGGCTTCGCCCGCGCCTGGTGGTCGAGCATTTCAAGCAATGGACCCGCCGAGAGCTCGACCTCCAGCGCGAAGGAGCTTCGGCCTCCGAACTACGCGACAATATGGTCGCGGAGCCCGGCTTCCACATTCCCGAGATCGACTGGAGCCGCACCGCGCGGCGGGTGCTGACGCTGGAATGGCTCGACGGGATCAAGCTCAGCCACCGCGACAAATTGATCGCCGCCGGGCACGATCCCAAAGCGCTGGCCGCGATTCTCGTCCGCGGCTTCCTCCGCCAGGCGGTGGTCGACGGCTATTTCCACGCCGACCTCCACCAGGGCAATTTGTTCGCGCTCGCCGACGGGCGAATCGGCGCGGTCGATTTCGGGATCATGGGCCGGATCGAC
>DATHFE010000009.1:0-18001 GCA_035318245.1 Sphingomicrobium sp. | reverse complement strand
CCCGAAAAGACTGTTATCTTGCCCGACATGGATGCCGGCTGCAGCCTCGAAGATTCCTGCCCGCCCGACCAGTTCAAAGCGTTCCGCGAGGCTCACCCTGACCATATCGCGCTGACGTACATCAATTGCTCGGCGGCGGTGAAAGCATTGAGCGACATCATCGTCACCAGCTCGTCGGCCGACATCATCCTCAAGCAAATCCCCAAGGACCAGAAGATCATCTTCGGGCCCGACCGTCACCTCGGTGGTTACCTCGCGCGCAAGACTGGGCGCGACATGCTGCTGTGGCCGGGCATCTGCATTGTCCACCAGGCCTTCTCGGAAACCGAGCTGCTGAAATTAAAGGCTGAGCATCCCGGCGCACCTGTCGCGGCGCACCCTGAATGCCCGCCGCACATCATCGATCATGCCGACCATGTCGGTTCGACCAGTTCGATCCTCGCCTTCGCAAAATCGAGCCCGGCCCAGACGATCATCATCGCCACCGAGCCGCACATCATCCACCAGATGGAAAAGGCGGCGCCCGAGAAAACCTTCATTGGCGCGCCCGGCGGCGACGGCAATTGCAACTGCAACATGTGCCCGTACATGGCGCTCAACACGCTCGAGAAATTGTACGTCGCGCTGCGTGATCTCCAACCGCGGATCGAGCTGTCGGACGAGGTGATGGCCGCGGCGCGAATACCGCTGGAGCGAATGCTCAACATGGCCGGGCGGACGGTGGGGCAGGGCGACGTCGGTATGCCGGTGATCGATACCAAGATCGACGGCGACTAAAAGCCGAGCTGGGTCCGGAGGCCGAAGAGGAGCGCGTCGCGCAGTTCCGGCCGGCCGCCCGGATTGACGATGTACTGGATGTCGGGCTGGAGCGTCAGCCAGCGGTTCACGACGGCGCGATAGGTCGCCTCGACCGCTAGTTCGCTCGCCGAGCTTCGAACGCCATTGATGGCGAGGGCGCGGCGATAAGGTGTGCCGAAATGCGCGCGGCCGAACGCGACGCCGGCCTGGTCTTTCGGTCGCCGTTTGAAGGGCCCGGTATAGACTAGGCCGCCGCCCAAATAGTTGTTCAGAGAATTGAACCGATCGTCGGCAAAGCCGAGGCGAATCCAGCCGCGAAGCCCGCTGTCGCCCTGATGGTTTGGAGCCACGAAGCGCCGCTCGACCGTCATGTAGACGCCATCATTGCCTGACCCTTTCACGGGTTCACCGGCGCGTGCTGTCTCGAACAAATCGTCGAATCGCGCCGTGTAGCGCCAATAACCGAGGACGGTCCGGGTGCGCCCTGCTTCGCGCTCGACCTCGGCGACCACCAAAGCCCCGTCGCCGTGGCCGAGCTTGATCGCGGTGCGCTTAGGATGGCCGGGGTCGCCTGGAACGCCGTCGAGCACCGCCGCGCGCACCAGCCACTGGTCGGAAAGTTTGTAGTCGGCCCGCAAGGCGAGCGAGGTTACCGGGAAGATCGACGGGCCATTCCTGCCCGATTGCGAGAAGTCGGGGCCGATTCCGTGGCTGGAGTTCACAAATAGAGCGCCGGTCTGCTGGCCATCGAATTCGGAATTCAGATCGTAAAGGCCGAACTTCAACGACGCCCGATCATCCGCGAACCTTTGCTCAACCCAGGCTTGGTACAGGCGCGCCGCTCGCACCGCGGTTTCGATGTTGGACGCAGACTGGAAATCGCCGACCAGATCGCGGCTCATGCCGTTACCGTTGTTGTAGAGGACGTAGGCGAATAAGGTTGCGCCGCGCCAGCCGAACGCGCGTTCCGCATCGACCTTCGCGGTGATGTCAAGGTTGTCGAGATAGCGCGTGCCCTTACGAATGCCGCCGCGAGCGTTGTGCCAAACGTCGGCGGTGTAGACGATCGATAGGTCGACAACCGCCTCTTTTGCTTCCGGCACCGGAGCAGGGATGTGGGCAGTGGTTGACTCAGGAGGTCGCGCGGCGCGAGCCATGCTCGCTCCGGATATCGCCAGGAGCGCCGCACTGCAGCGGGCAATGAGTCGCCGTTGCCGCATCGCACCCATCCCGACGTCATCGCATTCCGCTAATACGCCGGCAAGCCGGCGCCATCGTCCAAACCGAGCATCGGCGATCCGGCCAAGTTTGGACCCTCGTTTGTCCGCTCGTCGATGCGGGCGTTGACCGTTCGATCTCTCTCTCGCACGATGGCGCAAATCCTCGGGGAGACATGGATTGCGCAAGATATTGTTCGTTGCCGCCTTGGCGCTGATCACAACCGCTACCTTTGCCCAGGCGGCCGATCCCTATTTGTGGCTCGAGGATATCGACGGCGCCAAGCCGCTCGCGCAGGTCAGGCAATGGAATGCGGAGACCGAGGCGCAGTTGAAAGCCAATCCCGGCTTCGAAGCGCACCGGACCCGGGCGCTGGCCTTGCTCAACGATCCCAATCAGATCGCCATGCCCGACGAGGTGATGGGTGATCTGGTTGCCAATCATTGGGTCGATGCCGATCACCCGCGCGGGCTGTGGCGGGTTTCGCCATTGCCGGCCTATCTTGCCGGCAAGCCGCGGTGGCGGACGTTGATCGACGTTGACGCGCTGGGCAAGGCCGAGGGCAAGAGCTGGGTGTGGCACGGCGCAGATTGCCTGGCGCCGGACTATCAGCGCTGCCTGGTATCGCTGAGCCCGGGCGGCAGCGACGCCGATGTGCTGCGCGAGTTCGATCTTGGCGCCGGCCAATTCGTCGCCGATGGTTTCACCATGCCGGCAGGCAAGAACAGTGCCGAATGGATCGACCGCGATACATTGCTGGTCGCTGCGGTCGAAGGCGAGGGAACCGCGACCCGATCGGGCTATCCGCGGATGGTCAAATTATGGAAGCGCGGCACGCCGTGGAGCGCGGCGACCCTGGTCGCGCAAGGCGTCGAGTCCGACATCAGTGTGTCGCCGTTCGCGGTGATGGACGGAGACGTTCGCCGCGTGCTGATCACTCGCGGGACCGGTTTTTACACCAGCCGCCTGTCGATGCGCGCGCCCGACGACCACTGGGTCGAACTGCCGATCCCGGACACCGCCAGCTTCGACACAATTGTATCTGGTCAGGCGATCGTCACTCTGGTCGAGCCTTTGGGCAGTCTCAAACCGGGTTCGGTCGTGGCGTTCGATGTCGCCCAAATGCTCGCGGGCGGAAAGCCCGTGCCGGCATTGGTCATGGCGCCAACCGCGAGCCAGGCGATCGAGGACGTGGCTTCGAGCGACAATCTGCTGTGGATCAAGGCGCTCGACGATGTTTCGGGAAAATTGTTCGCTTTGAAGCGCCAGCCCGACGGGCACTGGACGAGCCAGACTATGCCGCTTCCCGCCCACAGCACGCTGCACATCGTCTCCACGGCCGGTAAGCTCGATATCGCCTTCGTCACGGTCGAGGGCATGCTGACACCGACGACCCTGGTTGCGGTTTCGCCGACCGGAGAGACGCGTAAGGTCCAGGGTCTTCCCGCGCAGTTCGATGCGTCGCGCTTCACCGTTGTCCAGCGCTTCGCCAAGTCGAAGGACGGCACGCGGGTGCCCTACTTCCTGGTCCGCAAGAAAGGAGTGACAGGTGCGACCGCCGCGCTGATCCATGCTTATGGCGGCTTCCGTGCCGCCCAAACCCCGACCTATCTCACCGCCCAGCCTTACCGCTCCGGTCCGCTCGGACTGTTCTGGGCCGAGGACGGCAACGCCTTCGTCCTCGCCAACATCCGGGGCGGCGGCGAATATGGTCCGACCTGGCACAAGGCCGCGCTGCGCGAGAAGCGGCAGAACAGCTTCGACGATCTGGAAGCGGTTGCCCGCGACCTGCTGCGCACCGGCGTCGCGCGGCGCGGCGGAATCGCGATTTCGGGGCGGTCCAATGGCGGCGTGCTGGTCGGCGCGGCGATGACCCAGCATCCCGAGCTCTATTCGGCGGTGATCGCCGGCTCGCCCTTGTTCGACATGCAGCGCTACTCGCAGCTGTCGGCCGGGGCGTCATGGATCGACGAATATGGCGACCCCGACAAGCCGGCCGATTGGGCCTTCATGTCCAAATATTCGCCCTACCAAAATGTCCGCAAAGGTGTCCGCTATCCGCCGGCATTCTTCTATCTGTCGACCAAGGATGACCGGGTGCATCCGGGCCATGCGCGCAAGATGGCGGCCGCGCTCAAGGCAGACGGCAACCGCGTCTATTATCATGAGTACACCGAAGGCGGTCACTCGGTAGGCGCCGACCGCACCGAAGACGCGATGCGCGCCGCTTTGCTGTGGGCATTCCTGACGAAGGAGATCGGGACGAAGACGCGCTAAAGCGGGCGCTCCTTGATCGTCGCGGTGTCGGCGTGGTGCTTGTCGAGATGGCGCTTGATGATGCGCACGTTGCGGGTGTTTGAGCGGAACGGGAAATCGGGGATGGCGCCGACGAACGGGGTCAGTCCCGACAGGAAGTTCGTGCCGACATTGCCCGCCATGCGCGCCATCTGCCATTTTCGGCAAGCCGAGGTTGCGTGCTTCCCACGCGAAATAGGAGCTAAGCACCGCCCCGGCGGTCGGACCGACCACCGGCACGAAATCCAGCACGGCATCGAGCCCGACCCCGGAAAAGCCGCCCGAAAGCGCTAACGGCGCAATTCGGCGCGAAGCGCCGCGACTTCCCGCTTGCCACTTCGGCTCAGGAACGGCGCCAGCTTGTTCCACGGCAGAACGACCTCGTCACCGCAAGCCATGACGACGCGCGGCAGATCCGGGGTGAAGCCGATCCCCTCGCGCTTCAGTTCCAATGTCCAGCTCGATGCGGTTTTGACCGCGCCGCCGCAATCCTCCTCACTCTCGCTGGCGCGCGGATGAAGTGTCAGGACGAGATTGAATAATTTTCCTGTCAGGGTGTCGATCGTTTCAGAATAGCCTTCCACCTTCTCTCGATTGGAAGACGCGCTACCGAACCAGGTGTAGAGATCGACCGACCTCCCGCTCTGGCGATCGAACAGGATCGGCTGGTTGCTGTTGTTCGGGTGCGCGCCGCCGCAAAAGCTCTCGTTATATGACATCACCGACAGCCAATGCGCAGTGACAAGTCGAGCCTCGACTTCGTCATGATAGTCGCCGCCCCATGCGCCCGCATTGCGCAAGCACCATTTCCACCCCTCGTCCGACTTGTCGAACGGCTCGCGAAGGCGCCGGTTAATCGCGGCGATTGCCGGGCCGGTGCCGAGCAGCTGAAAGCTTTCGACCGAGACGTTCTCGTCAGGAAAAGCGAGCGTCCACTTCTCGACTGCAAGGCCGTGGACGCGCCTCGGGCTTTTAACAATCCGCGTGGCCGCGACGATCGGCTGGACGAACGCCAAGCTGCCGCAGGGGCTGTCGAACTCCTCGCTTGTCGCGAAGGGCAGGCGGGTGAGGCGGATCGGAAGCGTTCGGCCATTGCCGGTCCAGATTCCTTCGGCCCGGTTCTTGGCAATGGCCTTCATCCGCCAGCGCGCGACGCCCTTGGTATCCGCCCAGCCTTCGGTCAGCTCGCCCGCCACTTTCTCGTCGGCCCGCAGCGGGATCGTGCTTAGCCGTCGCATATAGAAATATTTGCCGTCATTCGAATATTCGGATGCGCCGTAGCAGACGTGAACGGGTAAATTCCCGATCATGCCCCGCCAGACGCCGTGCATCGTCTTAAGGTCGGGCGCGGCCTGGGCCGGTTGCGAAAGGAACAGGCCGAGCGCCAGCGCTAACCTGGGCAGGTGCCCAATCACGGGACGGGCTTGGCCGCAATGGTCACCGTCGCCGTGTCGGCGTGGTGCTTGTCGAGGTGGCGCTTGATGATGCGCAGGTTGCGGGTGTTGGACCGGAACAGGAAATCCGGAATCACGCCGATAATCGGGATCAGGCCGAGCAGGAAATCCGTTCCGACATTGCCCGCCATCCGCGACATCTGCCATTTCGACATGCCGAGATTGCGCGCTTCCCAGATCATGTAGCTGCCGAGCGCCGCGCCGGCGATGTCGCCGATGCCCGGAATGACATCGAGGATCACGTCAAGCCCGACCGGCCGGTTGATGCCGGGGATCACGAACATCCGCTCGAGGATCTGCTCCATCGCCTCGACACGGGCGCGGACCGATTTGGCGTCGCTGCCAAAGCCGGGGAAAGGCTGTCGGTCTCCCACTGGAGTCGCCATCAGTCGGCCCTTTCGCGCGAAAGCCTCTGTTTCAACCCGATCAACGGGTGACGGCCGAACCTGTTCAATGCGAAGCCGGAAATCGCCGGGGAAACCAGCGACCAGCGGACCGGCGCGGCGATCGGCAGGAACAATGTTTCGTCGTCCATCATCCGCGCCGCCTCGGCGAGCAGGGCGCTTCGCTGGGCGGCGATCGGAGCGGCGCGCGCGGCATCGAGTAGTTCGTCGGCCTTGGGTTCGCAAATCGGGGTAATTCCGCAGCGGAATTCGCGAAGAAACCATGCGGGCGACGTCGATGGCGCGACGGTGTCGACCAGCCGCAAATCGATGGCGATCCCCTTGGCAACGGGAGCGACGCGGAGACCGAGCGGTGCCCAGTCTCGGCCAAGCCGATCGAGCAGGATGCGCGCGCCAGGGCCCTCGGGAAGCGCAATACGCAGCACCGGTCGCTCGGCGTTGCCGAACAGACGGTTGGCTTCCGCGATCAGGCGGGCGCGGCGCGCTTCGGCGGGCTCTGCCAGCCAAGCAGGCACGACCGGGTCGCCAAGCCCTTCGAGCCCGGGCTGAAGGACAGTGGCGCGAGGGGTCAGGTTCGGAACGGCCAGCGCGGCGATGAGTGCATCACGATCGATCGCCTGACTGAGCAGCAGGCGCACATCGCGTTCGCCGAGCGGCCCGCCCCTGCGTGCCGGGACCAACCCAAACAATCCAGCTACCGGATCGAAACGCAAGGCGTTACGCGGCAGATTCGCGCTGCTAGTCAGCGGCAGGTCGACGAAGCTGCCGCCGAGGAGGAGATCGGCTTTCCTTTCCGCGAAAGCGCGGATCCCTTGCGCGGCCGGAGCGCCGGATAGAAATACGACTTCGCGGCGCGTCTGATCGCCGTCGGGGCCGGGCACGTCCCGGCTCAAACGAAGCAAATCGCCGGGCTGGGGCTTGTCGCTCAATCGGAACGGCCCGCTGCCTTGACCATCGCGGAGCAGGCCGAATTCGGGCTGGGCGAGCAATTGCAGGAGGTTGGGCCGCGGCGCGAGCAAGCGAATCTCGATCACCCGGTCGGTCATTGCAACCACTTCGGCGATCGCGCCGACGGTGTCCCTGATGGGGTTGTGGCTTTCCGGCGCGATCTGCCGCTTGAACAGACGTACGACATCCTTTGCCGTAATCGGCCGGCCGCTCGGCCAAGTGCTTTTGGTCAGGCGGAAGATATAGCTTAGGCCGTCGTCGCTGACGTTCCAGCGCTCGGCCAGGCCGGGCTCGATGTCCCCCCGGGCGTCGAACCGCACGAGCCCTTGGGCGACCGCGGAGAGCAGGACTTGATCGCTGGGGCGGGCCAGACCACTGGCCGGATCGATCAGACGCGGCTTGGCACCGATGACCGTGACGTTCACCGTTCCGTCATCACCCTGGCGGCAACCCGGTGCCGCGACGACCAGCGCGGCGAGCAGTGCGAATTTGGCGGCGGTACATAAGCGTGTGGGAGGCATGTCTTCCGGTTTAATCGCAAAGCCCGCTACAGCAAGCGTTGCGGACAGGCTGGGTTAACTGTATTAGTCAAATAAGGCAGTTGCACGTTTCCGGCGTGGAAAGGGAGCATGATCGAAGGCGACATCATTTGGCGGCGTGGCGGCGCGAACATCGAGGAATTGCCCGACCCGCTCGCTCCGGTCGTGGTCGAACCGATAGAGGCGCCGGTAAGGCCCAAGCGCAAGCGCTGGAGAGTCGTGCTTTACGGCGTCTCGGCGCTGCTGCTGATCACCATCTTGTGGCTCATCGTCACCGCCCCGCTTTCGCGGGCATTGGAGCCGCTGGCCGACCCGGCGATGCTGTTGGTGTCCAGCGAGGGCCGCCCAATCGCCCGTCGCGGCGCGATCAAGGATACGCCGGTAGAGATCGCAAAGCTCAACCCGCTGACCCCGGCGGCGTTCATCGCGATCGAGGATCGGCGTTTTTATCGCCACTGGGGGATCGATCCGCGCGCGATCGGCCGGGCGATGGTCGCCAACGCTTCAGCCGGCGGTGTCCGCCAAGGCGGCAGCACGATCACCCAGCAGCTGGCCAAGACCAGCTTCCTGTCATCCGACCGCAGCTACAAACGCAAGGCGCAGGAGGTGATCATCGCTTTCTGGCTCGAAGGCTGGCTGACCAAGGACGAAATTCTCTCGCGCTACCTGTCGAGCGTTTATTTCGGCGACGGGGTTTATGGCCTGCGTGCGGCATCGCGGCATTATTTCGGAAGGCAACCGGAGAATTTGTCGCTGGCCCAATCGGCGATGCTCGCCGGGATGGTCCAGGCGCCGTCGCGGCTTGCCCCGACGCGGCACCTCAGCGACGCCCAGAAGCGCAGCCGGCTGGTGCTCGGCACGATGGCCGAAACCGGCGCGATCAGCCGCGAACGGGCCGCCGCGACAACCTTGGCGCGGCCGATAGCGACCCGTGACCGCGTTCCAACCGGGACCTATTTCGCCGACTGGGTCGCGCCGGCGGCGTCGAAGGCGTTCGAAAGCGATTTCGGTGAAGTGCGCGTCGCGACCACACTTGACGCCGATCTGCAACGGCTCGCGGTGCGCGCGGTCAACAATGCCTCGCTTGGTGGGGCGCAGGCGGCGCTGGTCGCGATGCGGCCCGACGGTCGTGTGGTCGCGATGGTTGGCGGGACGAGCTACAAGTCGAGCCCGTTCAACCGCGCGACACAGGCGCGGCGCCAGCCTGGGTCGGCGTTCAAATTGTTCGTCTACCTTGCCGCTCTTCGCGCGGGCTACAGTCCCGACAGCGTCATCTCCGACCGGCCAGTGACGATCGACGGCTGGTCGCCTGCAAACAGCGACGGAATCTATCGCGGCGACATCACGTTGCGCGAAGCCTTTGCCCGCTCATCCAATGCGGCGACGGTGCGACTGTCCGAAGCGGTCGGCCGCGGCAATGTGATGCGGGCGGCGCGGGACCTCGGCATTTCCTCGCCTTTGCCCGACAGCCCGAGCGTGGCCCTTGGCACGGCGGGAGTCAGCCTGATCGAGCTGACGAGCGCTTACGCCGCCATCGCCGGCGGTCATTATCCAGTCCAGCCGCGCGGATTGCCCGACACGCGCGACGATGGACAATTGTCGATGCTTTTCGCTCGCGGCGGCGCGCTCGATGACCGCCGCGACCGGGCGCCGATGCTCGATCTGTTGTGGGCGGCGACCAACCAAGGCACCGGCCGCCGCGCCGCGCTCAGCGTCCCGACATTCGGCAAGACCGGCACCAGCCAGGGCAACCGCGACGCCCTGTTCATCGGCTTTGCCGGCAATCTGGTGGTCGGGATTTGGGTTGGGCGGGACGACAATGGCTCGCTCGGCGACGTCAGCGGCGGGACCACCCCGGCGCGAATCTGGCGTAGCTTCATGGTGCCGGCCTTGGCGGTCGACGGGCGGGTCGGGCCGGCATTGCCGCCGCAATTCCATCTGCCGGCTGCCCCTCGACGAGAGCGCAAGAGCCCGCTGCCTGATGACTGGAGCGACAGCACCAAGGCGATCCGCGAGCTGTTCGAGCAGATCGGCAAGCTGGTCGATGACGAAAAATAATCTTGCGGTTAACGCATCTTAACCGACCGCTTTAAAACTTCCTCAACTGGTCAGGCCCTATTCCCCTTCTCAACCGACGCAAATGGACTGCGCTGGTGGGGGATTTCCCGTCCCCATTGATGTGGAACCTAGGAGACCAGACATGGCGAAGTTTCTTAAGCTGATCAAAAATAACAAGGGTGCGACCGCGATTGAATACGGTCTCATTGCTGCTCTCATCGCCGTTGCGGCGATTGGCGCGATGCAGGGCATCGGCACCAAGCTGAGCACGACCTTCAACAACGTTTCGAACAAGCTCTAAGCTTTTTCGTTCGGTTGATCAGAGACGGCGGCGTCGCAAGACGCCGCCGTTTTTGTATGTTCTAAGGACTAGCCGCCGTGCCCGCCGCCGCGAAATCCGCCCGATGAGCCGCCACGCGAGCCGCCAAAGCCGCCACTGCTGCCAAGGCCGACCCTGCGTCCGCCGTCGGGGCCCCGGGCCTGGCGGGTGAAGTAGTCATGCTGGCGGCCGGTCATATGATGTCGATGGTGGTGCCGGTCGAAGACGAAGGCACCAAAGCCGGGGTAGAAAGACCCATTGTACCAGCCGCAATTGTCGGCGTCATACGCGTCACGCGCGCCGTTGTCGTAACAGTTGAAATCGTCCGATGAACTGTTGTCATCGGTATAGCCCATGCCGTCGTCAAAGACGCCATTTCTGTCATAACCCATGCCGTCGTTATAGGTCCCATTCCTGTCATAGCCGTAGCCGTCGGACGAGGCGGGCTGGGGGTCCGCGAAAGCGGCGTCCGCCGCGCCGACAAGCGCCAGCCCGACCGAGGCCAGGAGAATCACAATTCGTGTGCCGATTTTCGCCATTTTATCCAATCTCCGGGCCTATCCCATTGCCGCTGAAGGTCATCACCTGGGGAGCGGCAGGTGATGACCTTCACTTCGACTGTTGGCCAACCGCTGCGAGGACTATCCGCGGTGCCCGCTGCCGCCGCGGGATCCACCAAATGATCCGCCACGAGAGCCGCCAAAGCCGCCGCGACCGCCCCCGCCAAAGCCGTTGCCGGCCCCGGGGATGCCGACGCGCGGACCGGGCCCGAAGCCTGAACTCATGCCGTTGCGCGGCATTCCCTGCGGCTGGGACATGGTGGGCGGAACTACACCGCCACTGCTGCCAAGGCCGACCCTGCGTCCGCCGTCGGGGCCTCGGGCCTGGCGGGTGAAATAGTCGTGCTGGCGACCGGTCATGTTGTGCCGGTGGTGGTCGCGGTCGAACACAAAGTTACCGAAGCCGGGGTAGAAGGACCCATCATACCAGCCGCAATTGTCGTAGCTGTAGCCGCCGTAGCCGTAGCCGTAGGGGCCGTTGTAGCAATCGAACCCCGGTGAGTCGTAGCCGCTGGCATAGCCGACGCCATAAGCGCCGTTCGCGTCAGCGCAGGCGCTAAGCGACAGAGCTGCCGTCCCGATGATGAGTGCAAGACTGGTTCGCATGATCCTTTTCCTTTGCGTTGCCCGGTGATTCAAGATCGTAAGGTCAGGCGCCTTGCCGCCCGTGGTCCACTTCCTGAACAGTTCGTAATTCGACCGGGGCACTTCAGGCTGAACGGAATCCGCTGCTACCGGACGACGATCGTCCCCTTCATTCCGAATCCGGCATGCAGGAAGTGGCTGCACTTGAGGTCATATTGGCCGGGTGCGTTCGCGACGAGGTGGATCTCACGAACCTGGCCGGCAGGGACTTCGATAGTGCCGCCTTTGATCAACGCCCGATCGGCCGGCGCCACGGTCGCACTCGCGAAGAAGGACTGCGCGTCGAAATTATGGCCGCCACTGGCCGCGTTGGTCAGCCTCAAAACATATGGCTGGCCATGCTCAAGCACGATCTGATTGGGGGTGAATTTGAAGTTGGACAATTGCACAGGAATTGTCGCGGTTTCCTGGGCCATCGCCGATGAAGCCGTCAATGCAAGCAGTGGAATGAGGAAGTTTGGGAGGGCGCGCATTGTCTGGGTTCCTTTCGTTTGGATTGGCGATCTAAAGGTCGGTTCACTGCGTAGCCTCGTCCAGGGCGTGTGTCGCGGCGTCCTCAATCAAGGCAGCGACCTCTTTCGGGCGGCTCTCGTAGACCGAGTGACTCGCGCCCGGGACCTCAACCACTTTGCTATGCGCGCGCTTGGCGTACATGCGTTCGAGGTCGGGGCTGATGATCTGGTCCGCGCCGGCGACCAGCGCCCAGCTCGGCTTCACCTTCCAGGCCGGACTGGTGACCGGCGTGGTGAAGACCTTGGCCGACGTCAGCATCTGGGCGCGGGCTTCGAATTCGGCCTGGGCGCGAGGCAGGTCGGGGGCGAACAATTTCGGGAACAGGGCAGGGTCGAGAAAAGTGAAGCCATCCGGCGTCGTCTGGATCGCCTTGGCCCGGCTGGTCGGCGTCGGGTAGGGCTTGCCGTTGCCGCCTTCGCTCTCTCCCGCGTCCGGTTGGTGGGACGCGATGTAGACCAGCCCGGCAACCTTGGGATCGTTGCCGGCCTCCGTAATCACGGTGCCGCCGTAGCTGTGCGACACGAGGATGGTCGGTCCGGGCTGGAGGGCGATGACCCGTCGCGTGGCAGCGACGTCGTCTTCGAGCGAGGTCAGTGGCTGCTGGACGAGGGTGACGTTGTAGCCGTGCTTGGTCAGTATCTCATAGACGGGCTTCCAGCCGGATCCGTCGACCCAGGCGCCGTGGACCAACACGATGTTTCGAACGGGCGGGGCGGAGGCTGCCTGCGCCGCCGGAGCCGACATGACGGTGATCGCGGTCGCGCTAAGGACGGCACTGACGAATTTCATGCTCATCTCTCGATCCTTGCGGCTTGATTCCTGCGCCGACTTTCGGTCGGCGCCTCCGAGGACTGGTGCGAGGACCCTTCCGGAGGGGGCGACCGGAACGATCCTCGCTGTCCGGTGCGTAGATCGGAGCCCCTGTCAGTGCCGTGGGCCGAGGATTACGGATGATTCATCTCGAAGGCGTTCGCGCCAAGATCAATTCGACTCGAAGCCCAGGTTGATTGTCCTCGAGTCGGAGTTCGCCGTGGTGGAGGCTCGCAACTGCGCGCGCCAACGTTAGGCCAAGACCGCTGCCTTCGGACGCGCGTGCCGGATCGAGGCGCCCATACTTGCGCACAGCTTCCTGGCGGCGGTCGGCGGGAATCCCTGGCCCGCGATCGGCGACCCACAGGCGGACCGCCTCGCCGAAATCGTCCGCGCCGATTCGTATCGTGCCGCCGCCCGGGCCATATTTGATGGCATTGTCGATCAGGTTGGATACCGCCTGGCCAAGCAGTTGGCGGTTGCCGAAATAGGGGATCGGACCCGGATTCTCGACAGCGATCGACAGGTGCTGCTGCTCGGCCAGCGGCTGGTACATTTCGCATAGGTCGACAAGCAGCACACCGATATCGAAGCGCACAAAATTCTCGCGTCCCATGCCGGCTTCGGCGCGGCTGATCTCGAGCGTCCCGGCAATCATGCGACGCATGGCGTCGATCTCTTCGGAAATTGCATCGCGGGCACGGGCGCGCAGCTCGTCCGTGGGCTGCTCCGCCACCTTTTCCATGAAGGCGCGAATTCGCGTCAGCGGCGAAAGCAGGTCGTGGGCCAGCGCATCGGTGACGAGGCGCATTTCCTCCACCAAGGCCTCGATTCGCTCCAGCATCGCATTCAGCGACATGCCGAGACGGTCGAACGGGTCGTTCGAGCCTTCCGTTTCGACACGGCGGGTGAGATCGCCCCCGGCAATGCTCGCCGCCACTTTGGCAACATCATTCACGCGCGAATTCATGAATCGAACCAGCACCAGGCTTCCCAGCAGCCCGATTGGGATCGCGAGGATCAGTGCTGCGATCATGGCTACCACCATCGCTTCGCGCATCGGGCCGCGATCATTGACCTCCACACCGACGAGCAGTCGCTCACCCGAAGGCAGCCGGCGAGTCGACAGCCCGAACCGCTCGGGCGCATCGTGCCCGTCGCGATAGAGCAGCATTTCCCTCCACACGTCTCCATTCAGGGAGGGCGGCCAGGCTCCGATATTGCCAGCCATTTTGCGGCCGTCTCGATCGACCAGCAACAGGATGCCGTGCGTCAGGACGCCGGTCGCCGCCCGCTCTTTCACTCCCCGCGTCAGCCCAGGGATGCCACCGGCGCGATACTCGCCCATCAGGATTGCAGTGCGGTCAGCGACCGTAGACTGATAACCGTTGGCGACGATTCGGTCGGACTGGTGGTAGATGAAGACAAGAACCGGGATCACGCTGACAAGACTGAGAGCCAAATAGAGCATCACGAACCGCGCCGTGGTCGAACGCTTGAGCCAGCTCCGGGTCAATCGGCTCACGCCGCCTCGCTCAGCATATAGCCGACGCCGCGCACGGTATGGAGCAGCGGCACGTCGCCGCTCTCGTCGATCTTCTTGCGCAGGCGGCTGATATGAACATCGATGACGTTTGTGCCCGGATCGAAGTGATAGTCCCACACCTCTTCCAACATCATCGTGCGGGTAACCACCTGGCCCTGGTTGCGAAGCAGGAACTCGAGCAGCCTGAACTCGCGCGGCTGGAGGTCTACGCGATTGCCCGCTCGCTCAACGCGGTGAGAGAGAAGGTCCATACTGAGGTCGCCGCAATGCAGCGTCGTGACCACCTGCTCACCATGGACGGCACCGCGTCGCTGTAGCACTTCAAGCCGGGCCAGCAGCTCCGAGAAAGCAAACGGCTTGACCAGATAATCGTCCGAGCCCGCCTTGAGGCCTTTAACGCGCTCGTCCGTCGATCCAAGCGCCGAAAGGATGATAACCGGCGTATCGACGTTCGCGGCGCGGAGAGCGGAGAGCACCGCCAGGCCATCCATTCCAGGGAGCATTCGATCGAGGATGACAGCGGCGTAAGTCCCATCGACCGCATGAAAGAATCCATCGCGGCCGTCGGCGGCGCGATCGACGACATAACCGTTCTCGGAAAGTCCCTTGGCAATGTAATCCGCCGTGGTAGCGTCGTCCTCAACGACGAGGATCTTCCTGGTCATTGCTCATCTCCCTGTTCCGTGCCGTGATCATCGCGCCCCGGAGAGGTTGGCAAGGTCACGATAGCATAATGACCCCGGCTGTTCAGCGTCACTGTGATCGGGGCGCGCGCCACCTCGAGTGCCACAGCCGCGTCGTTGAGCGAAGCTATGGGAATAGAATCGATGCGCTCGATCACGTCGCCGGCGCGGACTCCCGCGCGCGCCGCCGGGCCATTCCAGGCGACGCTGGTGACGACCAGCCCCCTTTCGGTCACCGGAATTGCCAGGCTCCGGGCTGTTGCCCGGTCGAGCGGCTCGGCCGTGGCCCCAACCGCGTTGCCGAACATTTCTTCGGCAACGATGCTGCGCCGCCCGCCAATTCCGATGTCCGACTCCTTCTCGGCGATCGCAACCACCAGCGCCATCGCGCTGACTCCGAGGAGCAGCGCGATTGCTGTTCGGCCAGACGGACCCGACAGGATGCTGTTCGTTTTCTGCTTCACAATGCGCCACCCTTGCACGGGAGCAGCTTTCGCGACCGCGTGGGCTTCATGAAAAAATGGTAATATTCATGCGCGGCGGCGCGGGCGGGGAATCATGACCATTCGGTAATGCGGCCGCTAAGCCTTCGTCACATCACGGACGCCAAATGAGGTTAGACAAGCCGGTGTGACGGAGAATCGACGATGGTCCAGCCAATGCGAAATACCTTGCGTCTGCAGTTCGGCGGTGGGCCAGAATTGTCTCGAGCGCACGACGGAGATCGGCGCGCGGCCCCCGCTGTGTCGACCATGAGGTTTTCCCCACAAAATGCGAGCAACGAAGCCGACTACTGCCTTGCGCGGGCCTTGGTCGAAGCTCGCCGCGCCAGCGAAGCGGCCCACCCGGCGGCGCGCGAGGCGCACCTGCAAATGGCGATGCTGTACCGCCAGGAGGCTGGGGAAATTCTCGACTGCGCGGGCTAAGTTAGAAATGGTGGAGCCGTGGGGGATCGAACCCCAGACCTTCGCAATGCCATCGCGACGCTCTCCCAGCTGAGCTACGGCCCCACAATTCGCGCCTTTAGGCGATGTTTCCCCGGCTGGAAACGGGAAAAATCATCGCTTGGGCAAGCTATTCCCTAGTGATCGTCGTCCTGGCCGGCGGTTTCAACGCCCAAGTCGTCGTCGCCAGCGCCAAGATCGACTTCATCGTCGGGGCTCGGCTCTTCATCCTCGTCGGGGACCAGATCCTCGGCGCCGAGATCTGCGTCGGCGGCCGCTTCCTTGGGCGCCACGGCGACCGGGGTTTCGAACGGCAGCGGCTGCTTCGACTTCAGCACCGGCTCCGGCACGAACTCATGCTCACAGGCGACGCAATGGACCGGATTGTCCTTTCCGAGATCGTAGAAACGGGTCGAGCACTTGGGGCAAGTGCGCTTGGTGCCCCATTCGGGTTTCACCATGGAATTAGTTCTCCAGTCATGCTTGAATCGGGTAGAAATCGATCGGCGTGAAGCGCGATCCGATGCGGCGGGCGCCTTGCCATAGGCTTGTCCCACTGTCAAAGCGCCCGGGCCTTGACCAAGCCCGCTTTCACCGACGAGCCGACCGACGCGGCAGACCGCACAAAAGGATCGCGCGGACCGCGCGCCAAGCCTGCGCCGGTGATCGCCGTCGATGGCCCCGCGGCGAGCGGCAAGGGTACCATCGCCCGGGCGCTGGCGAAGCATTTCGACTTGCCGCATATGGACACCGGCATGCTGTACCGCGCGGTGGCGCTGAACCTGTGGCGGTGGGGCGGCGACCCGGCGCATGAGTTCGAGGCGCTGAAAGCGTGCGACGTCGCGGCGGTCGACCCCCATGATCCGGAGCTGAGGAGCGAAGTCGTCGGCGGGATCGCGTCGCGGGTGTCGGCCTATCCGGCGGTGCGCGCCGCTTTGCTTGAGCGGCAGCGTGACTTCGCCGCGCAGCCGGGCGGAGCGGTGCTCGACGGGCGCGACATCGGGACGGTGATCGCGCCGGACGCGGACGCCAAACTGTTCGTTACCGCATCGGCCGAAGTGCGCGCCGAGCGGCGGCTGGAGGAGCTTAAGGCGCGGGGGATGGCGGTGCATCTGGAAGACGTGCTGATCGACATCAAGGCGCGGGACGAGCGGGATGCCGAACGCGATGTGGCGCCGCTGGCGCGGGCGAAAGACGCCGACTTGCTCGATACCAGCGGCATGACCGTCGACGAGGCAATCGCGGCGGCGATCAAGCTGGTCGAGGCTAGGCTCGCCAAAAACTAAAGCCAGCGGGCGCGCCGGAACGCTCGATAGAGCCAGCCGCAAATCGCAGCGATCACCGCGATGACGACGAAATAGCCGTATTGTGTCTTGGTCTCCGGCATATTGTCGAAGTTCATGCCGTAGATTCCGGCGATCGCGGTCGGCACCGCGAGGATCGCCGCCCAGGCCGCCAGTTGGCGGGTGATTGTGCCGGTGCGCTGCTGCTCCAGCAGGCTGCTGAATTCGAACACGGAGCTTAGCGATTCGCGCAAGCCATCGACCATCGTCTGGACCCGCCGGACATGATCGAGCACGTCGCGGAAATAGTTGCGCGCTTCGGCGTCGATGCAGGGCAGCTCCTGCCGCGCCAGCTTGTGCGCCACTTCCCCCATCGGGCCGAGGACGCGCTGGAATCGGATCAGCTCTCGCCGAAGCGTGAAGATGCGGTTGACCTCCTCCCGGCCGAGGAAGCTGTCGACGGCGTGCTGCTCCATCTCCAGCCCTTCTTCCTCAAGCTGCTCGACCAAAGGCCGATAGCCGTCGACGATGTAATCGAGGATCGCGTGGAGCAGATAATCGACGCCGTGCGTCAGCAGCCGCGGCGCTTTTTCGAGTTGCTCGCGCAGTGCCGTGTGCGCCCGGGTCGAGCCGTGGCGGACGCTGATGATGTGGCTGTGGCCGACGAAGATCGCGGTCTCGCCATATTCGATCGTCTCGCCCTCCATATGCGGGGTGCGCGCGACGACGAACAATTGGTCGCCATAGACGTCGACCTTGGGCAACTGGTCGGCAACCATCGCATCCTCGACCGCCAGCGGATGGAGGTCGTAGCTTAACTGCAGCGAGTGCATTTCCGCCTCGGTCGGGTCGGCGATCCCGATCCACACGAACTCGCTCTTGTCGTCGCAGCGGTCGATCTTCTCGTCGATCGAGATCGGCCGGACGCGTTGCCCGTTGCGGTAGAGAAAGGCTGCGACGACCGCCATGCGCGCTTTCTAGGGT
>DATHFE010000008.1:0-18703 GCA_035318245.1 Sphingomicrobium sp. | reverse complement strand
AGTATATGAAGCGGTTCGAAACGACCGCCGGGCGCATGCTGCTGGGCGAGACCCTGCCGCAGAGCCACAAGGTACCGTTCGAGACGGTCAACCGCCTGCTGACCAAGAAGGAGATCGGCGACGTCATCGACATCGTCTATCGCCACACCGGCCAGAAAGAGACGGTCCTGTTCGCCGACGCCATCATGGCGCTCGGCTTCCGCCACGCGTTCAAGGCCGGCATCAGCTTCGGCAAGGACGACATGGTCATCCCCGCCGCCAAGGTCGCTTTGGTCGACGAAACCAAGGCGCTGGTGAAGGATTATGAGCAACAGTATCAGGACGGCCTGATCACCCAGCAGGAAAAGTACAATAAGGTGATCGACGCCTGGTCGCGTTGCGGCGACCGCGTCGCGGCCGAGATGATGAAGGAAATCTCGTCGACGTCGAAGGACAAGGACGGCCGCGAGAACCCGGTCAACTCGATCTACATGATGGCCCATTCGGGCGCTCGTGGTTCGCAGGCTCAGATCAAGCAGCTTGCCGGCATGCGCGGCCTGATGGCCAAGCCGTCGGGCGAGATCATCGAGACGCCGATCATCTCGAACTTCAAAGAAGGCCTCACCGTCCTTGAATATTTCAACTCGACCCACGGCGCCCGCAAGGGCCTCGCGGACACCGCGTTGAAGACCGCCAACTCGGGCTACCTCACTCGCCGCCTCGTCGATGTGTCGCAGGATTGCGTCGTCATCGAGGAGGATTGCGGCACCGACCGTGCGCTCGAAATGCGGGCGATCGTCCAGGGCGGCGCCACTATCGCGTCGCTCGCCGATCGCGTGCTCGGCCGCACCACGGCTGAGGATGTGGTCGACGCCAAGACCGGCGAAGTCGTCATTCCGGAGGGCACGCTGCTCGACGAGGCGATGGTTGCCCGGATCGAGGAGATCGGCCTGCAGGGGATGAAGATCCGCAGCCCACTGATCTGCGCTTCGAAGCAGGGCGTGTGCGGCAAGTGCTACGGGCGCGATCTGGCCCGCGGTACACCGGTCAACATCGGCGAAGCGGTCGGCGTGATCGCTGCCCAGTCGATCGGCGAGCCGGGCACCCAGCTGACGATGCGGACCTTCCACATCGGCGGTGCCGCCCAACTCAACGAACAGTCGAACCTCGAAGCGCCGGTCGACGGCACGATCGAGTTCCGCGACATGCCGATGATCGTCGACCCGCGCGGCCGTCGGATCAGCATTTCGCGGTCGGGCGAGATCGCGATCCTCGACATGGACGGGCGCGAGCGCTCGACCCATCGTGTGCCTTACGGTGCTCAAGTGCTCTATGAGGGCGGTCACATCGTCAGCCGAGGCGACCGCATCGCCGAGTGGGATCCGAGCTATGCGCCGGTGATCACCGAAAAGGCCGGCGTGGTGAAGTACCAGGACCTGATCGACAACCGCACGTTGAGCGAACAGACCGATGAAGCGACCGGCATTTCGCAGCGCGTCGTCACCGACGATCCGGCCAAGTCGAAGAAGGACGACCTTCGTCCTCGCCTGACCTTGCTAAGCAAGGACGGCGCCGAAGCCGCGGTCTATCGTCTGGTTGTCGGCGCGATCATCGCGGTCGAGGACGGCGCGACCGTCCAGGCCGGCGAAGTGCTCGCCCGACTTCCCCGGGAAGCCGCCAAGACGCGCGACATCACCGGCGGTCTGCCGCGTGTTGCCGAGCTGTTCGAAGCGCGCAAGCCTAAGGAAAATGCGATCATCGCCAAGGTTTCGGGCAAGGTCTCGTTCCGCAAGGATTACAAGGCCAAGCGCAAGATCGCGATCGTCCCCGACGATGGTAGCGAGGATGTCGAATATCTCGTCCCGAAGTCGAAGGTGATCGACGTCCAGGAAGGCGATTACGTCAAGCGCGGCGACAACCTCGTCGGCGGGTCGCCTGATCCGCACGACATCCTTGAGGTGTTGGGCGTGGAAGCGCTGGCCGAATATCTCGTCAGTGAGATCCAGGAGGTCTATCGTCTCCAGGGCGTGAAGATCAACGACAAGCACATCGAAGTGATCGTCCGCCAGATGCTCCAGAAGGTCGACATCACCGACAGCGGCGACACCACGCTGCTGGTCGGCGAGCAGGTCGATCGCGAGGAGATGGACGAGGTCAACGCCAAGCTGACCGGCAAGAAGGCCAAGCATGCGCAAGGCAAGCCGGTCTTGCTCGGCATCACCAAGGCAAGCCTGCAGACCCGCAGCTTCATCTCGGCCGCGTCGTTCCAGGAAACGACTCGTGTGCTGACCGAAGCCTCGGTCCAGGGCAAGATCGACACGCTGACCGGCCTTAAGGAAAATGTCATCGTCGGCCGGCTGATCCCGGCGGGTACCGGCGCGGGCATGAACCGGATGCGCGTCGCCGCATCCAGCCGCGACATCGCGCTCCGCGCCGCCCAGCGCAAGCTGCAGGAATCCCTGATCCTGCCGAATACCGCCGCGGAAGAGCATGCGGCCGAACTGGCCCAAGGCCCGGAAGCTGCGTACAATGGCGATCCGCTCGCCAGCGTGACGGCTTCGGGCAATGGCTCGGATGCCGACGCAGGCGATTATCTGAAAAGCTGATTGCCTTCGCTACTGCACAAAAAATGCCCCGCCGAAGTTACCTTCGGAGGGGCATTTTTATTTCAAGAGCAATCAATTGTAGTTGTTGATCGCATTCTCGGTCGCGTTGGCGGCCGAGCCGAGATCCTGGCCGGCACCCCGCACGGTATTACACGCGGCAATCGCCATCGCTCCACCGATCAGTAGCACGGTCGCAATCTTACGAATCATGGTCACTCCTCCCCAAAACAGGCCGAGCGACCATGGCCCGGCTTAGGTAGCGTTGTCGACCGCGTTTGCCGTGGACTTGACGTCCTCGCCGGCGCCACGGACGGTGTTGCACGCCGCGACGGCAATGGTGCCGCCGATCAGCATTACGGTCATCAATTTGCGAATCATGGGTATTTCTCCTGTCTAAGAACTGAACGAACGCCGGAGCGCGCCAAAGCGGTCCATTTCGCATGCGAAATTTCTTTGGGCCGTGGCCGGATTGCGACCGGGCGTGAATTTTCCGACCGCCGAAAGGGCGGTCAGCGGCTTAGCATTGGCCGTTCTTCATCATGTCCTCGGTGCAATTTGCGACGGACTTCACGTCCTCGCCGGCACCGCGCACCGTGTTACAGGCGGCAATCGCCACACCGCAGCCAATCAAGACTATCGTCACTGCCTTGCGCAACATGAGTCATTCTCCTTCTGCCCGCTCAGTGAACGCCGCTCGGTCGCATGAGTTCATTCCGGAGACGAAATTTCTTTGGGCGATGCGTCGGACCTACACTGCGACGGGCGCAGCAATATGCGGATGCGGATCGTAGCTTTCGAAGAGGAAGTCCTCGGCCTCGTAATCAAACAGAGACTGTCCACGGTCCTTGATCACAACCTTGGGCAAAGGCCGCGGGTCGCGGGTCAGTTGAAGCCGCGCCTGGTCGAGATGGTTCGAGTAGAGGTGGCAGTCACCTCCGGTCCAGACGAACACGCCTGGCTCAAGCCCGCATTCGCGCGCAAGCATATGGGTCAGGAGCGCATAGCTTGCGATGTTGAACGGTACGCCCAGAAAGATGTCGGCGCTCCGCTGATAGAGCTGGAGGTTGAGCCGCCCGCCTGCGACTTGGGTCTGGAACAGGCAGTGGCACGGCGCCAGCGCCATCCGGTCGGTCTCGCCGGGGTTCCAGGCGGTGACAATCTGCCGGCGGGACGCCGAGTCGCGCTTGATCAATTCGATGAGTCCGCGAATCTGGTCGATGTGGCGCCCGTCGCTGGTTTCCCAGTCGCGCCACTGCTTGCCGTAGACCGGACCGAGTTCGCCCTTCTCGTCGGCCCATTCGTCCCAGATGCGCACCTTGCGCTCCTGAAGCCAGCGGACATTGGTGTCGCCGCGGAGGAACCACAGTAATTCGACGATGATCGAGCGAAGGTGGAGCTTCTTGGTCGTCAGCAGCGGAAAGCCGTCGGCAAGGTCGAAGCGCATCTGGGCGCCGAACAGCGACAAGGTGCCGGTTCCCGTGCGGTCCATCTGCTCGACCCCCTCGTCGAGAATCTTGGCCATGAGATTGAGATAAGGCTGCATGGCTGTGGTCTAGCCCGCTCATCACAATCGTCCAAGCCTACGCGGATCACCCGAAAGGGAGGAAATTCCCTCCCAAAGGGAGTCGGTTGGGTTCGCCGGCTTCGGCCAGCACGCGTTATGCGGTTCGCATGCGATATCAGCGTGCCGAACCACCGCTGAAACTTGACGGGCTCGAGGCCGCCCGCCGCTTTTTCGCGAGCTGCTTTGCCGATACCGATCCTAAGCGCGAAAGCCTGTGGGTGGCGCATCTCGACTGCGAGGCGCGATGCCTCCACGTCTCGCGCCACGACGGAGGGCCCGCCGGCGCCCAGTTGCCGATCCGGACGATCATTAGCGAAGCCGCCCTCCACGGCAGTGCGGGGGTAGTGATCGCGCACAACCACCCGAGCGGTGATGCGTCCCCCAGCGAAAGCGATCGCCGCGCGACACTGCGCCTGGCCGAAGCGGCGCAAGCGATCGACCTGACCGTGGTCGATCATGTCATCTTCGCTGGGTCGGAATACCGCAGCTTCCGCCGGATGGGCTTGCTCTAGGCGTTCAGCTTGCAGGCGCGGATCGCGCCCGGCTCCGGGCGTGGACGGTGCGCGACGAAGGCGGCGAAATAGGCGTCGGTCCCGGCGATCGGCGCAGTCCGCACCTCATCGAACCCGACTGCGGCAAATTCGCACTTGAGCAGATCCGGCGGAATACCATGTCGCCGGGTCGGCCGGTCGGCATCGACGACGATCACTTCGCCTCCATCCTTCAGCCCTTCGCGCAAATGCCACAGGAAGGCGTAGGGCGAAGTCACCTCATGATACATGTGGACCAGGAACACGCGATCGAACGACTTGGCCGGAAGCTTGGGATCGTCGGGCAAGCCGAGCATCACCGCAACATTGTCGAGATTTTCGCGCTGGACCCGTTGGGCCAGCCTGTCGCGGGTGGCGGGGATGATATCTTCAGCCAGAACTCGCCCACGCGCTCCGACCAAGGGCGCCAGCCGCACGGTGTAATAGCCTTCGCCTGCGCCGATATCGGCGACCCGCATCCCCGGCTTGACCCCAGCAAGCCGCATGACTTCCTCGGCCTCGCCGACCCGGTCGCGCGCATCTTCGGTCGAAAAACTGTCGGCGACGATCGGCGCGACGTCGCGGTGCGCGGCCGGAAACTGCGGCTCGCTAGGCGCTTGCTGCCGGCATCCGGTGAGCGCGATGGCGGCGACAAGGGCGATGAGCGGACCGGGACTTCCCCCCAGGCAGTTCCGCATGACGCTCATCCTACTCGACATCCTCGAGCTCGACCCGCTCGCCGGTAACGCGCTGCGACAAGGCCGCGGCCATGAACTTGTCCAGATCGCCATCGAGCACGTCCAGCGGCGCGGTCGAGGTCACCCCGGTGCGCAGATCCTTGACCAGTTGATAGGGCTGGAGAACGTAACTGCGGATCTGGTGGCCCCAGCCGATGTCGGTTTTCGATGCCGCGCTGGCGTTGGCCTCCGCCTCGCGCTTCTGCAGTTCGGCCTCGTACAGCCGGGCGCGAAGCTGATTCATCGCCTCGGCCTTGTTCTTATGCTGGGATCGCTGGTTCTGGCACTGGACGACGATGTTGGTCGGCAGGTGGGTGATGCGGACCGCGCTGTCGGTCGTGTTGATATGCTGCCCGCCCGCGCCCGACGCGCGATATGTGTCGATCCTGAGGTCGCCTTCGTTGATCTCGATGTCGATATTCTCGTCGACCACCGGATAGACCCACACCGACGCGAAGCTGGTGTGGCGCCGGGCCGCCGAATCGTAAGGGCTGATGCGAACCAGGCGGTGGACCCCGCTTTCGGTTTTGGCATAGCCGTACGCGTTCTCGCCCTTGATCATCAGGGTCGCCGATTTGATCCCGGCCTGCTCGCCCGAATGCTGGTCGATCAATTCGACCTTCATACCCCGCCGCTCGGCCCAGCGCTGGTACATCCGCGCCAGCATGCCGGCCCAATCCTGGCTCTCGGTCCCGCCGGCACCGGCGTTGACTTCGATATAGGTGTCGTTGGCGTCGGCCTCGCCGGCGAGAAGCGCCTCGACCTTGTCGCGCTCGGCGCGTTCGGCCAGCGCGGCGATCGCGTCGACTGCATCGTCGACCATCTTTTCGTCGCCTTCGGCCTCGGCCATTTCCATCAGTTCGACGGTATCGGCCAGCTCGGTCTCGATTGCCTTGGTCGCGCCGATCGCCTCGTCGAGCCGGCGGCGCTCGCGCATGACCGTCTGCGCCGCCTTGGGGTCGTTCCACAGGCTGCTGTCCTCGACCTGATGATTGAGCTCGTCGAGCCGTTTCAGCGCGCGATCCCAGTCGAGGAAGCGGCGCAGCAGCGCGGTTGCGGCATTGATCTGGTCAATATGGGCTTGCGCTTCGGCGCGCATGATCGGTTCCTTAGCTCAACGCTGTTCGTGCCGAGCGGTCTAGCGGGCGCCTAATAGATACCGCCCTGCCTTTGCAAGAAATCGTCCGGCGTCTGGGGCCGATTCGCTTTGCGGGCCTTGGCCTCGGCTGCGCGGCGGGCTGTCGCACCGGGCGGTTCAGCCGCTACGAGCTCATGCCTGAAAGAGCGGCGCGGCTCGGTTTCGGGCTGGAACGCTTCCCAGATGACCGATGACTTCGGGTCCTCGGTGATCGGGAAGCTGCCGAATACCCGGCGTCCTGTGGCACGGTCGATTCGCACCATGCGAATCCCGGGCGGTGCGACGAAGGGAATCGGCGGCATGCCCTTGTAGGCCACCTGGGCAAATTGCTTGAAGATCGGCGCGGCGACCCGCCCGCCCTGGGCATAGCCGCCAAGGCTGCGCGGCTGGTCGTATCCCAGATAGACGCCGGCGACGATGTCGGGAGTGCCGCCTACGAACCACACATTGGTCGGGCCGCTGGTCGTCCCGGTCTTGCCAAACATTGGGCGATTGAGGTCCCGCAGCACGGTAGCGGTGCCGCGCTCGATCACGCCTTCCATGATATGGACCATCTGATAGGCGGCCTGCGCGTCGATCACCTGCTTGGTGCGCGACGGGGGCCGCGGCATCGCCTTGCCGTCCCAGTCGGGCGCGTTGCAGGCGCCCTCATCTTGGGCATCCATCACCTGGCAGCGGTTGTCGGTGCGGAAAATAACCTTGCCGTTGCGGTCCTGGACATAGTCGATGATGGTCGGCTTCACCGAACGGCCACCATTGGCGAGGATCGCGTAAGCATTGGTCAGAGCCAGCACGGTCGTGTCGCCAGCGCCGAGCGCGATCGCCAGATAAGGCTTATAATCGCCAACGCCAAGCCGCTTCGCGTTGGCGACGACCTTGCTCATTCCGGTCTGCGAAGCGGTGCGCACGGTCATCAGGTTGCGCGACTGCTCGACGCCCCAACGCATCGTCTTCGGACCCGAATATTTGCGGTCGAAATTGACGAAGCATTTGTTGCCCAGTCCTGCCCCCTGCCACACGCAGAACGGCGCATCGACGATGATCGAGGCCGGAGTCATGCCATTCTCAAGAGCTGTCTCATACACGACTGGCTTGAACGCCGATCCCGGCTGGCGCAGCGCCTGGACCGCGCGATTGTAGGACGCGCCGATCGAATCGAACCCGCCCTGCATCGCCAGCACCCGGCCGGTACGGACTTCCTCGGCGATCATCCCTCCCGATACTTCAGGAATCGACCGCAGCGCGTAGCTGTCGGCCCCCATCTTTTTGACGATGACGATCATGCCCGGCTTCAAATAGCCGAACGCCGGACCACCGACGCCGCGCTTCGGCTGCGACGCCGCCGAAGCCGGCAATATCCCGGTCGATCCGTCGCTGAAGCCAATCCGCGCGACACCATCCGATTTCGACAGCACGACCGCTTTTTGCCAATCCGGAAAGCCCGTGCCGAGCGCGGCCAGCGACAATTGCAGCCGCCAGTCGCCGTTCACATCGACGCTGAGCTCGGTATCGCGCCAGCCGCGGCCGCCGTCGAACTTGGCGAGGCCCTCGCGAAGTGCCTCAGCCGCCGCGTCCTGCATCGTCGGGACCATCGAGCTTCGCACCCACAGGCCGCCGGCATAGACACTGTTCGGGCCGTCCTTGGCGTTTTCGCCGAACTTCTTGATCAGCTGACGCCGCACTTCCTCCATGAAGTAGCCGCCAACTTCCCGGAACTTGGCGTTGCTGCCGTAGCGGATCGCACCGAGCGGCGATGCGGCGGCTTCGTCGCGTTGCTGCGTTGTGATGTAGCCGTTGCTCTCCATTTCCTTGAGAACATAGTTGCGGCGCGCGAGCGCCCGCGCGGTCTGGCGGCCGGGATCATAATTTGACGGCGCCTTGGGCAGCACGGCTAGGTAGGCCGCTTCAGGAAGCGTCAGATCGCCGACATCCTTGTCGAAATAGGCCCGCGAGGCGGCCTGTACGCCATAGGCGTTGCGGCCGAGGAAAATCTGATTGAGGTAGAGCTCGAGGATTTGCTGTTTGGTCAGCACGTGCTCGAGCCTAAAGGCGAGGATTGCCTCGCGGATCTTGCGGCTGACGGCATATTCGTTGGACTGAAGCAGCCCTTTTGCGACCTGCTGAGTAATGGTCGATCCGCCCTTGGCGCGGCCGCCACTGACGCTCTTCCTTGTATAGTCGAACACCGCGCCAACCAGACCGGGATAGTCGATCCCGCCATGCTTGAAGAAGGTCTTGTCCTCGGCGGAAACGAACGCCTGGATGACCAAGGGCGGATACTCGTCATAGGCCAACTCGACCCGCCTCTCGCGGGCAAAGGTCTGGACCGGGTTGCCGTCGTAACCGCGGACGTTGCTCGGCAAGGGCGGCTGGTAAGCCAGCAAGGTATCGGACGACGGCAGGCCGGTAGCGAAAAACAGCCACATTGCGGTGAACAAGGCGAAGCCGGCAGCACCGAGCCAGGCCAGGCGCCGCACCCACACGCGTTCGAACCACGGGTCGAACCACGCGTGGATGCGTCCGTTAAAGGCGACCAGATCGGGGAGCGGCGGCGAGGAAAACGAAACCATCGCGGCACCATCTAGCCGCTTAGACGCGGCACGCAAAGCGGGCGATTAGCGGGTCTCGCGCGCGGCGAGGTCTGCTTCGATCGTTGCGGCCAGTGCCTCGACGATCCGCGCCCGGCCTTCAGGCGACAGCAGGATGGCCTCGTCGTCAACGTTGCTGAGATATCCCGCTTCGAACAAAACCGCCGGCACTTCGGCGCGGCGCAGCACGTGGAAAGCGGCGAAACGGTGGGGCTCGGGGCGCAATCCGACGCGGCCGGTCGATTTATGGACCATTCGCACCGCCCAATCGGCCGAGGCGGTCATCTGGTCGCGATAGGCGAGATCGACCAGCAGCGAGCGAACCGAGCCATCGCTCTCGCTCGAGAAGGCTCCTGCCGCCTGGTTCTCAGCCTGGGCGAACCGAGCGGCCTCGGCGTCCGACGCTACGTCAGATAGGGAATAGATCGTCGCACCGCGCGCCAACGGATTGGGCGCACTGTCGGCGTGAATCGACAGGAACAAGCTTGCGCCCAGATGCCGCGCGATTGCGGCACGCTGGTCGAGCTCGAGATAATCGTCATTGTCACGGGTCAGAGCGATCCTGACTCGGCCCGCTTTGGCCAACCGGTCTCGCAGCTCGAGGGCCAACTGCAAAGTCAGCGCCTTCTCGGTCATGTTTCCCGATACCGAAGTCGCACCCGGGTCGCGCCCGCCGTGGCCGGCGTCGATCACGACCAGGGGCCTGCCCGGAACGCGCGCGTCGATCACCTTCACATTGGCGACCGCCGGGGCCAGCGCAACGGTCAGCGAGCCGCGGCGCGCCTCGCCAGCGAGCGCGCTCCGCGCGCCAACCTCCGCTGGATCGGAGCGATTGACGCCGGCGAGAACCGCGCCGGCAGCAAGCGCAGCGGAGACAAGCCCCGCCAACATCCACGCGCGCTTCGATCCCATACCGCTCTTCAACTGCTTGTCCTGCCCCGGATTTTCGCATCCGACCTTATCATACCGATATGGTTAACGCCGTATTTAAGTTTCAAGCGGACAAGTAGCTCAGTGCAACGGTTGCGGCGGCTGCATCGCGGTGCTAGTCCCTCCCCCAGCCCATCCGGAGACTGTTCGGGAGGGTGAGAGCCGCGGCGAATTACGCAACGCGGCCTTCAAGGTTGACGCTTCATGACACCACAGGCCGCTTCCCGACTGCTCTTTTCAGAGCGGCGCAGCGTGCTTTTCCCGGGAGAAGCCGGGATGGTCCATGCAGCAGAGGCATTTCCTGCACTCGCCACCAACTGCGGTCGAATCTCGCAGAACGTGGCCCTGACTATCGCGCGCCGCCCGGCCGACAGGTCCGCCGCGCGCGCCCAAGGAATTTTCAATGACCATGCGCATGCTGATCGACGCGCGCCATCCCGAGGAAACTCGGGTCGCCGTCGTCAAGGGAACTCGGATCGAGGAATTTGATTTCGAGTCCGAAGAGCACAAACAGCTCAAGGGTAACATTTATCTCGCCAAGGTAACTCGGGTCGAACCGTCGCTCCAAGCGGCGTTCATCGACTATGGCGGCAATCGCCACGGTTTCCTCGCCTTCAGCGAAATCCACCCCGATTATTACCAGATACCCAAATCCGATCGCGATGCCTTGCTGCGCGAAGAGGCCGAGCACGCCGCCGAGGAAGAGCGGCTGCGCGCGGCCGAATATGACGCCGAAGGCGAGGACCATGACGATCATGGTGACGACTTCGACGACAGCTTCGAAGAGCAGCCCGACGACCATCCAGAGGTTGAGGAAGGTGATGAAGCCGCGCCGGAGAAGGCTGCGAAACGTCCACCAGCAGACGAAAGCGCGGCCGACGAACTGCGCCGCAAGCGCCAGAATCTGCGCCGACGCTACAAGATCCAGGACGTCATCCAGCGCCGCCAGGTCCTGTTGGTCCAGGTCGTCAAGGAAGAGCGCGGTAACAAGGGCGCGGCGCTGACTACCTATCTGAGCCTCGCCGGCCGCTATTGCGTGCTGATGCCCAACACCAGCCACGGCGGCGGTATTAGCCGCAAAATCTCCAACGGCGCCGACCGCAAGCGGTTGAAGTCGATCATGGCCGATTTGAAGCTGCCCAAGTCAATGGGCCTGATCGTCCGCACCGCCGGCCTGTCGCGTACCAAGACAGAGATCAAGCGCGACTTCGATTATCTAGCGCGGCTGTGGGACGAAATCCGCGAGAAAACGCTGACCAGCTCCGCGCCGGCGCTGATCTACCGTGACAGCGACCTGATCAAGCGGGCGATCCGCGATCTCTATCACCGCGAAATCGACGAAGTGCTGGTCGAGGGCGAGGACGGCTACAAGGCAGCGCGCGGCTTCATGAAGCTGCTCATGCCAAGCCACGTCCGGCGGGTGAAATTGCACAGCGATTCGACCGCATTGTTCCAGCGCAGCGGCGTCGAGGATCAATTGTCGGCGATGTACCAGCCGGTCGTCCAGCTGAAGTCGGGCGGCTATTTGGTGATCAACCCGACCGAGGCTTTGGTGTCGATCGACATCAACTCGGGCCGGTCGACCCGCGAGCATAATATCGAGCAGACGGCTTTCGCGACTAATCTGGAAGCGGCGGCCGAGATCGCGCGCCAGCTGCGCTTGCGGGACATGGCCGGGCTGGTCGTCATCGACTTCATCGACATGGAGCAGTCGAGCCACGTCCGCAAAGTCGAAAAAGCGATGAAGGACGCGCTCAAGAACGACCGCGCGCGGATTCAGGTCGGACGCATCTCGTCGTTCGGCCTGATGGAAATGAGCCGCCAGCGACTGCGCACCGGCGTGCTCGAAGCCTCGACCAAGGCCTGCCCACACTGCGAAGGCACCGGGCTGATGCGTACCGCGTCGTCGGCCGGGCTTTCGGCCCTGCGCATCATCGAAGATGAAGCGGCGCGTGGCCGCGGCGACAAGATCATGCTCCGCGCCGGTCGCGAAGCGGCGATCTATGTTCTCAACCGCAAGCGCCACGAACTGGCCGAGATCGAAGCGCGCTATGGCGTAACGATCGATATTGTCATCGACGAAGCGCTTGAGGGTGCGCGGATGAGCGTTGAAAGCTCCGGCCCGCGACCGGTCGCCCAGCCGCGCGCCCTGACCGCCCCGGTGTTCGAGGAAGAGGATGACGAGATCGTCGACGCCGATTTTGACGAGGCCGAAGAGGAAGAACTCGAGGAGCGCGAAGAGCGTGAGCCCCGCGAACGGGCGCCGCGCAGCGGTGAGCCGCGTGACGAGGATGGCGTTCCTCGCCGCCGCAGGCGCAGGCGCGGCGGGCGTGGCCGCAGCCGCCGCGACGAAGGCGGCGAAGGCGCGCCCGAGGGCGAGCGGGAGACCGAGCTCGCGGACGATAGTCGCGACGCCGTGAGTGAAAACTCCGAAGCCGAGCGCACCGAGCACCAGCGCGACGAAGCACCTCGAGCGCGCCGTGGCCGGCGTGGCGGACGCGGTCGTGGACGTCGCGAAGGCGGCGAAACGCAGGTCGCTGCTGAAACGATCGAGCCGGACAGCTCTCCAATGGTCGAGCGTCCGTTGGCGGAAGAGCCGCCGATCGCAGTCGTCGACGAGGCCGAGGAGGCTAGGCCCAAGACCCGCCGTCGCCCGCGCGCCCGCAAGGGCGAAACTGTTGAGCCGGTGGCGGAGGCCTCGGTCGAAGCGGAGCCTGAAGCCGAAGCCAAGCCCAAGCGTCGTTCGCGCGCCAAGACCAAGCCTGAGGCCGAGACGGGAACGCCGGAAGCCAAGGCGCCCGCGAAAACCAAGGCGAAGCCGGCGCTTGCCGTCGCTTCTGAGACCGCGGCCGACAATGACGGTGCCGAAGGCGAAGAAACGTCCGACAACCCGCGAAGCGGCTGGTGGCAGCGCACCTTCGGCTGATCGATGAGCCGGCCCAGCGCATCTTCGCCCAGGCCGGTTTTCATCGCGGGTTCATCGGACCGGTGGAACAGCGAGGGATGATGATGCGACCATCCCGCTTCGTGCGGCTTTTCATGATGGCCCTGGCGCTCGCCTTCGCCGCAGCGCGGCCGGCGGCGGCGCAATCAGTGCTGCGCGACAGCGAAACCGAACTCTTGTTCCGCGACATCTCGAAGCCTTTGCTCGAAGCCGCCGGCCTCGACCCCAGGAGCAACAAGGTCGTCCTGCTCAACGATCAGGAGATCAATGCTTTCGTCGCCGGCGGGCAGATCGTTTACATCCAGTCGGGCCTGATGACCTCCGCCGACAACGTCAACCAGCTGCAGGGCGTCATCGCGCACGAGCTTGGTCACGTCGCGGGCGGCCACGTCATCCGAATGGGTGAAGGCGTCAAGCAGGCCACCGGAATCTCGATCCTGTCCTTGGTCGCCGGTGCACTGGCAATGGCCGCCGGCGCTCCGGCCGACGTCGGCATGGGGCTGATGGCGGCGGGCCAGCAGGCGGCGATGGGCAGTTTCCTGTCCTTCACCCGCGCCCAGGAAAGCTCGGCCGATCTCGCCGGCGCCAAATATATGTCCAAGGCTGGAATCAGCGGCAAGGGCAGCCTGGAGTTCTTCAAGAAATTGGAGAATCAGGAATATCGCCTCGCGATCTACGCCAAGGACAGTTACGACCGCACCCACCCGCTTTCGAGCGAGCGGATCGCCACCTTGACCGAGCTCTACAAGAAGGACCCGGCGTGGGATCATAAGACCGATCCGGCGCTCGAAGCACGGTTCCAGCGGGTCAAAGCCAAGCTGATCGGCTATATCGACCCCAAGCGCGCTACCACGATCTACCCGGAGAGCGACCAGAGCGTCCCGGCGCATTATGCCCGCGCCTATGCCTATCATCTCGGCGCTTACCCCGACAAAGCGCTGCATGAGGCCGATGCATTGCTCGCCACCGCCCCGCAGGACCCATTCTTCCTTGAGCTAAAGGGCCAAATTCTGCTCGAATCGGGCAAGCCGGCCGAGGCGATGGTGCCGCTGCGGGAAGCCGTCAAACAGGCGCCGGACCAACCGATGATTGCGGTGATGCTCGGACACGCTTTGATCGCGAGCGAGAAACCAGCCAATTTCGCCGAGGCCAAGCAGGTGCTGAAGACCGCGGTCAACCGTGACAACGACAATCCGTTCGCCTGGTACCAGCTCGGCATCGTCTATGAATCTGAAGGCGATACCGCCCGCGCCGCGCTCGCCACCGCCGAACGCAGCAATCTCGAAGGCAATTCCAAGCTCGCCCTGGCCAGTGCCGAAATGGCGATGCGCGGCATCCCCAAGAACGACCCCTACTATCTTCGCGCCCAGGACATCGCCATGGTGTCTCAGGAAGAGATTAGGAAAGAAAAGAAACGGTGAGTGACAATCGGGGGGGACTGCTGATCGCGGCGGCAGGCGGCGGCGCGATCGGCGCGGCGCTTATGGCGGCTATGCTGGTTTTCGCCGGATCGACAACCGTCAGCGAAACCATCGTCCGCGGCGCGCTTGAACGGCATCCTGAGATTTTGGTGGAAACCGCCGATTTGCTCCGCGACCGGCAATATGCGCCGACCATCGCTGCCAACCGGCTGGCGCTCGAAACGCCCTTTTCCTCGTCGTGGAAGGGCGCCGCCAGGCCCGACGTGACTTTGGTCGAATTTTACGATTATGCCTGTGGTTATTGCCGCGCCAGCCTGCCCCACGTCGACCGCCTGCTGGCGGAGGACAAGGGCCTGCGCGTCGTCTTCCGCGAACTGCCGATCCTGGGGCCCGACAGCATCTCCGCGGCGCGGGTCGCGCTGGCCGCGTCGAAGGCCGGTCATTTCAGCGCATATCATGACGCACTTTACGCCGCCGGGCGCCCGGGGCCCGATACGATCGCCATCGCCGCCAAGGCCGCCGGGGTCGCGCCGACGCCAGTCGAAATCCCCGAATATGAGGCCGAGTTGAAGCGCAATTTCGAACTCGCGGGCCAATTGGGCGCGACCGGCACGCCCTTGTTCGTGGTCGGCGACCGGGTAATGAATGCCGCAGTCGGCTACGACGCCCTCAAAAAGGCTATCGCTGCGGCGCGGGCGCGCAAGAGCTGATTTCGCAGCTCTGAGAGCAAATGGCGGTTAACGACCCATTGCGGACGTTAGTGGCGCTCCGCGAATGTCACGCTCTCGAACCTATCGCTGCCATTTTTTGAAGCTCAAAATTGTTAGGTGACTTGCCAAAGTCGTCGGACGGTTCACGTCGGAACCGTCCAGATGTTTTCCGCCAACGCTCGCCTCCCATGGGAGGCGCCCTTCGAGCTGGTGCGTCGGATGGGCGTCCGTGACTTGCAGGAACATGCCGCGAAGTGCGTAACCAGGCCCAAACTCCGCCTCCAGATTGTCTGGATCGAGCGCGTAAACGCTATTTGGATCGGCCGGGTTCCTGAAGCTCACCAGGAGCGGGCACTCTCCTGGATACGGCTCCGGATTGCAGTTTAGCTTCACCCGATTGTGAACATGCTTCTGGATATATTTGATGATTTCCGGTCGCGATATTCCTGCGGGCGGAGGGAAACTACCACTAGGGAAGAAACGTCGCGCCGTCACGAGCTCAGGTAATCTTCCCTGGATGTCCAGAACAGGAAGATTGTCCGGCCCGCGCAGGTCGAGCAGCGCGAAGATGGTCTTCCCGTTCGGCAGGTCAATCGGGATCGCCTCGCCCTGAAAGCGCGAGGTGAAGCCCTGATCGATGTTTCCGCGCCGCAGTTCATACGACCATACGCCAGCCCCAGCCCGAAGACCCTCCGGAGTGTCTATGCCGACGCTTATCCGATAATGGACCTCGGCAAGGTGCCCGAACTGACCACAGCTGCCTGTTAGGACAATCGCCGCCCCGACAACAAAAGTCAGGCACAACCTACGCATAAAACCCCCGTCGTCCGATCGAAGCAATTCGTAACGGCGGGTCATTACGAAAGTGTTGGAGTTGTTATGTCCGCTTTCCACCCGCTTCGGCCACGGCCGACCCAAAGCGGACACCGGCCGCGCAGCTACTTAAAGACCCGCATTGATTCGATCTTCCCGGCACTGTTCTCCCAAGCCTGCCGGACCACACCGCCTGCGGAAAGATAGAACGCAAATGTGCGAACCGTCTGGCCGAGCGTCACAATCACTGCGTCGTTGACGATGGTATATCGGCCCCCATCGTCCCACCGGTCGCCGAACACCAGGTATTGGCCATCCTCTTTGAAAACGGCGACTTCACCGTCGATGCCGCTGCAGACTGGGCTTGGGCAGAATGACTTGCCGCGAATGGCCTGCTCGAGAGCCACGCCGGTCAGGCGATCGTACTGCCTCCCGTCAGCCGTGAGTGTTTTGGGGAAGCGTAACTGAGCCGCGGCGCGAGATGCATTCGCGACCGTGGTCTCGCGGGGATAAGCATGGCTAGCTACGGAAGCGCACAACGCCGCGGTCGCCAGCATGCTCAGACACGCATTTATGCGCAGATCGGTGAACATTGTCCCAACCTAAGGTCGCGGTCGTTAACGTCCACTTTCCACCACCTAGCTGCCGTTGGCCGAGGCCTCTCGCCCCTTAAATCCCTGCGCTACCACATACCATTCGGACGAATCCTTGCGGCTGGCGGGGGGTTTGGCGTGCTTTACGGTGGTGAAATAGCGCTTCAACTCGGCGACCAGATTGCTGTCGGCGCCGCCGGCCAGCACCTTGGCGACGAACGCGCCGTCCGGCTTCAGCATCTCAATCGCGAAGGCCAGCCCGGTCTCGACCAGGCCCATGGTGCGCAGATGGTCGGTCTGCGGGTGGCCGACGGTGTTTGCGGCCATGTCGGACAGCACCAGATCGGCCGACCCGCCGAGCGCATCGCGCAATAGCTCCGGCGCCTTGTCATCCATGAAATCCATCTCGAGGATGGTCACGCCCTCGATCGGGTCGGTCGGCAACAGGTCGATTCCGGCGATCCTGGCCTTGGGCGAGATTCGCCGCACCACCTGACTCCAGCCGCCCGGCGCGATGCCGAGGTCGATCACGCTCTTGACGCCTTTCAGCAGTCCAAACCGTTCATCGAGTTCGAGCAATTTATACGCCGCGCGGCTGCGATAGCCCTCGGCCTTAGCACGACGAACATAAGGGTCGTTCAGTTGCCGTTCGAGCCAGCGGTTGGACGAACTGGTGCGGCCGCGCGCGGTCTTGACGCGCGTTCGCCCACCCGATCCGCCGCGGCTCATCGCTGAGTCACAGCGCGTGGCCGTCGCGCGCCATCAGCGAGCGGAGGATCCCTTCGCGGATGCCACGATCTGCAACACCCAATTGCTTGGCCGGCCAGATGTCGAGGATCGCCTCCAAAATCGCACATCCCGCGACCACCAGATCGGCGCGTTCGCTGCCGATGCATGGCAAGGCCGACCGCTCGGCAAGATCCATCCCGGCAATCATCGAACTGATCCTGCGCATCGCCTCGACCGGCAAATGCAGCCCGTCGACCGCCTTTCGGTCATAGCTCGGCAGCGCGAGGTGGACGCTGGCCAGCGTCGTCACCGTCCCGCTGGTACCGAGCAGGCGAATGTCGGGCGCATCGCTCGGGATCATCTTGGCAAACCGGGAGAAGGCATGCCGTGCGCGCTCGCGCATCCGGCCATAGGCTTTCAGCCGGTCCTTGCCCTCGATCGCCTCGCGGCCTTCGCTTTCGGTCAGCGATACCACGCCCCACGGCGCGCTCCACCAGCAACGAATGACCGGCGTCTCTTCGCCTTGCTCGACCAGCACCAGCTCGGTCGAGCCGCCACCGATGTCGAAAATCAGCGCCGGGCCATCGCCGGGCTCGAGCAGTTTGTGACAGCCCAGCACCGCGAGCCGCGCTTCTTCCTGCGGCGGAATAATTTCCAGCACCACCCCGGTCTCGCGCCGCACCCGGTCGGCGAATTCCTGGCCATTGGCGGCGCGGCGGCAGGCCTCGGTCGCGACCGAGCGTGCCAGCGAGACGTTGCGGCGGCGAAGCTTGTCGGCGCACACCGCCAGCGCCCCGACCGCGCGGTCCATCGCCGCGTCGGACAAGCGCCCGGATTGGGCCAGTCCCTCGCCCAAGCGGACGATGCGTGAGAAAGCGTCGACTACGGTGAAGCCGCCGTCGATCGGTCGAGCGATCAGCAGCCGGCAATTATTGGTGCCAAGATCAAGCGCGCCATAGGTGTGGCGCATGCCCCTCCGCCGTTGAGGAGGGAGAATATTGGCCGCTACCCCCGGCTCCGGGGGTGCAGGCACGCTGGCGACACCTTGCGCCATAATCTTCTATCCTTGATCGCCCGCAGGTCGCGCGCGACTGACTTAGGTTAGGTTTAACCCGAATGACGGGTGCGGGGCAAGGCGGGCGGCGTTGACAGGGCGTCGGCTGGTTTCTACTTGGCCGGGGCCGCGCTGCCCGATCGTCTAATGGTAAGACTACGGACTCTGACTCCGTCAATCGAGGTTCGAATCCTCGTCGGGCATCCATTGCGAGGAGCGATATGATGATCAGCGGCGCGCACGTCATGATTTTCACCAAGGATGAAGCGGCCGATCGCGCATTCTTGCGCGATGTGCTCGAAATCCCCTGCATCGATTCCGGCGGCGGCTGGCTGATCTTCAAGCTTCCACCGGCCGAGCTTGGCGT
>DATHFE010000007.1:0-32645 GCA_035318245.1 Sphingomicrobium sp. | reverse complement strand
GGGCCGCACCCAGGTTGACCGCGCGGGGCTCGAGCGCAACGCGCGTTTGCTCGAATCGGTGCTCGAGGATTTTCACGTCCGCGGCGACATCGTCGAGGTCCGCCCCGGCCCGGTGGTGACGATGTACGAGCTGGAGCCGGCCAGCGGCATCAAGGCGAGCCGGGTGATCATGCTGGCCGACGACATCGCCCGCAACATGTCAGCGCTGTCGGCGCGCGTCGCGACGATTCCCGGGCGAAGCGTGATTGGGATCGAACTTCCCAATGTGAAGCGCGAGGCGGTGACCCTGAGCGAGCTGGTCGGCAGCCAGGCCTATGAAGACCAGAACATGTCGCTGCCCCTGATCCTCGGCAAGAATATCGCCGGCGACCCGGTCATCGCAGACCTCGCGCCGATGCCGCATCTGCTGGTTGCGGGAACCACCGGGTCGGGCAAGTCGGTTGGTCTCAACTGCATGATCCTGTCGCTGCTGTACCGGATGAGCCCCGACCAGTGCCGGATGATCATGATCGACCCGAAGATGCTCGAGCTGAGCATGTACGAGGACATCCCGCACTTGTTGGCGCCGGTGGTGACCGAGCCGGCGAAAGCGATCCGGGCGCTGAAATGGACCGTCGAGCAGATGGAGGAGCGCTATCGGATGATGGCCAGCCTCGGCGTGCGCGCGCTCGCCAGCTACAATCAGAAGGTGCGCGACGCCAAGGCCAAGGGCGCCCAGCTCGGACGGCGGGTCCAGACCGGATACAACGCCGACACCGGCCAGCCGGTCTATGAGACCGAGGAATTGGATTACGACGTGCTGCCGCAGATCGTGGTGGTGGTCGACGAGCTGGCCGATTTGATGATGACCGCGGGAAAAGAGGTCGAGTTCCTCATCCAGCGACTGGCGCAGAAGGCGCGCGCGGCCGGCATCCATTTGATCATGGCTACCCAGAGGCCGTCAGTCGACGTCATCACCGGAGTGATCAAGGCCAACATGCCGACGCGAATCAGCTTCCAGGTGACATCGAAGATCGACAGCCGGACGATCCTTGGCGAGCAGGGCGCCGAGCAGCTGCTCGGCAAGGGCGACATGCTCTACATGCCCGGCGGCAAGCAGATCATCCGCGTCCACGGCCCGTTCGTCAGCGACGACGAGGTGCGGCGGGTCGCGGAGCATTGGCGCAAGCAGGGCATTCCCGAATATGTCCAGGCCGTCACCGAAGAGCCCGAGGACGGCGGCTATCTGTTCGACGGCCAGCCGACCGGCGAAGATGACGCGGAGACGATGCTCTATCGCAAGGCGGTGCAAATCGTCGCCGAGAGCCAGAAGGCTTCGACCTCCTATCTCCAACGCCAATTACGCGTCGGCTATAATAGCGCGGCGCGCCTCATCGAACGGATGGAGAGGGACGGCAAGGTCGGGGTGCCCGACCATGTCGGCCGCCGCGAAGTGCTGATCGACCCCGACGGCCACCCGCTTTAGGGAACCGACGGGTTCACGCCGCATTCAACGGGGGAGCGCCACCAACGCGGCCAACCTTTCCAGGAGTTTGACCATGTCGTTTCCCCTCACCCTGACGCGCGTGCTGGCGCCGGTCGCGATCTTTGCCACCGCAAGCGGCGTCGCGCTGGCCGCCCCGTCGGCCGAACTGGCCCAGGTCGAGAAGCATCTGGCTTCGGCCCAGTCGATGACCGCCGGTTTCATCCAGACCGATTCCAGGAACCGGTCTTTGAAGGGCACGCTGGCGTTGAAGCGCCCGGGCCGGATTAGGTTCGATTACGGCGGGGCCAATATGCTTTTGGTCGGCAACGGCAAGACGCTGACGTTTATCGATTATGACGTGGGGCAGAAGTCGGCCTGGCCAATCGCCAAGTCGCCGCTGTCGGTTTTGCTGTCCGACAATCCCGACCTGCAGCGCATCGCCCGCGTCGTCCCGTCGCAGGATCCGCGCGTCCTCTTAGTCCGCGCCCGCGATGCACGGCGGCCCGAATTCGGAACCCTGATCCTGGCGTTCGTCAAAAGCGGATCGGCGCCGGCCGGGCTGTTGCTCGAAGGCTGGACCGCGATTGACGCGCAGAACAAGCGGACCACCGTCAGGCTCGACAGCCAGCGCTATAACGTTGCCGTGCCCGAGTCTTCGTTCACTTTCGCCGAGCCTGAAAAACGCAAAAAAGCGTAGTCTTTAACAACCCGTTCATCCTCTCGACAGTTTGTCGGGCGTAAAAACATTCCTGATCGCTCGGATTGCTTGGGGTTTCCCCCTGTTACCCTTGCTCCTTGAGATCACCACGCGTGACGAACGCTTGGTCGGCCCCCGTTCCATGCCCCCGGAGCGGGGGCCTTTTTTGTTGCTCACTTCGCTCGAGACGGCACCAGACTTCCAGAACAAGAAACCCCGGGCTAGAGCGCCAGCGTGACGCACACCCTCAAGATTGCTTCATGGAACATCAATTCGGTGCGCGCGCGCGTCGCGATCGTCGAGCGCTTCCTGACTGAGGACGCGCCCGACATCCTCTGCCTCCAGGAAACCAAGGCCCAGGACGACGTCTTCCCGGCCGAGCTGTTCCGACGGCTCGGCTACGTCCACCAACTGCTCCACGGGCAGAAAATGCATCATGGCGTGGCGATCGTCAGCAAGCTTCCGCTGCACGAAGCCGGGCGCCACGACTGGCAGGACAATGGCGAGGCCCGCCATGTCGGCGCGCGGCTCGATTGCGGCATTCGTCTTGAGAATGTCTATGTGCCCGCCGGCGGCGATATTCCCGACCGTAACCTCAATCCCAAATTCGGCCAGAAACTGGACTTTATCGAGCGCATGACGCGTTGGTCGGAAAAGTTGGCTGAGCCGACTTTAGTGGTCGGCGACTTCAATGTCGCGCCTCTGGAATGCGACGTGTGGAGTCACAAGGCGCTGCTCGACGTGGTCAGCCACACGCCGATCGAGGTCGAAGCGCTCGGCCGCTTGCAGGCCGCGCACGACTGGGTCGATCTGGGTCGCAGCTTTGTGCCGGCACCCGAGCGGCTGTTCACCTGGTGGAGCTATCGGTCGAAGGATTGGACAGCCAACGACCGCGGCCGGCGGCTCGACCACATGTGGGCCTCGCCAAGCCTCGCGCCGCAGCTGATGCACCACAGCGTTCATGAGCCGTGCCGGTCGTGGGAACGGCCGTCGGACCATGTCCCCCTGGTCAGCGAGTTTCGCGTGTGACCGACACGCCGCCCGTCGAACGCGCGATCGCGGCCCTGCGGTCCGGGCGGCCGGTGATGATCGAGGGCCGGTCGCCGATCGCGATCCTGGCTGTCGAAACGGCGACCTCCGCGATGATCGAGCTGATCGACCCTCACGCCAGCGCCGACCTGCTGATCAGCGGCGCGCGGGCGGCGGCGCTTGGGCTGGGCAACCGGCTGGAGGCCGCCGATCCCGAGCGGCCGGTGCGGATCCTTCGCGCCGATTGGCTTGACGATACCGCGGCGCGCGCGCTGGTCGACGCCGGGCGTGATATGGACCGCGCGCCGATCGGACCATTGCCGACCGGGCGGATCGACGGCGAAAGCGAGGCGGTCGCGGCTTTGACCCTTGCGCGACTCGCCGGGCTGCTTCCGGCCTTGTGGCTGGTCGAGTCCTTGCAGGACATTGCCGCGCGGGTCGACGCGAGCCTGTTGCTTAATGCCGCGCCTGATGCGGCCATCGTCGCCCGAGCCAATTTGCCGCTTGAGGGCCTGCCGCATACCCAGATCATCGCCTTTCGCGCGAGCGACGATGGCGAGGAGCATGTCGCGCTGATGGTCGGGGCGCCAGGTGGGAAGCCGCCGCTGGTGCGCCTGCACAGCGAATGCCTGACCGGCGACGTGTTCGGATCGCTCAAATGCGATTGCGGGCCGCAGCTCAAGCAGGCGCTGAGACTGATCGGCGAGGCTGGTGGCGGGGTGTTGCTGTACCTCCGTCAGGAAGGACGGGGAATTGGTCTCGCCAACAAGCTGCGCGCTTATCAACTGCAGGATCGCGGACTCGACACGGTCGACGCCAACCGCCGCCTGGGCTTCGCCGACGACGAGCGCGATTATGCCATGGCCGCGGCGATGCTGCGGGCGCTGGGGATCGACTCAGTCCGGCTGCTGACCAACAATCCGGCCAAGGTCGAGGGGTTGGCGGCGGCCGGGATCGCGGTCGTCGAGCGGGTTGCCCACCATATGCCGGTCAACCCGCACAACGCCGATTATCTCGAGACCAAGCGGTCCAAAAGCGGCCATCTCTAATCTTCGAATAATGCTGTTCCCACGCGCACCGAGGTCGCGCCGAGCATCACGGCGGTGGGAAAATCGGCCGACATTCCCATACTGAGGCCAGTGACGTCATGGTCTCGCGCCAGCTTGGCGAGAAGCGCGAAATAGGGCCCGGGCTCGACGCCCAATGGCGGGATCGCCATCAGGCCGACGAGCGGCAACGGCGATGCGCGGACAGCTTCGAGCAAGACGGCCAGCCCGGCAATCGCGCAGCCGCCTTTCTGGTCTTCCTCGCCGATATTGACCTGGACATAAGCGCTGGGAAAGCGTCCCGCCTTGGCACCGGCCGCAACGAGGGCGTCGAGCAGGCTGGCGCGATCGAGCGAGTGGATCGTGTCGAACAGCCGCACCGCTTCATCGGCCTTGTTCGACTGCAAACGGCCGACGCAGTGAAGCTTGATATCCCCATGTTCCAATCGCAGCGCCGGCCATTTCTCGGCGGCTTCCTGGACTCGGCTTTCGCCGAAATCACGTTGACCCGCGGCGATCAGCGGTTCGATCTCGGCGCGCGCGCGGGTCTTGGACACGGCAATCAGCCCGATGTCCGCCGGATTGCGGCGCGCAAGCCTGGCTGCGGCGGCAATTCTTTCGTGGACCCGGGCAAGGCGAAGGGCGGCGCTCATCGGCGCGGCCTTAGCTAGAGAATGAGAGGCTGTCTTAGAATTTAAACGCGGTGCCGACGTAGACCGCCTGACTGTCGCGGCGTTGGTCGGCGATCGCCGCCAGCCGGTCGCGCTCGACCTTGTAGCGAACGCCGCCGGTCACCGCGAGGTTGCCGGTGATCGAATAAGCGCCGCCGACATCGAGCGAGTAGTTGCGCGTGTCGGGCAGAACCGCGGCCTGGCGGCCATCGCTGCGATCGGCGGCGACCGCGACTCGCCCGGTAAAGCGCTTCAGCGAGTAGTTGACGCCGACAACGGCACCTTCACGTCCACCCAGTTCCGAGGCGCTCGGCTTGACCTTGGCAACGTCGCCAGTGACGGCGAACCGCCTCCAGCCGACCGCCACGCCCAGATTATAGCTTGCCGAAGTCAAAGCGCCGATCGGGCTGGCCGAGGTCGCCGCGGCAATATCCGCCGGGCGGCCCGACCCGGTCGTGCGCGCGCGAATCGCCACGCGCAACTGCGACGGGCGGCCCTTGCTGGCCGCCGGAGTGAATTTGAAATCGGCGGCCGAAGGCGGCCGCCCGGCGAGCGCCGCGGCAAGGCGCGGGTCCGCATTCGCCGGAGTGAAGGTCGAAATTGCATCGAGACTGAGGGCGATCGCTGGAGGCCTGCGCTTCGAGTCATTGGCCCCGGCGGCGAACGCGGGAGGCAGCACAAGACCCGCCACGACCAGCGCGGCAAGCAGCTTTGCACCTTGTGAACGACTCGACGCGACCACGCCCCAAACTCCTGTTAGGCAATGGATATAGCCCTTGTTGGCCGAAGGTTCCACAACGTCCGATGAATGAATCCACGGTTGTTGCCGAGAGTCCACAGAATCGGCCCGCATTGGGACGCTTGCGGGCCGGCCTTGCCTTCGCACTTGGGTGCTTGCGGGGACGGGGCCAGCATCTATAACGCCGCGAACAGCCCTTATGTCAGGATCTTCCTTCATGTCCCGCCTGCACCTCACCGCTGCCGTGCTTGTCCCGCTTCTCCTCGTTACCCCGGGCTGTGCGAAGAATCGCGATGTTCCTAACCAGCTCGCGCCGTCGCGAATGACCACGATCGGGGTCAACACCTATTTGTGGCGCGCCGCGATCGACACCCTGTCGTTCGCTCCCTTGGTCCAGGCCGATTCCAACGGCGGCGTGATCGTCACCGACTGGTATTCCAATCCGACCTCGCCGGGCGAGCGGGTCAAGCTGACCGTTTCGATCCTCGATCAGGATCTGCGCGCCGACGCCCTGCGCGTCGCCGCGTCGCGCCAGATCCAGCAAGGTGGAACCTGGGTCGATGCGCCGGTCGCCGCCGCAACGGTGCAGAAACTGGAAGATATCATCCTGACCCGGGCCCGCGACCTGCGCCGCACCGCCGTCGGCGGGTAATATGATGCGATGGTGAACGGCCGCTTCGACCCGGGGCAAGCCGATGCGCGCTGGCAGGCGCGGTGGGACGAAGCGCAAAGCTTCGCCGCCGACAGCGCCAGCACCAAGCCCAAGGCCTATGTGCTGGAGATGTTCCCCTATCCGTCGGGGCGTATCCACATGGGCCATGTCCGCAACTACACGATGGGCGACGTGCTCGCGCGCTATCGGCGGATGCAGGGCATGGAAGTGCTCCACCCGATGGGCTGGGACGCGTTCGGCATGCCGGCCGAGAATGCCGCGATGGAGCAGGGCGTCCATCCCGGCGGCTGGACCCGCGCCAACATCGCGACGATGCGCGAGCAATTGAAGCGCCTCGGCTTCGCGCTCGACTGGAGCCGCGAGCTCGCTACCTGCGAGCCCGATTATTACGGCCACGAGCAGGCGCTGTTCCTCGATCTGTATGAGGCGGGCCTCGTCTATCGCAAGGAAAGCGAGGTCAATTGGGACCCGGTCGACATGACCGTGCTGGCCAATGAGCAGGTGATCGACGGCAAGGGGTGGCGGTCGGGCGCGCCGGTCGAGCGGCGCAAGCTGTCGCAATGGTTCCTGAAGATCACCGACTTCGCCGAGGAATTGCTCGACGGGCTCGGTACCCTCGACCAGTGGCCCGACAAGGTCCGGCTGATGCAGGAGAATTGGATCGGCAAGAGCTGCGGGCTGCAGTTCCGGTTCCGCCTGACTGAGCCGGTCGGCGCATTGGGCGACGTCGAAGTGTTCACGACCCGGCCCGACACGATCTTCGGCGCGAGCTTCGTCGCCATCGCCGCGAGCCATCCACTCGCCACGGCGATTGCCGTAGACAATCCAGATGCCGCCGAGTTCATTGCCGAGTGCCAGGTCGGCGGGACGACCGCCGCCGAAATCGAGACCGCCGAAAAGCGGGGGTTCGATACCGGCCTGGAAGTCGTCCACCCGCTCGATCCGACATGGAAACTGCCTGTCTACATCGCCAATTTCGTGCTGATGGATTACGGAACCGGCGCGATTTTCGGGGTGCCCGGCCACGATGTTCGCGATCACGAATTCGCCGCCAAATACGACTTGCCGATTCGCCGCGTGGTGGCCGCGAGCGCCGACCACGCTGATTTGCCGGTCCTCGAGGCCGATCTGAACGACGGTGTCGCGGTCAATTCGGCCTTCCTCGACGGAATGACGACCGAGGCCGCTACCGCCGAAGTGATCAAGCGCGCCGAGACCGAGGGGTGGGGCAAGGGCACCATCGCCTGGCGGTTGCGCGACTGGGGCGTATCGCGGCAGCGTTACTGGGGCACGCCGATCCCGATCATCCATTGCGAGGCATGCGGCCCGGTCGCGGTGCCGCGCGAACAATTGCCGGTGGTCCTGCCAGAGGATGTGACGTTCGAGATTCCCGGCAACCCGCTCGACCGCCACGTCGGCTGGCGCGACGTCGCTTGCCCGAAGTGCGGCGGGCCCGCGAAGCGCGAAACCGACACGCTCGATACCTTCGTCGATTCCAGCTGGTATTTCATCCGCTTCGCCAGCCAGCCCAGGGACAAGCCCTTCGACCGCGCCGAGGCCGAGAAGTGGCTGCCGGTCGCGCAATACATCGGCGGGGTCGAGCATGCGATCCTGCATTTGCTCTACGCCCGCTTCTGGACCCGCGCGCTCAACCGCCTCGGCGAGATCAGCATCCAGGAGCCGTTCAAGGGTTTGTTCACCCAGGGCATGGTCACTCACGAGACCTATCGCTCGCCCGACGGCCGCTGGATCTCGCCCGACGAGGTCGAGTTTCAAGGGGGCGGCGCGGTGATCGAACGGGCATCTGGGGCCGAGCTGACGCGCGGCCGGGTCGAGAAAATGTCCAAGTCGAAGAAGAACACCATCGATCCCGAGCCGATTGTCGATCGCTACGGTGCCGACGCGGTACGCTGGTTCATGCTGTCCGACAGCCCGCCCGAGCGCGATTTGGAATGGTCCGAGGCCGGCATCGAAGGCGCCGCGCGGTTCGTCCAGCGCGTTTGGCGGCTGGCGGCGGGCGGCGTCGACTCGAGCCAGGGCGAAGATGTCGCGTTGGAGAAGAAAGTCCACCGCGCCACCGCGGCCGTCGGCGAAGCGATTGAGGGACTGCAGTTCAACAAGGCGGTCGCGGCGTTGTACGAACTGACCACGGCGATCGAGAAAGCCTCGCCTTCGGCCAGCCGTGACCGGGCGGTCCGGACGCTGATCCTGCTCGGCGCGCCGATGGCGCCGCACGTCGCCGAGGAGGCCTGGGAAGCGCTCGGCGAAGGCGGGCTGATCGCCGATGCGGCCTGGCCCACCCACGATCCGGCGATGCTGATCGACGACGAGATCACGCTGGCGGTGCAGGTCAACGGCAAGCTGCGTGACACGCTGGCCGCGCCGCGCGGGCTCGGCCGCGAGGACGCCGAAGCGCTGGCCCTCGGTTCCGACAAGGTGATCAAGCAACTCGCCGGGGCGACACCGCGCAAAGTGATTGTCGTTCCCGACCGGCTGGTCAATATCGTCCTGTGACCCGCGCACTTCTCTTGATCCTGGTCCTCGCTCTCAGCGGCTGCGGCCTGCGCCCGGTCTATGGCGGAGGCCAATCCGGGTCGGTCGCGCAGGGGTTGCGCACGATCACGGTCGGCAAGATTCCCGGCCAGGTCGGCTGGCTGACCCGCAACGCCCTGGTCGACCGCTTGGGCGGCGAAGCGGACGGACAAGGCAAATACCGGCTCGACGTCGAGCTCGACGACAATATCACCGGCTTCGGCATCCGCGGCGACAGCGCCACGACACGCGAGCGGCGCACGCTGAGGGCGCGGTACCGGCTGATCGATCTCGCCACCGGCGAAGTCGTCCTCGACGCGACTGCCGGATCGGACGCGGGCATCGACGTGGTGTCCTCCGAATATGCCACCGTCGCCGCCGAGCAAACGGCGGTCGAGCGGCTGGTGCTGGTCGTCGCCGATCAGATCATCGCGCGCCTCGCCACTTTCTCGGCGCACACCCCCGCCAAGCCATGAAGGCGGCCAAGGGCGGCATCGGCGAGGCGCTCGACAACCCGCAGCGGACGACGCGCTTCTATCTGTTCCACGGCCCCGATGAAGCGGGATCGCGCGCGCTGGGCGAGCGCCTGCTCGCTGGGCTCGGCAAGGCCGACAAGTTCGTCATCGCGGGCGCGGCGCTCAAAGCCGATCCGGCGGCCCTCGCCGACGAGGCCGGCGCGATGGCCCTGTTTGGCGGACCGCGCGCATTGTGGGTCGAGCCGGCCGGGGACGAGATTTTGGCCGCGGTAGAAGCCTTGCTCGACGCGCCGGGTGTCGAGAGCCCGACCATCGCCGTCGCCGGAGCGCTGCGCAAATCTTCCGCGCTGCTCAAGCTGGCGGAGGGTCACGTGGCAGCTTTGTCCCACGTCTCCTATGTTCCCGAAGGCCGCGATGCGGATCGCATGGTGATCGACCTCGGCCGCCGTGAGGGCCTGCGGATTGCGCCGGATGTCGCCACCCGGATCGCGGAGGCGTCGGCGAACAATCAGGCCATCGCCACGCAGGAAGTGGTCAAATACGCGCTTTACGCCGGTGCGACCGCCGCCACACCGCGCGAATTGACCCACGACATGGTCGATGAGCTTGGCGCGGACTCGTCCGAGGGCAATGCGCTCAGGGTCGGGGACATGGCATTGTCCGGCGAACTTGGCGCATTGGCCGAAGAACTCGCGCGGATGTCTCCGTCGGCCAACGAGGCCATTCCGATCGTCCGCGCCCTGCAGCGGCGCGTGCTGCAATTGGCGCCGATGCGCGCCCGCGTCGAGCAGGGCGAACGCGTCGATGCCGTCATGGCGTCAGCTGGTAAGTCTTTGTTCTGGAAGGACAAGGCCGTGATCCAGGTGATGCTGTCGCGGTGGAGCGCCGACCGGCTGGCCCAGGTTGGCGAGCGAATTGCGGCGCTCGAGACGCAGCTGATCTTTTCGGGGGCGCCAGGTTCTGCGGCGTTGGGCGAGGAGCTCACCGCAATTGCCCGCGCGGCGCGGCGCGGGAGTTAGATCGGAGAGCCGATCCGGCGCCATCGGCGTGCTCGCCCGTCGGGGTGACGGGCGTGCGCGCGCCGATCCCGGATTGGCTAGATCGGTTCTCCGCTAAGGCGCTGGCAGACCATGTCGAGTTGATCGAGGCTGCTGTAGTGCAGCGTCACCGTCCCGCCATGGGCGCTGTGCGCGACGCGGACCTTGAGGCCGAGCAAATCGCCGAGTTGCCGCTCGAGTGCCGCGAGGTCCGCATCGACGGTGTTGGCCGGCTTGGCCTTGACCACGCGGTCCGGTTTGCCCGCGCGGACCCGGGCCTCGGCCTGGCGCACCGTCCAATCGTTGGCGATGATTTCCCGCGCGATTTCTTCGGCGTGGGGAGAGGCGGCAATGGCCCGCGCATGCCCCATACTGATATCACCTCGCAATAGCGCGGCGCGGACGAACTCCGGAAGATCAAGCAATCTCAATAGGTTGGCGACGTGACTTCGCGACTTGTGGACGATCGCGGCGACGCCCTCCTGGCTGTGACCATGCCGCTGGATCAATTGGCGATAGCCGTCGGCCTCCTCGATCGCGTTCAAATCCTCGCGCTGGATATTCTCGATCAGCGCCACTTCGGCGCTCGAGGCATCGTCGAAGTTGCGGATGATTGCCGGAATCCGGTGCAGTTGGGCACGCTGGGCCGCGCGCCAGCGGCGCTCGCCGGCGACGATTTCAAAGCCGGCGTCGGCAGTGCGCAGAAGGATCGGCTGAAGCACCCCGCGCTCGGCGATGGATGCGGCGAGGTCGGCCAGCGATTCCTCATCGAAATGGCGGCGCGGCTGCTCGGCATTCGGACGGATCAGTGCGATATCCACTTCACGCACGCCGCCTTCGCGCTCCTCGCCTGCTTCGGTCGCCGGAGCCCGCACCGCCTCGTCAAGCAACGCACCAAGACCGCGCCCAAGGCCTCCGGGCTTGCGTATGCTCATGCCGCCACCGCGTCGGCGAGCTGCGGCAGACGCGCCATCAGCTCGCGCGCCAGGCGGATGTAGGCTTCGGAGCCCGCGCACCTCAAATCATAGATCAGGGCCGGCAGGCCATGGCTCGGCGCTTCGGACAGGCGCACGTTGCGCGGCACGATCGTCTCGAACACCACCGGGCCGAGACAAGCGCGGACATCATCGGCGACCTGCTGCGACAAGCGGTTGCGGCGGTCAAACATGGTCAGCGCGACGCCGAGGATCGACAGCGACGGGTTGTAACCGACGCGGATCCGCTCGACCGTCTGGAGCAGCTGGCTGAGGCCCTCCAGAGCAAAAAATTCGCATTGCAGCGGCACCAGCAGGTGCCGCGCCGCGACCAAGGCGTTGACCGTCAGCAGTCCGAGCGACGGCGGGCAGTCCATTACACAAATGTCCCAGCGCCCGGCCGGAACCGCGTCGAACGCCTGGGCCAAGCGGTGCGTCCTCTGCTCAAGGCCAACCAGTTCGATCTCCGCGCCCGACAAGTCGACGGTGGCGGGCAGGAGATCGAGCCGCGGCACCCGCGTCGGCACCGCGCTCTCGACGATCGACGCGCTGCCGATCAACACATCATAGCTGGAACGCTCACGGTCGGCCTGGCCGACGCCGAGCCCGGTCGAGGCATTGCCTTGCGGATCCAGGTCGGCGAGCAGCACCTTCCAGCCGACCGCGGCGAGCGCCGTGGCGAGGTTGATCGCGGTCGTGGTTTTGCCGACTCCACCTTTCTGGTTGGCGATGGCGACCCGGATCATCGTCTTCCTTTCACGTGGACCCGCGACGCAACCACAATCATGGCTTCGGGATCAGTGAGGCTTTTTTCGCTTCGGAACACACCCTGCCATGTCAGAGTCGCGTCCGCTAGGTCCGAATTGCCGCTCCGGCCCTTGGGAAGCAGCCAGACGGTCCCGGGATGCGACAAATGGAGAGTTATCCCCAACAATCGAGTCGTTGGAGCGACCGCGCGCGCGGTGATTACGTCAAAACTTCCGCTCGCTTTGTCCGCCTTGCCGTGAACAACGCGCACCTGCGCCAGCCCGATCTCGCGAATTACGGAGTTCAGAAAGTCGACGCGAAGCCGGCGCGGTTCGACCAGCGTGATCGGGCCATCGGTCATGATCGCAATCACAACCCCCGGTAGCCCCGCGCCGGAACCCACATCGACCCAGGACGCGTCGGCCTTGGGCGCGAAACGGAGGAGCTGGGCGCTATCTACGACATGCCGCTCCCAGACATCGTCAACGGTCGAAGCGCCGATCAGGTTTTGCTCGGAGTTGGCGGTTGTAAGCCGGTCGACATAGCGGCTGAGTTGGCCAAATGTTTCACGTGAAACATGCCGGCCGGAGACTTCGGCCAGGCGATCGATCATGCCGCCGCGCGCACTGATGCCACGTGGAGCGCGGTCAGGGCGGCAGGGGTTATTCCTGCGATTCGAGTAGCCTGATCGATCGTTTCGGGCCGTGCCACAGTCAGCCGTTCGACCATTTCTGTAGCAAGGCCGGCAATTTCGGCAAATTTCAGATCCGCGGGAATCCGCGCGTCCCGGTCGCGATCGATCGCCGCCCATTCACGCTTCTGGCGCTCGATGTAGGGCGCGTAGATTGCGTCGGTCGCCGCTTCTTCTTCGCCAGGTCCATTCGCGAAGTGAGTCTCCATTGAGCTGCAGCGCCAATCCGAAACGCATTCCGCGGCCAGCGCGTCTTTGCCCAGACGAGTGACCGCATTGTCGGCGCGCAACGCCAGGCGATACTCCGCGCGCGCCGTCATCATGCGGTAAGGCTCGGCGACGCCCTGGAGCGTCAGATCGTCAATCATCACACCGATGTAGCTTGAACGGCGGTCGAATGGGACCGGTGCAAGATCAAGCGCGACCGCCGCGGCATTGAGCCCGGCAACGAGACCTTGCGCAGCGGCCTCTTCGTACCCGGTGGTGCCATTGATCTGGCCAGCGAGGAACAGGCCGGCAATGTCACGGCTTTCGAGCGCCGAGCCGAGCCGCCGCGCGTCTGCATATTCATATTCGACGGCATAGCCGGGGCGGACAATCTCGCACCGCTCGAGACCGTCGATGCTCCGGACGAACTCGAGCTGGAGGTCGGCCGGAAGCGATGTTGAGATCCCGTTGGGGTAGACCAGGGGCGTATCGAGGCCTTCCGGCTCGAGGAAAATCTGGTGCCCGTCGCGGTCGCCGAAGCGGCGCACCTTGTCTTCGATCGAGGGACAGTAACGCGGCCCGCGCCCCTCGATCGCACCGGCAAACAAGGGCGAGCGATCGAAGCCCGAACGGATCAGGTCATGCGTGCGGTTGTTGGTCCGAACGATCGCGCACGCCAATTGGGGTTGGGATATGCCCTCGTTGAGAGCCGACATCGTCCAGCGGTCGTCGTCGCTCGGCTGCACCGCAAGCCGCGCCCAATCGATCGTCCGGCCGTCGAGCCGTGGAGGCGTACCCGTCTTGAGCCGCCCCTGGCCGAGGCCGATCTCGCGGACTTGATCGGCCAAAGGCACCGCGGCGCGCTCACCGGTGCGGCCGCCGGCGATGCGCTCTACACCACAGAAGATCCGCGCGTCGAGGAAGGTGCCGGTGGCGATGACCAGGGCGCGGCAGGCGATCTTCTGGCCGTCTGAAGTCTCGACGCCGGTGATACGGCCGGCATCAATCACCATCCGCGTAATCTCACAGGTCCGATGCTCGATACCCGTCTCATCGAGCAAATCGCGGACCGCATGCTGGAACAACCGCCGGTCGGCCTGAACCCGCGGGCCGTGCACCGCGCTGCCCTTGCTTCGATTGAGCATCCGCCGATGGATCGCCGAGCGGTCGGCGGCGCGGGCCATCAGCCCGTCGAACACGTCAAGCTCGCGCACCAGATGACCCTTGCCGACACCGCCGATCGACGGGTTGCAGGACATCTGGCCGAGGTCTTGCGGCCGAAAGCTTGCCAGGCAAACGCGCGCCCCTCGGCGCGCCGCCGCAGCCGCGGCCTCGCAGCCGGCATGACCGCCACCGATGACCAGAACGTCATACACACGAGCGCGAATAGTGCTCGGCCCTCCGTTCGTCAAAGGGGCTGGTGTTCCACGTGAAACATTACTTGCCGAGGCAGAATCGTCCGAACAGTGCGTCGAGCATGTCTTCGACCCCGGCACGGCCGGTCAATCGATCCAACCCATTGCACGCGCTACGAAAATGGTCCGCAGCGAGGACGATGTCGGATGTTGCCGAAGCCTCGCGAAGGTCGGCCTCGACGCTGGCGAGCGCGGCGGCCTGGCGACGGTTGAGCGCCAGCGCATCTTCGCCGGGCAAAAGTGTTCGGGACTGCTCAACGATCCGGGCGACAAGCGCGTCAATCCCGGCGCGCGTCAGCGCGGATACCGCAATCGCCCGGCTTGGCGACTGGGCGCGATCAATCTGATCGGATTTGGAATGCACCAGGATGAGGCGCGGGTGGTCCGGCACTGCATCTGGCTCGCCCAGCCAAAGGAGAATATCGGCACGCGCGAATTCGCCACGCGCACGACCGATTCCGATGCGCTCGACGCGGTCCTCGGTGTCGCGCAGGCCGGCGGTGTCGACCAGAAGGAACGGAATGCCGCCGATCGCCAGCGGAACCTCGATGGTGTCGCGGGTGGTGCCCGGGATTTCCGTCACAATGGCGCGCTCGGACTCCGCTATCGCATTGACAAGGCTAGATTTCCCTGCGTTTGTCGGACCCGCGACGACGACCCGCACCCCATCGCGCAACGGCTCGATTCGCGGCCGGGCGAGCCATTTGGCAAGCTCGTCGGCAAGCGCGCGCGCATCCTCGTCGAGCCGTGCATCGCCCCCCGCGACATCGTCCTCATCGACATAGTCGATCGCCGCCTCGGCGCGGGCGGAAAGCTCAACCAGCCGCGATTGCCATTGCTCGATTTGTCGTTTGAGCCCGCCGCTCGCCAAAGCCAAGGCGGCCCGCCGTTGGGCCTCGGTCTCGGCCTCAAGCAAGTCCGCAAGTCCCTCAGCTTCGGTCAGATCGATCCTGCCGTTGGCGAAGGCGCGACGCGTGAACTCGCCCGGCTGGGCTTCGCGCAGGCCGTCGATCGCACCCAGCGCGGCGAGCAAGGCATCAACCACCGCTCGCCCGCCATGGCATTGATATTCGACGACATTCTCGCCCGTAGCGCTTTCCGGCGCGTCGAATCGCAAGACCAAGGCGGCGTCGATTACGCGGCCATCAGATGGTTCTCGCAGTGTCCTTAGTGCGGCTTGCCGGGGAGGGGGCAGGCGGGTCAGCAGCCGAGCGGCATCGTGCGCCCTGGGCCCGCTGGTCCGGATAATTGCCACGGCCGCGGGCGGGCGGCCGCTGGATAGTGCGTAGATGGTGTCGCTTGTGGAAACGTCGCCCGGCATTAGCCGAGCATCGGCATCGCCAGCGGAGCGACGTCGTGCCAGCCCTCCCAGATCATCTTGCCGGCGACCCAGACGATGACGGCGAGGCCGATGTAAGCGATCCACCGGTAGCGCTCGATATATTTGGCGATGAAGTTGGCGGCGAGGCCCATCAGCGCGACCGACAGGATCAGGCCAAAAATCAGCATCTGGGGATGATCCTTGGCCGCTCCGGCGACGGCGAGGACATTGTCGAGGCTCATGCTGACATCGGCGATCGCGACGCCCCACGCCGCGCCGGCGAAGCTCTTCGGGCATTTGAGGCCGCTGCGCTCATCGCCGTGGACCTCGGGTGATCCCGCCGAATGCTCTGTCTCGCGAAGCTCGCGCCACATCTTCCACGCCACCCACAGCAGCAGCAATCCGCCGGCGAGGATCAGCCCGACGACCTGGAGCAATTGGGTGACGAGCAAGGCGAAGGCGACTCGCAGGACGAGAGCGGCGGCGACGCCAATCAGGATGACCTTTTTGCGTTGCTCGGACGGGAGCCCGGCCGCCAGCGCGCCAACGACGATCGCATTGTCGCCGGCAAGGACAATGTCGATGACAAGGATTTCGAAGAAGACGGCGATCGCGTCAGGCGCGAAGATCGAGGAAAGGTCCATGCCCCGGCGCCTACTACAGGCCGAGGAGCGTCCTCAACCCCAGCACGTGATCTCCGCCCACCCAGCCTTCGTAAATCATCGTGCCCGCGACGTAGAGGATCACGGCGAGCCCGATGTAGCTAATCCAGTGGTAGCGCTGGATCAGCTTGGCGACATAGTTGGCCGCGAGGCCCATCAACAGGACCGAAAAGGTCAGGCCGATGAACAGCAACGCCGGATTGTCGCGCGCGATCGAAGCGACCAGCAGAACATTGTCGAGGCTCATGCTGAGGTCCGCGACCATGATCTGAACGGCCGCGCGGAGGAGGGTCTTGCTGGCCGGCGGGCCTTCAATGTCCAACGTATCGGGATCGTCGGCGATGACAATCTTGGACGGACGAAGCTCGCGGACCATGTTGTAGGCGACCCACAGCAGGAGCAGGCCCCCGGCGAACACCAGGCCGGTGATGTGCAGCAGCTGCGTCGCAATCAGGGCGAAGCCGATCAGGAAGATCAGCGCCATGCCGACGCCGAACAGCAGGACCTTGCGGCGATCTTTCGCGGGCAATCCCGACGCGAGCGACCCCATGATGACGATATTGTCGCCGGCCATGGTGAGATCGCCGATGATGATCTGCCCCAGGCCGGCAAGGCCACCGCCCGTGAAGATGCTCGAGAAGTTGAACATATTGGGCTTCCCGCTCATCGGCGGCCGATCCGACACGCATCAAGCGTGCCGGATTTGCCGGCTCAACTCTACTGATTCATCGAAGCGAAGAAATCCTCGTTCGACTTGGCGTCCTTCATCTTGTCGAGCAGGAACTGCATGGCGTCGATCGTGCCCATTTGCATGAGGATCCGGCGCAGCACCCACATCTTCGAAAGCGTCGCCGGATCGACCAGCAATTCTTCCTTGCGGGTGCCGGACTTGCCGACGTCGAGCGACGGGAAGATGCGCTTGTCGCTGACCTTGCGGTCGAGCACGATTTCGGAATTGCCGGTGCCCTTGAACTCTTCGAAAATGACCTCGTCCATCTTCGATCCGGTATCGATAAGCGCGGTGGCGATGATCGACAGGGATCCGCCTTCCTCGATGTTGCGCGCGGCGCCGAAGAAGCGTTTCGGCCGCTGCAGCGCATTGGCGTCGACACCGCCGGTCAGCACCTTGCCGGAGCTTGGGACAACCGTGTTGTAAGCGCGCCCGAGACGGGTGATTGAGTCGAGCAGGATGACGACATCCTTCTTATGCTCGACCAGGCGCTTGGCCTTCTCGATGACCATTTCGGCGACCTGGACGTGGCGCGACGCGGGCTCGTCGAAGGTTGAGCTAATCACCTCGCCGTTGACCGAGCGCTGCATGTCGGTGACTTCCTCGGGCCGCTCGTCGATCAGCAACACGATCAGGAACACCTCGGGGTGATTGTCGGTGATCGCCTTGGCGATGTTCTGCAGCAGCACCGTCTTGCCGGTGCGCGGCGGCGCGACGATCAGCGCGCGCTGGCCCTTGCCCTGAGGGCTAACGATGTCGATCACCCGGGCCGACTTGTCCTTCTGGGTCGGGTCGGCGCTGTCGAGAGTCAGCTTTGAATCGGGATAGAGCGGCGTGAGATTGTCGAAATTGACGCGGTGGCGGACCGCTTCGGGATCGTCGAAATTGATCTGGGTGATCCGGGTCAGGGCGAAGTAGCGCTCGCCTTCCTTGGGCCCGCGGATCTCGCCTTCGATGGTATCGCCGGTGCGCAGGCCGAAGCGGCGGACCAGGCTGGGAACGACATAAATGTCGTCGGGCCCCGCAAGGTAATTGGCTTCGGGCGAACGCAGGAAGCCAAAGCCGTCGTTCAAGACCTCGATGGTCCCCATGCCCATGATCTCGGCGCCGCTTTCGGCGCGGACCTTGAGGATCGAGAACATCAGATCCTGCTTGCGCATGGTCGACGCGCCCTCGACGCCGGCTTCCTCGGCCATCGACACCAGTTCGGCGGGCGTGTTTTTCTTGAGATCTTTGAGATGCATGGATTTCGCTTTTCTGGCGTGGAATTGGGAACGGTGAAACGGGGTCGGGAGATGATCAACGCGGCAGGACGCCGCGACAGGGACGACAGGGATACACCGGCGAATACGAGAGCACGGGCCGGAGCAGCCGTCTTGAGAAGGCGACCTAGGTGCGGCCTCCCCAATAGTCAAGGAGCAGCGCTGTGGATTAGAAGGGGCGGACGACCACCAACACAACGATCAAAGCGGTGGCGATGCCCGGCACTTCGTTCATGATCCGCAAGGTTCGGTTCTCGAGCGGGCGATTGCCCGCGGCGAGCTTGCGGCCGTAGAGTCCGAGCCAGCCTTGGTAAGCGGTTAGCGCAACGACCAGTGCCAGCTTGGCGCTGAACCAGATTTGGCCGAATGCGCCGAGGTGAACCGCGAGCATCAGCCCGAATATCCATACCAGCAGCATCGATGGCGTCAGGATGATCGTTCGCGCCCGATCCTCGCGCTCGATCCACGCCCGGTCTTCGGCCGACCCAGGCGTGGTCGCGTGATGATAGACGTAGAAGCGCGGCAGCAGGAATAGCCCGGCCATCCAGAAGATGACGAAGATGATATGGGCCGCCTTGACCCACGGATAAGCCGCGCCGAGCCAGCCGGTCATGTTTCCCAAATTCACTTCGCCCGCACCATTGCCAGCAACTCCTCGACGTGGGCGATCGGCGTGTCCTGCTGGATGCCGTGCCCGAGATTGAAGATGTGCGGCCGGTCGCCGAGCGCGTCAATGATCCGTGTTACCGCGCTCCGCAACCGCTCGCCGCCGGCGATCAGCGCCAGCGGGTCGAGGTTGCCCTGTACCGGCAATGTCTTGGGCAGCGCTTTCGCCGCCCAGGCCGGATCGACGGTCTCGTCGAGGCCGATCGCGTCGACGCCCGTCTCTTGGGCGTAGGCGGCAAGCTTTCCGCCCGCGCCTTTGGGAAAACCGATGATCGGCACGCCGGGATGACGAGCCTTGAGGGCGGTAACCAACCGCGAAGTCGGGGCGATGACCCAGCGCTCGAATTCGGCCGGCGCGAGACTGCCGGCCCAGCTGTCGAACAATTGCACTGCGTCGACGCCGGCCTGGATCTGGCCCGACAGATAATCGAGCGTCACAGCTTCGATTTTCTCGATAATCGCAGCGAACGCTTGTGGGTCGCTGTAGGCCATCCTGCGGGCCTCGGACTGTTCGCGGCTGCCTTGGCCAGCGACCATGTAGGTGGCGACCGTCCACGGGCTCCCAGCGAAGCCGAGGAAGGTGGTCGATGGGTCGAGCTCAGCCTTCACCTTGGCAACGGTGTCGTAAATCGGTTCGAGCCGTTTCAGCACCGGCGTCAGATCGTCGAGCTTCGAGCTCATCAACGGCGGAGTCAGGCGGGGGCCTTCGCCGGCGACGAAGCTCAAATTCTGGCCGATGGCAAAGGGGACGATGAGGATATCCGAAAACAGGATCGCCCCATCGAAGGCGAAGCGCTTCAACGGCTGGAGCGTGACTTCCGCCGCGGCCGCCGGGTCATAAACAAGGTCGAGGAACCCGCCTTTCGCGGCCCGCAGCGCGCGATATTCGGGAAGGTAGCGGCCAGCCTGGCGCATCAGCCATACCGGCGGAGGGTCGCGCCGCTCACCCCGAAGGACGGCGAGCAACGGCTTGTTTGCAGGCTTCGAAGAGGAACGATCGGCCGGCAGGGACGCCACCTCTATTCTCCTATTAAGAATATATAAGAATCTTGAAGATGTAGATGGCGGGCGGTTCGCGGGGCTTAGGCTTTCACCCCGCTTTTGCCAACAGCTTGCCGGCCGATGCGCATCTAGGGCCTTGGCGAGTCGCAAGTGGAATCCCGTATGATTCACAGGCTGGGGATGGATTCACCTCCCCGTGGACAAATGCTCGAATATCGCTCGAAAATTGTGGGGTGAATGGCGCCCTCGCCCAATCCCCATCCTAGCGCTAGGCTAGGCCACGGGTTTTCCACAGGAACATATATGGCGCTCATCCTGGCCTCTTCAAGCGCGATCCGTGCGCACATGCTCGACGCGGCCAGCGTCGACCATCAGGTGTATCCCGCCGATATTGACGAGGACGTGGTCAAGGCCGCGCACAATGGCGATGCGGCGAGCCTGGCCACCGAACTCGCCTCGACCAAAGCGACCGCTGTCAGTGCGCTTCGTCCGGGCGACTGGGTCATTGGCAGCGATAGCCTGATAAACGTCGCCGGGCGCAGATTCGACAAGCCGGAGAACCGCGAGGAGGCCGCCGACCATCTGCGAACATTCTCTGGCCAGGCGATCATATTGACCAGCGCGGTCTCGCTGGCGCGCGACGGCGAGGTTGTATGGAGTCACGCCGAACGGGCAACGTTGCATGTCCGTGCCTTGTCCGACACGTTTATCGAATCCTATCTGGACGCAGAATGGCCCGAGGTCGGCTACTGCGCCGGGGTGTTCCGGATGGAGGCGCGGGGCGTGCAATTGTTCGAACGCGTCGACGGCGACCATTTCACCATTCTCGGAATGCCGCTGCTGCCGCTGCTTGGCGCACTGCGCGACCGCGGGTTGATCGCGACATGACGGCCTATGCCGAGGTCATCGGCGATCCGATCGCGCAGAGCCAATCCCCGGTGATCTACGGCTTCTGGCTCAAGGCGCTCAAGATCGATGCCGCCTATCGCCGCACGCAGGTTACACGCGCCGACTTACCCGATTATCTCGCCAAGCGCCGTGCCGATCCCGACTGGCGCGGCTGCAATGTCACAATGCCGCTCAAGCTCGACGCGGTCGCGTTGGCTGACGACGCGACCGACCGCGCTGTCGCCGCAGGGGCCGCCAATCTGCTCATTCCGCGCCAAGGCAAATTGGTCGCCGCCAACACCGACGTCGGCGGAGTCATCGCGATTGTTGAACACATGCGCCAGGCGGGCGCGGCGATGGACAGCGTTACCGTGCTCGGCACGGGAGGAGCGGCGCGCGCGGTTTTGGTGGCTCTGCGGCTTTGCAAAATCCCGACGGTGATCATAGAGGCGCGCGACATGGGCGAAGCGCGCAAACTCTCTGCGGAGTTCGCGACTGACGAACCGCAGCCGTTCGATGCGCCGATCGAAACCGATGGACTGATCAACGCGACGCCGCTCGGCATGCCTGGCCGTCCTGACTTATGCTGTGTGCTCGACGCTTTGCCGCGCGACGGCTGGGTGTTCGATCTCGTCACGCTGGCCGACACACCGCTGATTGAACGTGCGCGTGCGCGAAGTCTGCGCGTTGCGAACGGCCTCGCGATGTTGGTCGAGCAGGCTGCCGAAAGCTTTCCCTTGCTGTTCGATGCGAAGCCGCCGCGCGATCATGACGCGGCGTTGTTCACGGCGCTTGGCGCATGATCCGGATCGCGCTCACTGGATCGATCGGCATGGGCAAGTCGACCGTCGCCAAGATGTTCGCCAAGCGCGGCGTCGCGGTGTTCGACGCCGATGCAGAGGTGCGCAAATTGCAAGGCTTGGACGGTGCGCTGGTCGATGCGATCGAGACGCGCTTTCCCGGAACGACGGGCCCCCAGGGAGTCGATCGCGAGGCCTTGGGCGAACGGGCGCTCGGCGACCCCGACGAGCTCGCCGCGCTGGAGGCGATCGTCCATCCCGCGGTGCACGCAGCGCGCGCGCGATTCCTGCTCGATCATGAGGCCGCGCCGGCGACCCTGTTCGACATCCCCTTATTGTTCGAGACCGGCGGCAACGAGGCCTTCGACACCGTCGTCGTGGTTTCGGCGCCTGCCGACGTCCAGCGCGAGCGCGTTCTCAAGCGACCCGGCATGACCGCCGACAAATTTGACTCGATCATTGCCCGGCAAATGCCCGATGCCGAAAAGCGCGCGCGCGCCGATTTCGTCATTGACACCGGCGGTCCGGTCGAGGCGACGGAGCGCCAGGTGGATGCGATCCTCGCTTGTCTCGGGATCGTAACAGGACGATAAGCCAGACCATGCGAGAAATTATTTTCGACACGGAGACCACCGGACTAAGCCCCGCTGGCGGCGACCGGCTGGTCGAAATCGGCTGCATCGAGATGATCAACCGGTGCGAGACCGGCCGTCATTTCCACGCTTATTTCAATCCTGAGCGGGCGATGCCGAGTGAGGCCGAAGCGATCCACGGGCTGTCCTCGATTTTCCTGTCGGACAAGCCGTTTTTCTCTGATCGCGCCGGGGAATTGCTTGAGTTTATTGGCGACGCGCCGCTGGTCGCGCACAACGCCGCTTTCGACTTCGGCTTCCTCAATCACGAGCTCGCTCGCTGCGGGCGCGCCGCGGTGTGCATGAGCCGGATGATCGATACGCTGGGCCTTGCACGCGCCCGGCACCCCGGCGCCAAGCACAGCCTCGATGCTTTGTGCAGCCGCTTCGGCGTCGACCGCAGCCAGCGCGTCAAGCACGGCGCCCTGCTGGATGCGCAGCTGCTCGCACAAATCTATGTGGAACTGACCGGCGGTCGCCAGATCGGGCTTGGCCTGGTCGCCGAAACCGCGCTCGCGCCCGAACAGCCGCTCAGCACCGGGCTCGCCGCCCGCGCCGCTCGCCCGCCGCGCGACCATAGCGCCTCGACGGAGGAGCTTGAGCGGCACCGCGACTTTATCGCCAAGCTGACCGATGCCTTGTGGCACCGCTTGGGCGATCGCGAGTTGACGCAGGAAAGAAGCGCGGCGTAACCGCCTCACCGCTTCGATTGTGAAAAGGAGCCAAGCTTTGGACGTTCGGGTCGCGGGCCATCAGGTCGATACCGGGGACGCTCTTCGTTCCCATGTCAGCAACCGCATTGGAGCCATCACCGACAAATATTTCTCGCGCGCGGTAGCGGCCAACGTCACGTTCGGCCGCGGCCCGCATGAAAGCTTCAGCTGCGACATCGTCGCCCCGGTATCGCAAGGGATTGTCTTGAAGGCGTCGAATTATGCCAACGATGCGCACATCGCCTTTGAAGGCGCGGCGACCAAGATCGAGCGCCAGCTCAGCCGCTACGTCAGCCGGCTGCGCGACCACAAGCAGGACGGTGCTTCGGAATATGTCGAGAATGCCGCTTACACCGTGTTCGCGGCGCCCGAGGAAAAGACCGAGGCTTCGCAGAATCCGCCGATCGTCGCTGAAACCCGGGTCGATATCCCCGAAGCATCGGTCAGCGACGCGGTGATGCTGATGGACTTGCGCAACACCAACGCGCTGATGTTCAAGAATGCGATCAGCGGCGATTTTAACATGGTCTATCGACGAGACGACGGAACGATCGGCTGGGTCGAACCGCGGCCAAGCTGACAACCAGGCTTTTCGACTCCACATCCATCATCCGGCCGATCCTGGCCCAGTCAGAGCGCGTCATTATGCAACTTGTTCAATTCCTCGATTTCGAGGCGATACGGCCCAATTTGGTCGCGCCCAACAAGCGCACCTTGATCCAGCAACTCGCCCAGCTTGCCGGGCACCGGCTCGGTGTCGATACGTCCGCGATCGTCGCCAGCGTGGCCGAGCGCGAACGGCTGGGCTCGACTGGATTCGGCAACGGCGTCGCCATCCCCCACGGCAAGATCGAAGGTCTGAGCCAGGTCTATTGCCTCGCCGCGCGCCTGGCCGAGCCGATCGATTACAAGGCGGTCGATGGACAGCCGGTCGACCTGGTTTTCTTCCTGCTGTCGCCGCCCGACGCCGGGGCCGAGCATCTCAAAGCGCTGGCCGCGGTCAGCCGGGTGATCCGCCATGCGCCGACGCTTGAGAAATTGCGCGGGGCCCGCTCGCGCGATGCGTTCGCCGCCGTCTTGATGGGGGTCGATGAACGCGACGCAGCCTGATGCGCCGACGCCGGATTCGCCAACGGGGGCCGAAGCGCATTTTCGCGCGCTCGAGAATCTGTATCGCTCGGCCCCGGTCAACCGGATGTTCGAATCGCGCCTGACGATCGGCGAAGCCGGGCACAGCGACATTGTATTCACCGTCGATCCGCAGACCTACCACGCCGCCAACGCCGCCCACGGCACGCTCTATTTCAAGATGCTCGACGACGCAGCTTTCTACGCAGCCAACAGCCTGGTCACCGACCGCTTCCTGCTGACCACAGCGTTCAATCTCCATTTCACCAAGCCCCTGCGAGCCGGTGAAGCGCGCGCCGAGGGGCGCTGGATCAGCGGCAAGCGCCGCGTGTTCGTTGCCGAAGCCCGGATCGTGGATGCAGAAGGGGAAGAGTGTGCGCGGGGAACCGGGACCTTCCTGCGCTCGCACATCGGCCTGTCCGGCCTTGCGGGCTATCGCGCACCTTGACCGACGCGCGGCTCGCCGCTTCGGTCGAAGCCTCGTCATTGATGCGGAGCGTGACCGCAAATGGTGGATTTGCGACGATTCTTGCGAAGGGAGACGCCGAGCGCGGCGCATTGTTGCTGATCGTCACCGAGCGCGGACGGCAAGTCGCTCTGCTTGAGCGCATGCTTAACGCCAAGGGCGCGTACGAATGGCAGCAAAACGGCGTGACATCCGACGCTGCCGCGTCTGCCGAATGGCTGAAAAAGCGCCGCCGCAACGATCCAGATCTATGGTTAATTGAACTAGACGTCCCGGATGCGGAACGATTCATCGCTGAAACGACCCTGAAAGGTTGACCCGGTCAGCCGCCGCGCTGAAACGAGCAACCAAGACAAGAGCGGGGGGCATCTCGCCGGTCATTTCGGATCAGCTGAATGCCACGCCAGACGGGGAATCGTCACAACGCTGAAGCGCATAATTGCTCTGTGCAGCCGCGATGATGGTTCACCGCCCAAACAGCGGTTCAAATGATTTCCAAGACTTTTCGTTCGGCCATGCTGGTCATCGCGGCGCTCGGCGCCAGCTCGGTTGCTCCGGCCCAGGTCACGCCCTTACCGGAGCCGTTGATCGGCACTGGCTCCACGCTGATTCCGGCGATGGTAGTTCCCAAAGACATTAATCCCCTGACAGAGCAGCAAGCTCCCGGCCTTCAGCCGGACACCGACAACGAAGCGCCTGCCGCTGACACCGTCACCGAAAATTCCACGGCCAGGCCGACTGGGGATCTTCCTTCCCTGGTTTCGCAGCTGCGCAGCAGCGATGCCGGAAGCCGCGAGCTCGAATGCCTCGCTGGCGCGATCTACTTCGAATCGAAGAGCGAGCCCCTGAAAGGGCAGCTCGCCGTCGGCCAGGTCATCGCCAACCGCAGCAAGTCGGGCCGTTTCCCGGCATCCTATTGCGGTGTGGTGTTCCAGCGCAGCCAGTTCTCGTTCGTCCGCGGCCACGCGCTTCCGCCGATCCCGCGGTCGAGCATTCAATGGAAGACGGCGGTGGCGATTGCCCAGATTGTCGACCAGGCGCTGCACGTCTCGACGGTGCCCAAGGCGCTGTTCTTCCACGCTCGCCGGGTTTCGCCGGGCTGGCGCCTGACGCGGGTCGGGACGATCGGGAATCACGTCTTCTACCGCTAGGTCGCGCACAGCCGAATGCGGGGCATTCGGCGAGCACGGCCTCGCTTGCGGACTTTCAAACGTTCCCGTTTCATTCTAATCGCGGGTGATGGACGCACCCGCGACTCTCCCTGCCTGCTTCGCTGATTCGCCACCGATCGCGGCCGACGTCGCGCGCGGTGTGACGCGGCTGTTTTGTCGCCAGGATCTGTTCGCGATCTGCGAAGTGCCTTTGCCCAACGGGCGGCGCGCCGACATGATGGCGATCGATGCCAAAGGCGCGCTGACGATCGTCGAGATTAAGGTCGCCAAGGCGGACCTTGTCGGCGACTGCAAATGGACCGATTATCTGGAGTATTGCGACCGCTTTTTTTGGGCGGTGCCGCAGGAATTGAGCGGTCTGCTCACACGCGACTGCTTCCTGCCGGATCGTGCGGGCCTGATCGTCGCCGACCGCTACGACGCCGCAATTCTCCGGGAGGCGGCCCACGAGCCGCTCGCGCCAGGGCGGCGAAAAGCGGAATTGTTGCGGTTCGCGCGTCGCGCCGCGCGCCGGCTGTCGGCCCAGATCGACCCGACGCTTGGGCTCGGCACCTGAGCCCACCGAACTACTTGATGGTCGGTCCGATACTCGCCTTACGGGTCGATTTCACAGATTCGATCAATTTCAATAATTCGTTCGAGCGGCGGTCCTGTTTGGCATAATCGCGCGCGCTATAGCCCGCCGCATGATCGGCCTTATCGGGGTTGGCACCCGCTTCCAGCAGGATTCGCACGGTTTGCGGCTGGCGCTGCTGAACCGCGACGATCAGCGGCGTTTCGCCAAGCTTGTTGGCGAGGTCGACCTTGGCGTGAAACGCCAGCAGCGTCCGGACGCCGTCGTCAAAGCCGATGCGCGAGGCGATGATCATCGGCGTGTCGCCGTCCTTGTTGCCGACATTGGGATCGGCGCCCTTGCTGAGCATGAACGACATCCATTCCTGGTCGCGCCGCCGGGCAACGATGTGCAGGGCATTGTCGCCGTCATAGCCGCGATAATTGACCACGGTCGAGCCGCGCCCGCTGATCAGCTCCATCGCCTTGCCGCCGTTGGATTCGCGCACGGCGGTGATGAAGCTGTCGCCGTCCGACTTATACTGCGCCGCCAGCGGCGACGCCAATGCGCCCAGGATCAATGCCAAACCCGCCAGCCGCACCATCTTCATCGACAATTACCCCGTCCCGTCGCCTTGATTGCGCCTTGCTAGCAGACCATGGCTGCCGCTGTCATGAACGCGAATCGCGCCTTTTGGGAAAAACCGCTGGAAACGCTCGATCGCGGCGAATGGGAAGCCTTGTGCGACGGCTGCGGCCGCTGCTGCCTCCACAAGCTGGAAGATGACGAGACCGGCGAGCTTTATGCCACCAATGTCGCGTGCAAATTGCTCGATCGCCACAATGGCCGCTGCACCTCTTATGCGACCCGCAAGAAGCATGTCGCCGATTGCGTCACGCTCGACCGGACCAAGCTCGACACGCTGGAATGGCTGCCGTCGAGCTGCGCCTATCGACTGCGCGCGGCGGGCGAGCCGCTCCCCGAATGGCATTATCTGATTTCGGGCGATCGTGAGAGCGTCCACCGCGCCGGCCAGTCGACGCGCGGCTGGACGGTCAGCGAAGTCGATGCCGGCGAACTGGAATATCATTGTGTCGACCGCCCGCTCTGACGGCCATTTCGACCACCCCGACCTGCCGATCCCAATCGCCGTCCGCAAAGTGCGAGGCGCGCGCGCCCTGCGCCTGCGCTACGACGCCGCGCGCAATCTGCTGAAGCTCACCTGCCCGCCCTACACCAGCCGCTCGGCGGCGCTGCGCTGGGCGGGCGAGCAGCGCATTTGGGTCGAAACCCAACTCGCGGCGACACCGCCAGCGGAGCCGTTCGTGCCGGGTGCGCGCGTTCCATTCGAAGGCCGGGAGGTCTTGCTCGAGTGGGACGAGCGCGCACCGCGCCGGGCGACGCTCGACAATGCCGTATTGAGATGCGGCGGACCGATCCACGGCTTTGCGCGGCGTGTCGAGACTTTCCTTCGCAGCAGTGCCCGCGACACCTTGTCGCGGGAGACCGCCGAATATGCGGCGCTCGCCAGGGTGACGATTAGCGGTGTTTCATTGGGCGACGCCGACACGCGCTGGGGCAGTTGCTCCGCGGCTGGGCGGATTCGCTACAATTGGCGGCTGATCCTGGCCCCACCCGCCGTCCGCCGTTGGGTCGTCGCGCATGAGGTCGCGCACCGCATCCATATGAATCATGGGCCGGCGTTCAAGGCGCTGGAGGCGGAGTTGTTTGACGGCGACATCGCCGCCGCGCGGTCATTGCTGCGCCGGTTCGGGCCGCGGCTCAAGCGGGTCGGCCGGAACTGATTTCGGCGGAGGGGCGGGCTGCGGCTGGGGCTGGCCGCGCTCTTTGGCCCGGCCGAGCACCTCGTCAAGCCACTGCTGGTCGACCGGGGCTCCCGGATTCGCCGGCGCGGGCTGGCCAAGCGGGTCACCCGGCGGCGGCGCGCCGATCGGATTGCCATCTGCATCAACCAGAGGCTGATCGGCGCCCGGCAATCCCCAGGCTTCCTCGTCGGGCTCCAATTGCCAGTCGGGGACCGGCACATTGGCTTCGAACTGCTCGATCGGACGCCTCGCCACCGCGGCTACCATGAAATCGTGGAAGGCGCGGGCCGGCGCCGCGCCGCCTTGCAGCCCGCCGACCGGCCGAGCGTCGTCGCGGCCCATCCACACGCCGGTCGTCAGGCCGCTCGAAAAGCCGATGAACCAGCCATCCTTGTTGGAGCTGGTGGTGCCGGTCTTACCCGCGACCGGCCGCCCGATCTGGGCCGCGCGCCCGGTACCGGTCAGCACAGCCGATTGCAGCAGGTCGGTCATCTGCGCCGCGACCCACGGCGCGACCAGGACGCGGTCCTCGCCGCGCTCGTGCGTATAGAGCAAGCGGCCGTCGGCGGTGACGACCTTGCGAATCGCATAAGGCGGGGTCGATACGCCGCGATTGGCGACCGATGCAAAGGCGCGGGTCATGTCGATCAGGCGCACGTCGCTGGTCCCGAGCACCATCGAAGGGAAGGTCGAGATTTTGCTGGTGATGCCGAACCGCCGCGCCATGTCAGCAATTGTCGAAAAGCCCAGTTGCGCGCCGATCTTGGCGCTGATGGTGTTGATCGATCGCGCGAACGCTTCGCGCAAAGTCACCGGCCCGGCAAAAGCGCGGGTCGAATTACGCGGGCGCCAGCCCTGGATGTCGATCGGCTCGTCGACCAAGGTGTCGGTCGGCTTCATCCCCGCCTCGAGCGCGGCGAGATAGACGAACAGTTTGAAGGCCGACCCCGGCTGGCGCTCGGCCTGGGTGGCGCGGTTGTAGAGGCTGTCCACATAATCGCGTCCCCCAACCATCGCCCGCACCGCGCCATCGCGGTCGAGCGCGACCAGCGCGCCCTGCGCGCCAGCTGGAGTATTGGCGGCAATCGCGCGATCGGCGGCGCCCTGCATGCCCGTGTCGAGGGTGGTCCAGACATCGATCGGGTCGCTGGATTCGTCGATCAGCGTGTCGAGCTGCGGGAGCGCCCAATCGGTGAAGTAGCGCACGCTGTTCTGCTTGACCGTCGGCTCGAGGCGGATCTTGGCCGGATCGACGCTGGCCGCCGCCGCGGCGCTGATAAACCCGTTTTGGACCATCGATTGGAGCACCACGCCGGAGCGGTTGCGCGCGGCTTCGGCGTCCGCGGTCGGCGAGTAGTTGGACGGCGCCTTGACCAGTCCCGCAATGATCGTTGCTTCGCCGAGGCTGAGGTCGCGCGCGCTGTGGCCGTAGAAACGGCGCGACGCGGCGTCGATGCCGTAGGCGCCGCCGCCGAAATAGACCCGGTTGAGATAGAGCTCGAGGATCTGGTCCTTGGTGAATTTGCGCTCGATCGCCAGGGCCAGAACGGCTTCCTTGACCTTGCGGCCGAAGGTGCGGCTGTTGGTAAGGAAGATGTTGCGCGCCAGTTGCTGGGTGATGGTCGATCCGCCCTGGGTCCAGCGGCCGACGTCCATGCGCACCTTGACCGACCGGGCAATGCCCAACGGATCGACGCCGATGTGATTGCGGAAGCGCTTATCCTCGACCGCGATCATCGCCGCCCGCATCGCCGGCGGGATTTCGTCGTAACGGAGCCATTGGCCGAAGCTCGGTCCGAGCGAGACGAGGACGCTGCCGTCGGCCGCGCGCACCCGGATCATCTGGCCGAGGTCGGAACGCGCCCTAAGCTCCGAATAATCGGGAAGCGATGCGACCGCGACGGCCACCGCAACGCCGAGCGCGAGAATGGCGACAAGCGCGGCATAAAATGAAATCCAGAGCGCGGTGATCAGCGGCCTGCGGGGGGCGGTCGGAGCATTACGAGCCATTGGCCGCCAAGCGATAGGGATTCGGCGGCGTCTCGACAAGCGTCAGTCGCCGCTCAAATGGTTAGCCTCGTCTTAACCCTGTTTTAGGGACTGCCCCCATAGAGCTTGGCCCATGATGGACCGAGTTCGCGTCCTGTTTGCTATGCTGGCGCTCGTCGCTGGTCCGGTCGCCGCGCCTGGGCGCGCAGCGGCGCAATGCCGCTTGTGCACCAATCCGACGCTCGAAACGGATGCCGAGACGGGCACGCCGATTGCGCTCGAAGTCGAAGCCAGCCTGAACTTCGACCGGCTGGTCCTGACTGGGCCCAATGGCGGCACGGCGAGCCTCGCCGCGGACGGATCGCGCAGCGTTTCCGGGGCGATCACTGAATTGAGCAGCCGGGCAATGGTCGGCAGCGCGGTGATCCGCGGCGAGCCCGGGCGGATGGTGCGCATCTCCCTGCCATCGCGAATCGACATGTACGGCCTCAATGGCAACCGCATTTCGATCGACGGGATTGAAAGCGACGTCCCCGCCAGCGCGCGGCTTGATTCGTCCGGTTCTCTGAGTTTTCGTTTCGGCGGGCGGCTGCAGATCATCGGCGACGCCGACGGCGATTATCGCGGCGATGTCCCCATAACGGTCGAGTATCTGTGAAGACCGATCCATTCCGGCGGAAAGCTTAGCGGCGCGTTAACCATCCTGCTCAGCAAAGCCGTAAGCGGTCGCGGTTAATGAACGGATCACGGGTTGGCCACCATCGGTCAAATGACCCGCTTAATCTCGGAACCAAGTGGGGAATTACTCATGAAGACATTTTTGCGTTTGACGTCGCTCGCTGCGACGGTCGCCGCGCTGGCCCTGACCGCCGCTCCGGCCCAGGCCGCGTCGCTCGTTTCGGCCACGCCGCAAGCCAAGGCCAAGGTCAAGATCCTCAAGGCGCTGACCCTGACCCGCAACGCCGACCTCGACTTCGGCACAGTCGTGCTGAGCGGCTCCGGCGCCTGGGGCGGCGAAGTCGTCTCGGTCGACACGGCCGGTGCCCGCGTCTGCGGCGGCGGCACCAACCTGACATGCTCGGCTGCCACTACGGCGGCAGCATATAATGTCACCGGCTCGAACAACGCAGTCGTCAACGTCACCGTCCCGGCGTCGGTCGTGATCAGCAATGGCAGCGCCAACCTGACCGTGACGACGTCGAAATCGATTGGTGCATCGGTGACCATGCCCAATTCGGGCAATGCCGGTGTCGACTTCAACATCGGTGGCTCGATCACGCTGGCGTCGACCACTGCGGACGGCTTCTACCAGGGCGACATCGTCGTCACCGCCGACTATCAATAAGCTCAACTGACGGGCCTCGATCGACCAGATCGAGCCGACCAGAGAAGGGGGTCGCCGGTTCGCCGGCGGCCCTTTTTCTTTTCCAGGATCTTCGTGGCGCGAACTTACCGCGAATAATGAAGGGGGATGGTTAGCCTAAAAGTAACCATTACGGAGGCAAACAGGGGCCCAACGCTCCGTTACGGAGCAATGTGGGGGTTTCCGCGATGCTTACCCGTTTGACCAAAAGCCTGGTTGTCGCCGCCGCGGCGCTGTCGCCGGCGCTCGCCGCCTTCGTCCCGGCACATGCCGGAGTGGGTGACCTTCTGGTCGCGCCGACGCGGATCGTCCTCGACGGTCGCCGCGGTACAGAGGTCATCCTCAACAATATCGGCGAGGAGGAAGCGACCTATCGCATCTCCGTCGAATTGCGGCGCATGACCAAGGCCGGTGAGCTCGAGGACGTGCCCGCGCCCAACGCCGACGAATTGGCCGCGCAGGCGATGATCCTCTATGCGCCGCGCCGGGTCACGCTTCCGCCGCGCCAGCCGCAGGCGATCCGCATTTCCGCACGCGCGCCCGAGGGGCTCGCCGACGGGGAATATCGCGTCCATCTGCTGTTCCGGGCAGTGCCGCCGCCGCGGCCGGTCACCCAGCCAGGCGACGTCAGGGGCGTCGCCATCTCGCTGACCCCGATCTACGGCGTGACCATCCCGGTCATCGTCCGGCTCGGCAATCTGTCCGCCAAGGCGGGCATCGCCGATGTCCACGTCGCCAAATTGGCCGGAAAGCCGGCCATCGCGTTTGATCTGTCGCGGAGCGGCGATCGATCGACCTTTGGCGAGATCAGGGTGTTCAAGGCCGGCGTGACCGAACCGATCGCGCTCCAGCGCGGCGTAGCGGTCTACAAGGAGATTTCGGACCGCACCGTGACCATTCCGGTATCCGACAAATATACCGGAGCGCTAAGCGGCCCGGTGACCGTCCAATATGTCGAAAGCGCCGAAGAGGGCGGCCGAACTCTCGCCGAGACCCAAACGGTGCTGCGCTAGGAGCGCGAGGGGGCGGGGGAAAACAGAGGCATGGCGCGGAAGCGCTGGTGGCACGGCGCG
>DATHFE010000006.1:0-7109 GCA_035318245.1 Sphingomicrobium sp. | reverse complement strand
GCGCGGGCGAGATTGACGACGCGGACCCACGGCACGCGTTCCAGCGCGCCCGAGGCCGCCTTGGCCAGTGCGCCGCCTTCCGATGGCGAATGGCGATCCTGGGTAACAATGCCGATCGCCCCGAACGCGGCAGCGGAACGGAGGATCGCCCCGACATTGTGCGGGTCGGTAACCTGGTCGAGAACCAGCAAGGTGGCGCGTTCGGGCGCATCGGTGAGGATGTCGCCGAGCCATATATCTTCCAACGGCGCGACCTCGATCACCACGCCCTGGTGCGGCGCATCGTTGGGGACCAGCCGGCCGAGATCGGCGACATCGGCGAATGTCAGCGGGGTCGCGGGGTCGAAGGCGAATTCGGGCGCGGCGTCGTGGGTGATCCATACGCGCGTAATTTGACGGTCGGGATTGGCGAGAGCCGCGGCAACCGCATGCCGCCCCCAGAATCGCGGCCGCCCGCTGCCGCCCCCGTCGCGTCCGCCTCGTTTATGCTTTGCCATGGCGCCCCATGCGATGGCGCCACGCGGCTGGCAAGCCCGCCTAGGCTACGCCTTCGGCATCCAGCGCATAGCCGGCCGAGCGCACCGTGCGGACGATGTCGCTTCCGCCATGTTCGCCGAGCGCGATGCGCAGCCGCCGGATGTGGACGTCGACCGTCCGCAGCTCGATATCCTCGCTGTGCGGCCAGACGGTTTCGAGCAGTTGCTGGCGCGAGAAAACGCGGCCGGGGTTTTCGAGGAAGTGGCGAAGTAGCCGGTATTCGGTCGGCCCAAGGACGATGGTCTTGCCGTCGCGGCGGACTCGGTGAGCGGAGAGATCCATCTCGACCCCTGCATATTCCAATGTCTCGGCGGCCAGCGCGGGGCGGACGCGGCGGAGCACAGCGCCAGCGCGGGCGACCAGTTCCTTGGGGCTGAACGGCTTGGTGACGTAATCGTCGGCGCCGGTCTCCAAACCGCGGATACGGTCATCCTCCTCGCCGCGAGCGGTGAGCATGACGATCGGCAGGTTTGCGGTGTTGGGACGGCGGCGCAGGCGGCGGCAGACCTCGATCCCGCTGATGCCTTCGATCATCCAATCGAGGATGATCAGGTCGGGCTTGATCTCATCGGTCAGGATCAGCGCTTCCTCGCCGTCGCCGGTGCGCGTCACCTGATAGCCGGCGCGGTCGAAGTGGAAGGAAATGAGATCGGCGAGCGCGCGGTCGTCCTCGACCAGGAGGAGGCGCTTGGACATGATGGCGTTCACTCGGGCTTGAGCGGGTCATGCCCGCGCGGGCGGTCGGCGAGGTGCTGACCGGTTGAGGCATAATAGACCATTTCGGCAATATTGGTCGCATGATCGCCGACCCGCTCGATGTTCTTGGCGATGAACAGCAGGTGCGTCGACTGGCCGATGTTGCTCGGATTTTCCATCATGAAGGTCAGCAAGGCGCGGAAGATGCTGTTGTAGAAATCGTCCACCGCCCGATCGCGCTCGACCACCCGCAGGGCGGCCTCGGCATCCCGCTCGACGAAGGCGTTGAGCACGTCATGGACCATCTCGGTCGCGATGCGGGCCATTTCCGGCATCAGCGAGATCGGCTCGATGGTGTGGGCCTTGTCGAGCAGCGGAACGCGCTTGGCGATGTTTTTGGCATAATCGCCGATCCGTTCAACCACGCTGGAAATCTTCAGCGCCGCGACGACGTCGCGCAGGTCACCGGCCATGGGCGCGCGGAGCGCGATCAATTGGACCACGCGCCGCTCCGTTTCCATCTCGAGCGCGTCGAGCTTCTTGTCATTCTCGACGATCTTCTCCGCGCCTTCGAGGTCGCGCTCGACCAGGCAGCGCATCGACTCGCGGATCGCATGCTCGGCCAGCCCGCCCATCTGGTTGATGAGCGCGCGAAGCCGGTCGAGATCCTCGTCGAACGCCTTGATCGTATGTCCGCTGCTGGTCGCCATGTCTCTCTCCGATCAGCCGTAGCGGCCGGTGATGTAATCCTGGGTGCGCTGCTCACGCGGGTTGGTAAAGATCTCGCTGGTCTTGCCGTACTCGACCATCTCGCCGAGGTGGAAGAAAGCGGTGCGCTGGCTGACCCGCGCCGCCTGCTGCATATTGTGGGTGACGATGGCGATCGCATAACGGCCGCGAAGCTCGTGGATCAACTCCTCGATCTTGGCGGTGGCGATCGGATCGAGCGCCGAGCACGGCTCGTCCATCAGGATCACCTCGGGGTCGACCGCGATCGCCCGGGCGATGCACAGCCGCTGTTGCTGGCCGCCCGACAGAGCGGTGCCGCTTTCCTGGAGCCGGTCTTTGACCTCTTCCCACAGACCGGCGCGCTTCAGCGACTTTTCGACGATCGCATCCATTTCGGACTTACCGGCCGCAAGGCCGTGGATGCGCGGGCCATAAGCGACATTTTCGTAGATCGATTTTGGAAACGGGTTCGGCTTCTGGAACACCATGCCGACCCTGGCGCGCAGCTGAACGACGTCCATCCTGGCCGAATTAATGTCCTCGCCGTCCAGTTCGATATGGCCGTCGACCCGCGCTGAGGGGATGGTGTCGTTCATCCGGTTGAGGCACCGCAGGAAGGTCGACTTGCCGCAGCCCGACGGGCCGATGAAGGCGGTGACCAGATCGTCGTAGATGTCGATCGAGACGTCGTTCAGAGCTTTCTTTTCGCCATAGAAGACACTGATGTCGATGGCCCGCATCTTGGCGGTTCGCTGCCCGGCCGGCTCGGCAGCGTCAGCTGGCTGCGGCACCGGGGGAACCGTCGTCGAGGCGGTGGTTTCGGATTCGGTCATGAGTTTCACCAGCGCTGCTCAAATCGGTTGCGGAGATAGATGGCGAGCCCGTTCATCAGCAGCATGAAGATGAGCAGGACGATGATCGCGGCGGAGGTTTTCTCGACAAAGCCGCGGTCCACTTCGTCGGACCACAGGAAGATCTGCACCGGAAGGACGCTCGAAGGATCGGTGATGCCCGACGGCGGCGCGGCGATGAAGGCACGCATGCCAATCATCAGCAGCGGGGCGGTTTCGCCCAGCGCGCGGGCCATGCCGATGATCGTGCCGGTCAGGATGCCAGGAAGCGCCAGCGGAAGCACATGATGGAACACCACCTGCATCTTCGACGCGCCTACACCCAGCGCGGCATCGCGGATCGACGGCGGCACCGATGTAATTGCGTTGCGGCCGGCAATGACGATCACCGGCATGGTCATCAGCGCCAGCGTCAGGCCGCCGACCAATGGCGCCGAGCGGGGAAGATGCATGAAGTTGAGGAACACCGCGAGGCCGAGCAAGCCGAAGATGATCGACGGCACAGCGGCGAGATTGTTGATCGACACTTCGATCAGGTCGGTCCAGCGGTTCCTGGGCGCAAACTCTTCAAGATAGAGGGCGGAAAGGACCCCGATTGGAAAGGCTAGCAACATTGTCACCATGATGGTCAGGAAGGTGCCTTTGAGCGCTCCCCAGATGCCAACCGCCGACGGATCGGTCGCGTCAGACGCGGTGAGAAAGTCCGAATTGAAGCGAAGTCGCACTTTGTCTTGCGCGTCTATCTTCGCCATCAAATGGTCGTAGCGCGGATCGCCTTCGCTTTTGTAGGCGACATCGGCCTTGCTTCCGACCGGGAGCCACAACGTCGCGCTTCGCTGAAGCAGCGTCGGGTCCTTGATCAGCGCTCGGCCCAGCGCGCGGCTTCCGGCAGCACCGAACAATTCCGCTGCATCGGGCCCGTACTGGGCGGCCGCGGCCTGGCTCACGGCACCGTCGAGGTCTGCCGAACCGATCACTTCCTGTGCCTGCCCGCCGTGCAGCGCGGCCGGATCAATCAGCAGGTCCGACTTGGGGAAATTGATGGTCAATTCCGCTTCGGTGCGGGTGAAACCGCCAAGCCCCTTCCACCCCATGTTGGCGAGGAGCAAAGCGAGGAACAACGCCGACAGGGATACCGCAAAGAAGCCGGCCGCGCGGAAGCGCTTTTCGGAGGCGTTGCGGTGCCGCACACGGGCCTCCATCGAGCCGTCGCTCCAGCGGGTTGCAGTCTTACTCATACGCCTCCCGGTAACGCCGCACGACGGTCAGCGCGATGAGATTGAGGATCAAGGTGATAATGAACAGCAACAAGCCGAGCGCGAAGGCGGCAAGGGTCTTGGCGCTGTCAAATTCCTGGTCGCCGGTCAGCAGTTGCACGATCTGGGCGGTGACGGTGGTGACCGACGCAAACGGGTTTGCGGTGAGGTTGGCGGCGAGGCCGGCGGCCATCACCACGATCATGGTTTCGCCGATCGCGCGGCTGACCGCGAGAAGCACGCCGCCGACCACCCCGGGGAGCGCCGCGGGGAGCAGCACCTTGCGAATGGTTTCGGACTTGGTCGCGCCAAGGGCCAGGCTGCCGTCGCGCATCGCTTGCGGAACCGCGGCGATCGAATCGTCGGCCATCGAACTGACGAACGGGATGATCATGATGCCCATGACGAGGCCGGCGGCGAGCGCGCTTTCCGAACTGGCGGAAGTGATGCCAATCGCGATACCGAAGTCGCGCACGGCGGGCGCAACCGTCAACGCGGCGAAATAGCCGTAAACCACGGTCGGCACTCCGGCGAGAATTTCGAGCAACGGCTTCATCCACGCGCGCACTTTCGCTGGCGCATATTGGGTGAGGAAGATCGCGCTCATCAGGCCCAATGGGATCGCGACGATCATGGCGATGATCGCGCCGATGAATGCCGTCCCCCAGAACAACGGCACGGAGCCGAACGCACCCGACGATCCGGCCTGGTCTGCGCGCAGTGCGGTCTGCGGGCTCCACTGCGTGCCGAACAGGAATTCGGTCGGGCTGACCAGATTGAAGAAGCGCAGGCTTTCGAACAGCAAGGACAAGACGATGCCGAGCGTCGTCAGGATGGCGATCAACGAGGCACCGATGAGCAAGCCCATGACCCAGCGCTCGACCTTGGTGCGGGCGCGGAAGTCGATTTTGACACGGCGAAAGGCGAGCGCCGCGCCCGCGATGGCGAGGAAGATGGCAAGCGCGCCGCCGATCGTCGCGTAACGGCCCCCGGCTTCGCGGAAGCGCGGGACGAGCCCTTCGGATTCCGGATTGAATCCGGCGTCGCGCTCGCCCGCGGCGATTTCCTTCGCCTCGGAGAGGATTGACTCGCGCTGCATCTCGAACGCCGGGAGCGACTGGGCCTCGGGGCTGGCAAGAACCGCCCGCTGGACCATTTGGCTCTGGAATGGCGTCCATGCGGCGAGGAAGATCAGCGCCGGGACCACCGCCCAGATCGCGACATGGAAGCCGTGGTAATTGGGCAGCGAGTGGAGCCGGCCGCCGGCGCCGCGCAGGCCGGTCGCGCGCGAGCGCCCGAACCAGCCGGCAACGGCGGAGATGCCGAGAACTGCGACGAGCGCGATCATGTGCGTCATCGCGCTCGACCGTCCTTACTTCAGGCCCGCGGGGTCGAGCGGGGCGAGCTTGCTCGCCTGCTCGTTGGCCGTCGCGGCGTCGGCTGCTCCGAACGGAACCAGCCCGCGCCTTTCGAGTGCCCCGCCCTTGCCCCAGGACTTGGCGTAAGCGGCGATAAAGTCCTTGATCGCCGGCTTGGCCGCGAGATGCTCGCCCTTGACGTAGACATAGAGCTTGCGCGAGCCCGGATAGCTCAAATCGGCAATCGTCGCTTCGGTCGGAATCACACCACCCAGAGCAACCGGCTTCACCTTGTCGGCATTTTCCTCAAGGTAGCTGAAGCCGAGGACGCCCAGCGTGCCGGGATCGGCGGTGACCTTCTGGACCAGAAGATTGTCATTCTCACCCGCCTCGACATAGGCGCCGTCCTCGCGGATTTTGGTGCAGACGTCCTTCTGCTTTTTCTCGTCGGTCTTCTTCAATTCCTTCATCGCCGGGTCTGTTTCGCAGCCCTTGGTGAGGATCAGGTCGGCCAGGCTGTCGCGCGTGCCGCTGGTCGGCGGCGGGCCAAGGACGCGGATCTTGACTGCCGGAAGCGCCGGATTGACGTCCTTCCATGTCTGCGCGGTGTTCGGCTTGCCGAACGGATTGGCGGCGAGCGCCTTGTAAATATCGGTGACCGTCAGATTGAGCCCTTCGGCATCCTTATTCTCGATCAGGGTCAGGCCATCGATGCCGATCGGAACCTCGATAACGGTCTTGGCGCCGGCCTTGGCGCAATCGGCATATTCGCTCGCCTTCATCGGCCGCGAGGCATCAACCATATCGGGGAAATTGGCACCGACTCCGCCGCAGAAGAGCTTCATACCGGCACCCGTGCCGGTCGATTCGACGATCACGCTGGTGCCCGGGCGGGCGCGCTGAAATTCCTCGGCAACCGCGGTGGTGAAGGGATAGACCGTCGAAGAGCCGACGATTTTGAGCTGTGCGCCCTTGGCATCGCCACCCGAACCATTGCCGCCACAGGCCGCGACCATCGCCACCAGTGGCAACGCAAAAAGCATCTTGTTCATTGCAAACTCCTTGGTGGGCCGTGCCGCCCCGCTGCGCGATCCACTAGCGCCGAGTCCGCCTGTCTCTGTGACGATAGGGTTGCAGTTTTATGACGGCGCCGGCTGGTCCGCGGCGAAGGCAAGGCGAACAGTGACTTCGGTACCGCGGCCAGGGGCACTTTTTATTTCGAGCGAGCCGCGGTGCCGCTCGACGATATGCTTGACGATCGCCAGCCCCAGGCCCGTGCCGCCGGCATCGCGGCTGCGGGCCGCATCGATCCGATAGAAGCGTTCGGTCAGGCGGGGCAGATGCTCTGGTGGAATCCCGTCGCCGGTGTCGCTGACGGTCAACAGCGCGTTGCCATCATCTCTGGCAGCTCGGATCGTGACGACACAATCCGCGGGTCCGCAACCATAACGAATGGCGTTCGCGACAAGATTGTCCGTCAGTTGCAGCAGCTGGGCGAAATCGCCTGCTATGGGAGGTAATTCAGGCTCGGCCTCGACGAGGATTCGGCAACCGCGCGCTTCGGCCAACGGGCGGCCATTTTCAGCGGCTATTCGCGCGATTTCTTCCAGCGACACATGGTCCCGAGGCGTGACGAAACGGTCGGCCTCGATCCGCGACAAGCTCATCAGATCCTCGACGAT
>DATHFE010000005.1:0-3999 GCA_035318245.1 Sphingomicrobium sp. | reverse complement strand
CGACGCGATCGCCGGCGTGGTCAACATCATCACCAAGCGCAGCCAGAAGGGCTTCCTCGCGAGCGCCCAACTCGGCGGCTATGACGATGGCGACGGCTTCTCGCAGAATTACCAGCTGAGCTGGGGCAATGGCGGTGACGGTCCGACTCAGATCGTCGTCGGCGGCAATTTCGTGAAGCAGGATTCGATCAGCTCCGGCGACCGCAAGATTTCGCTGTTCCCGACGCCGGGCGCCACAGCGTGCGATGGCGCCTGCAGCTCGGGCACTCCGCTGGGTCGATTCATCATCTTCGGCAATGCATCGAATACCGTCGACGATCCGTTGACTCTGGATGTCAATGAGGATGTCCAGAGCATAACCTTGCTCGCACCGGTGCTGACGGGTCTGCCACCTATTTATCCGGACGATTTCAAGGCGTTCACCACGGCCGACCGGTTCAACTTCGCGCCGTACAATTTTATCCTGACGCCGCTGAAGCGTTACGGCGCATTCATCAACGTCAGGCAGGAACTCAGCGATACGATCAATCTGTCGGCCAAGCTGGTTTACAACCACCGCGATTCCAAAAACCAGGCTGCGCCGCTGCCGTTGTTCGTCGGCCCCGACGCCGGCAACGGCAATTTGCTCGACACCATCACGATCGACCAATTCAACCCCTTCAATCCATTCGGTGTGACGTTGCGCGGGGATGACCCGCTCACCCCGGCCAACGAAGCCAATTATGCGTTCATCGGCCGCCGCGTGGTCGAAGGCGGGCCGCGCCGTTACAACCAGAAGGTCGATACCTATTACGGCACGGCCACGCTCGACGGATCGTTCGATATCGGCGGCCGCGACTGGTATTGGGACGTCAACGGCATTGCCGGCAAAAACAAGGCCAAGCAGGTGATGTTCGGCAACGTCAATGCGGCCTTGCTGCAGCAGGCGCTTGGGCCGCCTGGAGGCTGCGTCGGTGCCTCGAACGGCTGCGTGCCATTCAACATCTTTGGCGGCACGGGGTCGATCACAGAGGCGATGCTCAATTTCGTCGGCTTCATCCAGAATGACAGCAGCGAGCAGAAAATGTGGGCCGCGACTGCCAACATGTCGGGCAGCCTTCTCGATCTGCCCGGCGGGCCACTCGGACTCGCTGTCGGGCTGGAGCATCGCGATTTGAGGGGCCGGTTCGATCCCGATCCGGTAGTCTCAGCGGGGTTGGGCTCGGACATTCCGGCGCTTCCAACCAAGGGCAGCTACAATGTCGACGAGGCGTATGCCGAGTTGAACGCGCCGCTGCTTGCCGATCGGCCGTTCTTCCAATTGCTTGAGTTGAACGGAGCCGTGCGCTTCTCCGATTATTCGTCTTCCGGATCGACAACGACCTTTAAGGCCGGGGCCAATTGGAAGCCGATCGACGACTTGCGGCTGCGCGGCACATGGTCGGAAGGCTTCCGCGCACCGACCATCGGCGAATTGTTCGGCACGCCGTCGCGCTTCGACCAGGAGATTGTCGATCCCTGCTCCGGAACTCCGACCGGGCAAATCGCCATCAATTGCGCCGCGCAGGGCGTTCCACCAGGATATGTCCAGAATAATCCGCAGATTTCGGTCATTACCGGCGGCAACGAGAGTCTGAAGCCGGAAACCTCGAAGGGCTGGAATTTCGGGGCGGTCTATAGCCCATCGTTCCTTCAGCGCTTCTCGGTCGAGGCGAATTATTACAATATCAAGATCAAGGGCGCGATCCAGGCGATCAACGCCAACACGACCCTGCAAGCGTGCGTCATCAACAATGACGCCAACGCCTGCGCCTTGGTGAACCGGACCGCTTCGGGCCAGATCGCCAATATCCAGGGCCTCTTGAACAACATCGCCGCGATCAAGACCGAAGGGCTGGACGTGAACTTCAGCTACCGCACCGCCAGGATGGACTGGGGCACGCTGGCGTTCACCTTCAACAACACGTTCCTGTTCAATTATGACGTGTTCGTGCCCACCGCGACCGGTACCCAGAAGATCAGCCGTGAAGGGACTGAGCAGGGCAGCCCTGATCAGGCTTTCCCCAAGCACAAGGCGATCGGCATCATCGACTGGGACGGCACCAACTTCGGCTTCTCGTTGACCGGCCGGTACATCAGCGGCGTCAAGGAGACCGAGGCGGTCAACAAGCTGGGCAGCCGCTTTTACACCGATCTTCAGTTGCGCTGGTTCGCCCCGAGCTTTGCCGACAATTTCGGCTTCGCCCTCGGCGTCAACAATCTGTTCGACAAGGATCCTCCTGGTTGCATCAGCTGCGGCCTCAACAACTTCGACCCGGGCACCTACGACGTCCCGGGCCGCTACCTATACGCCCGCGCGACGGTCAAATATTAAGCGCTGCGGCTCGCACAGGGGAGGGCGGTCGGCTTCGGTCCGGCCGCCCTTTTCGTTGAACGGCGGCGGACCCCGCTTGAACCCGCCGCGCTTTGCCCCGATGTAAGCGGCCGAGACACATCACAACGAAGGATCGGGAACGCCCGCATGGACCACCAAGATATCGCCTCGCAGCTCGTTCCGATCGTCATCGAACAGTCGAACCGCGGCGAACGCAGTTTCGACATCTTCTCGCGCCTGCTGCGTGAGCGCATCATCTTCGTCACCGGCGCGGTCGAGGACCATATGGCCTCGCTGATCACCGCCCAGCTTCTGTTTCTCGAATCCGAGAATCCGAAGAAGGACGTGTTCATGTACATCAATTCGCCGGGCGGGGTGGTCACCGCCGGCCTCGCGATCCACGACACCATGCAATATATCCGCCCCAAGGTCGGCACGGTGTGCATCGGCCAGGCCGCGTCGATGGGCAGCTTCTTGCTCGCCGCGGGCGAGCCCGGGATGCGCGTCGCGCTCGCCAACAGCCGGATCATGGTCCACCAGCCGTCGGGCGGTGCCCAGGGCATGGCGTCCGACATCGAGATCCAGGCGCGCGAAATCCTCCGCATGCGCCAGCGACTGAACGAGCTTTACGCCAAATATACCGGCAAGAAGCTCGCGGAGATCGAGCTGGCGATGGACCGCGACAAGTTCCTCGAGGCCGACGAAGCCAAGGAATTCGGAATCATCGACGAGGTCTTCGACAAGCGGCCAGACGCCGCCTCCGGCGACACCACCGGCGCAGCGGACATCACGCCGGCTTAGACAATCCTATCTCGGCTTCTGGTGCAGGCAGGCCGAGTCATATTGCGAGACGGACGCGGTGTTGCGCGAATTTTGCGGTTGTTCGCCGGCATAGTGCGTCCCCGCATTTCCGTCGGGGTTGAACGCTGAGCCCGGTGCGAATTCGGCATGACCCGGCCGGAACAGTGCATCTTCTTCGCCGCATTCGGCGCCAGGCTGTCCGGTCGATGTTGGGCCGTTGAAATGATCCCAGCCGACGCCGTTTGTGGACCCTTGCCCCGGCCCGGCGGCCATGATCGAGGTCGGCAGCAGTGCGATCGCGGCTGTCGTTAGTATGCTTTTACTGCGTGTCATGGTGAACATTCCTTAAGCCGGCGCGTCACAGCGGCGCGTCTTTTCGGAAAGAGAATCTCCGCCAATCGCGGAGGTTTTTGAAACGTGAAGGCGTTGCTTTTGTTCCTGTTCGTTCCGGCACAGGCATTGCAGCCACCCTTGCGGCCCGCGCCTTGCCGCTCCATATTCGGGGTCAATTGATCGGGCGGGGAGCGTGTTAACGTCTCCGTGAGTTTGATTGTGCGATAAACCGGGTTAGCATGGCCGGAAGGGCCGACCGCGCCCTGGTCGACAAGGACGGATATGACGAAACTTACTGGCGGCGACAGCAAGAGCACCCTTTACTGCTCATTCTGCGGGAAATCGCAGCACGAGGTGAGGAAGCTCATCGCCGGGCCGACCGTGTTCATCTGCGATGAATGCGTCGAGCTGTGCAACGACATCATCCGCGAAGAGAGCAAGTCTTCGCTGGTCAAGACCCGCGACGGCGTCCCGACTCCGGCCGAAATCTGCAAGGTGCTCGACGATTATGT
>DATHFE010000004.1:0-14990 GCA_035318245.1 Sphingomicrobium sp. | reverse complement strand
CCGAGCTGATCCGGATGTTCGCGACCATGCTGGGGCCGGACAAGTTTCGCGCCGGCACCGATTTGTATTTCGCGCGACACGACGGCACCGCCGCGACCTGCGACGATTTCGTTGCAGCGCTCGAGGATGCCAGCGGTGTGGTCCTATCCGCTTTCCGCACTTGGTATTCGCAGGCCGGCACGCCACATGTGACTGCGCGGCTGAGTCACGACCCCAAGACGCGTTCTGCCCGACTCGAATTGAGCCAGACGATCCCGCCAACGCCGGGGCAGCCGGACAAGCAGCCGATGCCGATCCCACTTCGCACTGCGCTGATCGGCGAGACGAGCGGCGCTGGGATCGCGGAGGAACGGCTGATCCTGCTCGATCAGGCCTCGCAGTCAATTCTATTCGCTGACGTCGTTGAACCCCCCTTGTTGTCCATCAACCGCAATTTTTCCGCTCCGGTGATCATCGATGCCGCCCGCCGCGAGGGCGAGCTCGAACGACTGGCAGAATGCGATCCGGACCCGTTCGCGCGCTATGAAGCGATCCAGGAGCTGATGCTGTCCGCGCTGACCGCCAGCGCGCGCGGTCAAACGTTCAAATCCACGCCGGTGATCGGTGCGATCGGCAACACATTGCGCTCCGACAATCTCGATCCGGCGTTCAAGGGCGAAGCCATCCTGCTGCCGTCGGAGAGCCTGATCGGCGACCGCATGGACAGCGTCGATCCCGATGCGATCCACGCCGCGCGCGAGCAAATGCGTTCGGTAATCGGCAACGCACTTTCGGACGATCTCGCCAGCGCTTTTGCCGCAGATGGCGCGGCCGGCGACGATTTGAGCTCCGCCGCCAAGGGGATTCGGCGGTTGCGCAGCGTCGCACTCGGTCTAATCGCCGCTGCTGACCCGGCGCGCGGCGCCCTACTGGCCAAGGCGCAGTTCGATGCCGCCGACAACATGACCGACCGCCAGGGGGCGCTCGGCGTTCTGGTGTCGCTCGATCGGCCGGAGCGTAGCGAAGCCCTCGGCGCTTATTATGACCGCTACAAGGCCGATCAGCTGGTGCTCGACAAATGGTTTGGGCTGCAGGCAGCGGCGCTGCGCGCTAACACTGCCGAGGCAGTCGAAAGACTCGCCAACCACCCCGATTTCACCTTAGCCAACCCCAATCGGCTGCGGTCGCTGGTGGGCAGCTTCGCGATGAACCAATGGGCGTTCCACGACGCGTCGGGACGCGGCTATCGCTTCCTCGCAGACATGATCATCGCCGCTGACCGCATCAATCCGCAGACCGCGGCGAAGCTGGTGCCGCCGCTAGGCCGCTGGCGGCGTTTCCGGCCCAACCGCGCGGCGCTGATGCGTGCCGAGCTCGAGCGGATCCTCTCTGCGCCGAACCTGAGCAAGGATGTATTCGAGCAGGCCTCAAAAAGCCTGAATTAGCCGCCGATCCACTTGGCCGCTTCGATCGCGACCTGGTTGGCGGCGCGGTTCAATGCCGGACCGACCGTACCCGCGGTGCCATCGGCCGGCGCCCGGGCCTCGAACCGGCGTGTCTCGACTCGAGTCCCGCCCGCGGTCGAAAGCGCACCGTCGTAGATCACCACGACATTGCCCTCGGATGCGTCATAGCCGAACCGCTGCAAGACGCCCGAGACATGCAGGCCTGGATCGAGCGAAACCTGTCGCGGGTCGATAACTACGCGGCCCGTAGTCCGCGTCACCGTTTCCGCCAGTAACTGCTGGAACAGTCGGTCTGGGGTATCGACCCACTGTAAGTCCTTGACGTAGGCGATCGACGTGGGCCCGGCCTGCGCCGGGACACGAACCGATTTCAATTCCTTGGCAGTCACCGGAACATCGATCGTGACCGCTTCACCCGCACTCGCCGTTCGGGCGAGCTGCGGCGTTGCGGCGGATTCGGGTGACAGGGTCAATAGCACCGGCGGAACTTTCGCCCCGCCGAAGCAACCAACGAGGGCAAGCGCGGCGAGTGGCGCTAGGAACGGGCGAGCAAGGCGCATCATCGTGTCTTTCCAGGCTTATAGTCAGGAAGCTTTTTCGGGCCGAGCAGTCCGGATGCGCCGCCTTGATCGAGCCGCTCGGACACACCTTGCAGCGATTGCGACAGATCTCGCAGATCTCGCACCAGCCGGTTGGCTTCGGGAAGTGTGTTTTTCGAGAAATTCTGAATGCCCGGTCGTGCATCGGTGACCATTGCGTCGAGAGTCTCGGCGGCGCGCTGGACCGAAGCGATTGCCTTACGCAAATCCTCGGCGGCCGGCTTGCCTTGCTCGTTGACCAGTCGGTTGGTGCTATCGGCGAGCACACCGACGCGCTGCGCAGCGATCCCGGCGTTGCGCGCCGCGATCCTCGCGTCGCCGATCGCATCGGCGAGGTCCGGCGCGCGATCGGCCAGAACCTTGGTCGTGCGGTCGATATTTTCGAGGATGTCCGCAATCGAATTCTGGTTCTTGTCGCTAAGCAGCTCGCTCAAGCGTTCGGTCAGCCGCTGAATGCGGTCGATCAGTTCGGGCGCGCTGTTGAGCAAGGCGCCCAGTCCGCCCGACGAGGACGGAATCACCGGGCACCCCTGCGGACCGACCTGCGACAGCGGTGGCGCGCCCTTAACCGCCCCATCGAGCTGGATTTCGCTGACTCCGGTGAACCCAACGCCCTTGATCTGCGCGGTCGTGCCCTGGAGCACCGGCGTTTCATTATCCACGCTGATTCGCACCCAGACGAACTCCGGCCGTTCGGGAAGTAGCGAGATTTTCTCGATTTTGCCGACGGGCACGCCCGAGAAGGTGACGCTGGTGCCCTTGTTGAGCCCACCGACAGCCTGGGTGAAATAGATATCGAAGCAGCGTGTCGACTTGTTCGACAGGCCGGCCAGCCACACCGCAAAAATCAGCAGTGCCGCGAGCATCGCCAGCACGACCGCACCGACGAGCACGTGGTTCGAGCGCGTTTCCATCAGGCCCCAATCTCACTCAAGGCGGGCGTATCATCGAACGATCTTGGATAATTCCCGCTCACGCGTGAAGCCCCTCGTTGCTGCTCGCCGCAGCACGTCCGCGCGGCCCGTTAAAATATTCTTGAATCCAAGGATGGTCCAAAGCGAGCAATTCCGCAATCGTTCCGATCGCTATGACTTTTTGGTCGGCAAGGACCGCCACCCGGTCGCAGATCGCGTAAAGCGTATCGAGGTCGTGGGTGATCAGGAAGACCGTCAGGTCGAGTTGCTTATGCAGCGATGCGATCAACTCGTCGAAAGCCGCCGCGCCGATCGGGTCGAGGCCCGCGGTCGGCTCGTCGAGAAATAATAGTTCGGGATCGAGCGCCAGCGCCCGCGCAAGTCCGGCACGCTTGCGCATCCCGCCTGACAATTCCGACGGATATTTGGGACCGGCATCGGCGGGTAAACCGCTCATCGCGATCTTGAACGACGCGATTTCGTCGAGCAGCGGCTGCTTGATGAACGGAAAATATTCGCGGATCGGCACCTCGACATTCTCAGCTACGGTCAGCGTCGAAAACAATGCGCCGTTCTGGAACAGGATTCCCCAGCGGCGGCGGATATTCTTGGCTTCGTCCTCGCTGCGGCCGATCATATTCTCTCCGAGCACTTCGATTTCGCCCGCTTCGGGAATCTGTAGACCGATGATCGATCGCATCAACACCGATTTGCCGGTGCCCGAGCCGCCCACCACGCCGAGGATTTCGCCTCGACAGACGTTGAGATCGAGGTCCTCATGGATGATTTGGTCGCCGAAGCTGTTGCGCAGCCCGCGAATAGTGATGATCTGCTCTCCGCCTCTCATCCCCAGCCCACCGAACTGAAGAACACCGCAAACACCGCGTCGAGCACGATGACGAGGAAGATCGATTGGACCACGGCCGCGGTCGTGCGGATTCCGACCTCTTCCGAATTGCCTTCGACTTGCATCCCCTGGAAGCAACCGGCGAGGGCGATGATGAAGCCGAATACCGGCGCTTTGATGATACCGACGTATAGGTCGTACATTGGAACGACTTCGCGGATCCGCTGAATGAAGGTCAGCGGCGGGATATCGAGTGCGACCCAGCAAAATACACCGCCGCCAATGATCGACATGATCATCGCGTAAAACGCCAGCAGAGGCATCATCACCACGCTCGCCAGCATGCGCGGAATGACCAGGGCCTCGACCGGCGAGACGCCGATCGTGCGCATCGCGTCGATCTCTTCGGTGATTTTCATCGTTCCGATCTGTGCCGCGAAGGCCGATCCCGAACGGCCGGCGACCATGATCGCGGTCATCAGCGTACCCAATTCGCGGATAGTCAGGCGGCCGATCAAATTGATCGTGTAGATTTCGGCGCCGAATTGTTGGAGCTGGACCGCGCCTTGCTGGCCAATCACGACGCCGATGAGAAAGCTCATAAGGCCGATGATGCCCAGCGCACGTACGCCAACGACGTCGAACCGCTGGACCACGGCATTGAGGCGGAAGCGCTTGGGCTGGCGGATGATATTGGCAAACCCGAGAAGCGTCGCGCCGAAAAACCCGAGCAGCCCATAAAAGGCGGCGCCGAAGTCGTAGATAGCCCCGCCGATTTCATCGAGCATACGGATGAAGCCGGGACTCTCCTCTGGCCGAATTCTGACGGGCCTGTCGGCCTCGGCGACCTGCTCAAGCAATTTTTCGATCTCACGGCTGGCGCCTTGCACCTTGGCGCCGCGGTCGCGGGCGGAGCGATAGATCAGCCAGGCGCCGACTGTGTCCATCCGCCCGACCTTTGACAGGTCGATGACGAGCGGATCGGGAACGGCATCGATCTCGCGCGCGGTCGATGCCGCGCGGGCGATCGTCATCGACCCCACGCAGCGATAGATGTTGCCGTGGTCGAGCGGTTCGGAAGATTGATCGGGCGCGGCCATGCGGGCCGGAGACTGCGCGAAATCGGCGCAACCGGCAAGTGCGCGCGGCTTCGCCACTTTCCTGCCGAACTTGCACGCTCTAGACGGGCGGCAATGTTGAACAGCATCAGCGGTGAGCCGCGCCCCCTGTTTGTCCCCGTCGGAACAAATCCGGCGCGCCTGTTCGGGCTCGACGCGGAGACGCGCGCGCGGCGGCTGGCAACCGAAGCTCGTCTTGAACCGGCGGCAGAGGCCGACCCGGCGCGTGCCGCGATCCTCGCCGATCTGTCCTATGCGTGGGATCCGGCATGGCTCGCGGCAATCGCGGCGCGCCCTGGCAGCATACTCACTTTAGGCGGGCGGCCGGTGTTGGCGCACCTTCCCGAAGCCTATCGGACCGAGACGATTGTCGATGCGATGAATGCTAAATCGGCGTGGGCGGGCAACGATCTCGAGGTGCTGGAGGGTGAGACCGCCCAGTTGAGCTATCACAAGCTGCGCAAGCGCGACCGGCCATTCGTCATGCTGCTCGACGCCGCTGATCCGGAGCCGGTCGAGCGCGCCGCCTATAATGCCGCTTACAAGGGCGTCACCGACGCGCTGACGCTTTACCTGTGGCGGCGCCCGGCCTTCTATCTGACCCGTTGGGCAGCCAACGCCGGCATGACGCCCAATATGGTCACCGCGATCGGGGCATTCTTCTGCCTGCTGACGATTTATCTGTTCTGGATCGGACAATATTGGCCGGGGATTGCGGCCGCTTTCACCTTCATGGTGCTCGATACGGTTGACGGGAAACTCGCACGATGTACCGGGACTTCGTCCAATTGGGGCAACATCTTCGACCATGGCATTGACCTGGTTCATCCACCATTCTGGTGGTGGGCGTGGGCCGAGGGGCTGCATGATTATGGCACGCCGATCGAACCAGTTCTGTCGACGATGCTGCTTGCGGCGATCATCTTCGGTTATGTCGCGCAACGCCTGATCGAGGCCATCTTCGTCCGTCGGTTCGGCATGCATATCCACGTCTGGCGCAAGCTCGACAGCAAGTTCCGCCTGATTACCGCGCGCCGCAACCCCAACATGGTGATCCTTGTCGTCTCGCTGATTTTCCGCAGGCCGGACGTCGGACTCGAGCTGGTCGCCCTATGGACCCTGATCTCGCTGATCTTCCACGCGGTGCGGCTGGCACAGGCCAATGTACGGCGCGACCGTGGCCTTCCGGTCGCGTCTTGGCTGGCGTGACCGGCTGGACGGCATTGGTTCTCGCCGGATCGAGGCCTGGCACAGATCCGTTTGCAGCAAGCCACGGTACCGATTTAAAGGCGCTGATCCCGGTGGCGGGCGAAGCGATGGTCCGGCGCCCGGTGCGCGCCCTGCTCGCCAGCGACGGCATCGCAAGTGTCCGCGTGCTCACCCAACAGCCCGAACGCATTGGCGCGGCCTTGCCCGCCGATCCGCGCCTGACCGTCGAGCGATCGGATGCGACCATCGCCGCGACGCTTGCCGCGGTTTGCGCTGACCCTTCAACTCAATGGCCAGTGCTGGTGACGACGGCTGATCATGCTCTGCTCGACGAAGCAATGGTCGCGGACTTCATCTCGCGCGCCAACGGCGCAGACCTCGCCATCGGACTGGTCGAAGCAGGTCCCTTGCTGAAGCGATTGCCAGCCACCCGTCGCACCTGGATCAGTTTTCGCGGCGGTCGCTACAGCGGCGCCAATTTGTTCGCTCTGGGTAGCCCACGCGCCGCAAGGGCGATCGAGCTGTGGCGCGGAGTAGAGCAGAACCGTAAAAAAGGCTGGAAGCTGCTTGCGACTTTCGGAATTCCGGGGTTGCTGGGTTTGTTGCGGCTGCGCTCACTTCACCAGACCACTGGATCCATCGGTCGCCGGCTCGGCCTTGATTTGCGCGCCATAGAGATGCGCAACCCGCTCGCCGCGGTCGATGTCGATAAGCCGGCGGACCATGAGCTGGTCGAAGCGATCCTTGCGGGCCGCGCGTGATGACCGATCTCGCGATTTACGACATGGATCGGACGGTCACCCGCCGTGGGACCTACACGCCGTTTCTGATCCATTGTGCGTTGCGCCGCGCGCCATGGCGGCTGTTTTTCGCGCCGGTCGTTCTAGTATCGATGATTGCCTATGTCCTGAAGATCATCAGCCGCGGAAAACTCAAGGAAATCAACCACGCATTGCTGCTCGGCCGCTCAATCCACCCGCGCGACCTGATGCCCTTAGTCAACGAATTCGCCAACACCACGATTGCGCACGGCATCCGACCGGGCGCACTAAAAGCCATTGCTCGCGACAAGGCCGAAGGCCGCCGAGTAATCATGGCGACCGCATCCTACCGTCTCTACGCAGCGACTATTGCCAACCGGCTGGGCTTCGACGACACGATCGGAACCAACAGCGTTATCGGCCTCGACGAGACTGTTCGAGCCAAGATCGACGGTGAAAATTGCTACGGTGTGGCCAAGCTCAGGATGATCGCCCGCTGGCTCGAGCATGAAGGCCTGACGCGGGCCCATGTGCGCTTTTACTCGGACCACGCCAGCGACCTGCCGGTATTCGACTGGTCCGACGAGCCGGTTGCGGTCAACCCGCACGATCGGCTGCTGCGTCTCGCCCGCCTGCGCGGATGGCGCATTGAAGACTGGAGTTAGATCGCGTTCAAAGCGTTGGTGAAGTCCGCGATCAGATCGTCGGCATTTTCCACCCCGATCGAAATCCGCACCAGATTGTCGGTGATGCCGAGAGCCTGCTTGCGTTCATCTGGGACCGACAAATGGGTCATTGCCGCCGGCGCGCTGGCTAACGTCTCGGTGCCTCCGAGACTGACCGCGAGATGTGCGATTTGCAGCGCATCGAGGAAGGCGAACGCTTCCCGCTCTCCGCCCTTCAGATAGAGCGAGAAAGTCGACCCCGGCCCAGTGCAATGGCGATTGTAGATATCGGCCTGGCGCGATCCCGGTTCGAGAAAGCCGAGATAGCCGACCGTCTCGACCTTGGGATGATCGCGCAAGAACTCGCATACCTTGGCGGCATTCTCTCCGGCGCGGTCCATCCGCAACTCGAGGGTTTCGAGACTGCGCAGCAGCATCCACGCGGTGTTGGGGTCGCAGATCGTGCCGATCGTGTTGCGAATCATCTGGATCTGGTTGATCAGCGCCTTGCTGCCGACGATCCCGCCCGCGACCAGGTCGCTGTGTCCACCGGCATATTTTGTCAGTGAATAGACGCTGAGGTCGGCGCCCTGCGCCAGCGGCTTCGCCCACAGCGGCCCCAAAAACGTATTGTCGATCGCGATCGGCGGCTTGTCGTCCGTGAAGGCGGCATCGCGCGCCGCCGAGACGGCCTCGACATCGACGAGGGCGTTGGTCGGGTTGGCCGGGCTTTCGAGGAAGATCAGCGATACCCGGCCCTTGGCCTTGGCCTTGGCGATGACCGCGTCAATTTCTTCACGGGTCGCGCCCGCCGCGAAGTCCAGATACTGAACCCCCAATCGGCCGAGAATCTTGGCGATCAATGTTTCGGTCGCGGCGTAGAGCGGCCCCGAATGGACGATCACGTCGCCCGGCTGGACGAAGGTCAACAGCAAGGTCGCGATGGCCGACATGCCGCTCGAGAATGTCAGCGCGTCGCCGGCGTCTTCCCATAGCTTGAGCCGCTCCTCGAGAATTTCCTGGTTGGGGCCGTTGAAGCGCGAATAGACCAGCCCCTCAGCGCCGCCCGGGCGCTTGCCTGTGATGCCTTCGAAGAAGCGTTTCCCGTGCGCCGCGGTCTCGAACACGAAGGTCGAGGTGAGGAAGATCGGCGGCTTCAACGAGCCTTCCGATAGCGCCGGATCGAAGCCATGGCCCATCATCAAGGTTGCCGGGCTCAGCTTATGATTGCCGATACTCGTCGCCGACGGTTTGGGCCGCCGTGACGCGCTGGGGCCGCTGATCGCTTTGTCGTCTGGCACGCTCATTCTCCTGTGGCGCGCGCCATGCCCTAAGGCGCGATGCCGATCAAACTTATCTGCCGGCCATAGCTCGTCTCGCCTTGATGCGTTGCCCGGCGATAGCTGTAGAAACGGTCGGGATCGGCATATGTGTCGAGCGCCAAGGCTTCGACACGCGCGACGCCGGCGGCCGCCAGCCGGGCCACGACATAGGCCTCGAGGTCGAAATGCGGCTTGCCCCTCGGTCCGTCGGCGAAAAAACGCGCGTTGCCTGGCTCGTCAGCCACGAATCGATCGAAAAAGGCGCGATCCACCTCATAGGAAGCACGCGCGATGCACGGCCCGATGGCGGCCGCGATCCGCTCTCGCTTGGCACCGAGCTTTTCCATCGCCTCGATCGCCGCGTCGGTCACTCCGCCGAGCGCCCCGCGCCACCCGGCATGCGCCGCGCCGACGATCCCGGCTTCGAAGTCCGCCATCAGCACTGGTGCGCAATCCGCGGTGAGAATGCCGAGCAGCAGCCCCGGCCGGTCGGTGACCAAGGCGTCGGCGTGCGGGCGCGCATCGTCGGGCCATGGAGCCTCTGCCCGAACCACGCGCGCGGAGTGGATCTGGAACACCGTCGCCAGCCGCGCATCCGGCATCACCGCCGCGATGGCGCGCGCGCGATTCTCCGCGATCAGTGCATGATCGTCGCCGCTGCCAAGTCCAACGTTGAGCCCCGCCAGTTCGCCCGTGGACACCCCGCCGCGCCGGCCGAGAAAGCCGTGCGCCACGTCGCCCAGGGCTTCCGCCCGGCTGACATCGATCTTCACAGCGCCAGCCGCATGACGATATCTTCGTCGGCGTGATTGCCGACCATGAAGGCATAGCGGCCCTCCTCGGCGAAGCCATATTTGGCGTAAAAGGCGCGCGCCCGGGCGTTGTCGACAAACACCGACAGATACAAATCGTCGCCGCCGCGTCCCAGCGCGGTCTCGATCACCCAGCGCATCAATTCGCCAGCGGCGCCGCTGCCGTGCCAATTGGACAGCACGTAGAATTGCCTGAGCTCGACCGCTTGGCCGCGCGGGTCGAACGGCAGCTTCGGAGGGCCGATCTTGGCATAGGCCATCGCTTGGCCGTCGACCTCGCCGATGCGGATCGCGAAGGCGGGATCGGCGAGCTCCTGCGCCCAGCTCGCCGCACTGTGCGTGTCGAGGAAGGCGGCCAAATCTTCGGGCGTGTAGAGATGGCCGAAGGTCTCGACGAAGCTGCGCCGGCCAAGTTCGGCCAGCGCTTCGGCATCCCCCGGCCCAGCGTTGCGAAATTCCGGCGTCATCGCTCCAGTCCCACCGGCGCCGGCCAATCGCCGTGCCGAATCGCCATCACCTTGAAAAGGCTTCCCATTGCGCTGGAATCGCACAAGCGCACCTTTGCCGCCACGAATTCAGCGGCGCGATTGGGCGATGCCTTGGTCAGCGCTGCTGTACGCTGTCCAATCCCCAATGCTTCGAGCCATTGGCCTTGTTCGACCGGCCCATCGGTCGCCACGCCGGTCCCTTCAGTCGCGCGAGCAAGCGTCTCGAAATCGACGTGGGAGGTGAGGTCCTGTTCGCCAGGGTTGGCCAACACGTCGGCGTAGCGGTGCCCTTGCACGGCCTGCAACGTATCGCCGATGGCCGATCGAAGATGGCCATAATCGACGATCAGCGCTGCTCCACCGCGCGATGCAATCCCGGCAGAAATATCACGCGCCACCGCTTCACGCAGCGAAGACTCCTCGCGGATTAGACCGTCGTTTGTGAATATAAATCGGTCGCCTTCGAGCGCCACTCGCCGCTCCTCGTCGCCAACCCATTGGCGGATCGGCAAGGCATCGAAGAACTCGTTGGCGACCAGAAGCAGCGGACCGTCGCCCGGGATATCCACAAGGCTGGAGTGCCAGCCAGCGCTCGGATGTCGTTGCCGTTGAAGCTCCCGCAACACCGGGCTCGTCTCGACGAAATGCGCTTCGGGGTTAAGCCCTGCCTGAGCCATTACGCGAAGGGCGTCAGTGGCGAGTGTTCCGCGCCCCGGCCCAAGCTCGGCGTAGATGGCATTTTCGGGCCGCCCAGCACGATCCCAGCAATCGGCCAGCGCCGCACCGACCATCTCGCCGAACATCTGGCTGATTTCGGGGGCAGTCGTGAAATCGCCCTCTTCGCCTAAAGGATCGCGGGTCGCATAATAATGGGCGTTGGCCTCGCCCATGTAGACATCGATGCCGATTGGTCCTGAGGCGCGAATCAGCTCGCGCAGCCGCTTGGCGACGCTCGTCGTCAGGCGACGCTCTCAGTGCCGGCGATCGGTTCGATCCTCTGCCGCCGCCGCTCAGCCGTCATCATCAAATACAGCCCGCCCAGGATCATCGGTAGTGACAGCCATTGGCCCATGTGGAGGCCAGTCGCCTGGGTGAAAGCCAGCAACTGCGCGTCCGGCTCGCGGACGAACTCGATGCTAAAGCGAAAGACGCCGTAGAAAAAGATGAACGCACCGACCAGCTTACCCGGCTGATAGCGGGCTTGGGTTTTCCAGAACATTATCCACAGAATCACGAACAGGACGATGCCTTCGAGTCCGGCCTCGTAGAGCTGACTCGGATGGCGCGGCTCACCGAGCATGGTCACGCCGCCGATCACTTCGGGAAAGCGCACCGCCCACGGCACATGGCTTTCCGCGCCCCACAATTCGGCGTTCACGAAATTGGCAAGGCGACCGAAGAACAGACCAAACGGTACGCAGCAGGCAACGTAATCATGGATCCGGAGCCACTGCAGCCCCTGCTTGCGCGACAGATAGAGGATCGCCAGCGTGGTCCCGATGACCCCGCCATGAAACGACATGCCGCCATCCCACAGCTTCAATATGTCCACCGGATGCTGGAGGTAATAGCTCAAATTGTAGAATAGGACGTAGCCGATTCGCCCGCCAAGGATGATTCCAAGGCTGGCGTAAAACACCAGGTCATCGGCATGGCGCCGGGCCATCGGTGCCCCGGGCTGTTTCAGCAATTTGAGCAGGTAGGCGTAGCCGATGAAGATGCCGGCTAGATAAGCGAGGCTGTACCAGCGCAATTGGAAGAAGCCGAGGTCAAGCGCGACCGGCGACAAATGCAGGTCGGTCCAGGCGATTCCCTGGGAATTTGCGGCCAGTGCGGCGAGTGATGAAGTGATGCTGGACAAGGACTTCCCCCTCAGGCTTGAGCGCCTCATAAGGTGGGCCGGACAAAAGGCAAAGGAGTGGTGATGCGGACAACGCTCGACCGGCGGTTTGACGACATGCTGGCCAAGGTCATCGGGCCGGGCGGACGGCTGGTGATCGAGCAAGACCCCCAGGGCCGGGCGATCGTCGCCAACTTCCCCGCTACCTTACCCGACTTCTTCCGCACCTTTTGCGCGCTCAATGCTGGGGTCGAAGCGATTGTCGCCGGTTCCGAACGTCTGACCTTTGGCGACCTCGAACATTGGTCGAACCTCCTCGCGCCCGTGTTGGTGCGGATGGGCATCAATAAGGGCGACCGCGTCGGCATCGCCATGCGCAATTGCCCGGCATGGGTCGTGACCTACATGGCGGCGCTGAAGGCCGGGGCCATCGCGACCTTGCTCAATGGCTGGTGGCAAAGCCAGGAGCTCGATCATGCACTTGCACTGACGGAGCCGGCGCTGATTCTTGCCGATGCGCCGCGGGCCAAGCGCATTGCGGCGATCGGCGGCAACTGGAACGTCGTCACGATCGACATCGACTTGCCGATCGGAGAAGCGCTTGCGCCCTTGCTCGGCGAAGGCGGCGATCCAGCCGAGCTTCCGGGGATCACCTCCGAAGACGACGCGACCATCCTGTTCACTTCCGGCTCGACTGGGGAGGCCAAGGGCGCGCTGTCGACGCACCGCGCCGTCACCACCGGTGTCTACGCCTATGCCACGGGGCTGATGACCCTATTGGGCCTGCTCACGGAGGAGGGCCGTCCGCCCGCCAACCCGCCGCGCACCTTGCTGACTGTGCCCCTGTTTCACGTTACCGGCGAGGTCCCGGTGCTGCTCAACAGTTTCGTTGTCGGCCGCGGGATGGTGCTGATGCCCAAATGGGATGCAGACGAAGCGCTTAGGCTGATCGAGGCGGAGAAGATCACTTATTTCGTCGGGGTGCCGACGATGAGCCTCGAACTGATGAACCATCCCAATCGCGACAAATACGACCTCTCCACGATGACCGACGTTACTGCCGGCGGAGCGGCGCGCCCGGTCGATCACGTCGTGCGACTGCAGCAGAGTTTCCCCGCCGCCAAGCCCGCACTCGGTTATGGCCTAACCGAGACCAATGCCGTCGGATGTGGCAATTTCTGGTCGAATTACGCGGACAAACCAGCGTCGACGGGCCGGCCGCAGCGACCGTTCGTCGAAATCGCGATTCTGGGCGCGGAAGATGTCCATCTTCCGCCCTTAGGGCGCGGCGAAATAGGCATCCGCTCCGCAGCCAACATCACATGCTACTGGGGCAATCCCGAAGCAACCGTCGCCGCATTTACTGCCGACGGCTATTTCCGCAGCGGCGACATCGGCTACCTCGACCAGGACGGCTATCTGTTCATCGTCGACCGCAAGAAGGACATCATCATCCGCGGCGGGGAGAATATTTCGAGCCAAGAAGTCGAGGCGGCCTGCTACGCTTGTCCCGCAGTAGCCGAAGCAGCGGTATTCGCCGCGCCCGATGAGCGGCTTGGCGAAGTGCCGGTCGCGGTTCTTCATTTGCGTAATGGCAGCGATCTCGATTCTGACGGGTTGAAAGCATTCCTCGAATCCCGCCTCGCCGCATTCAAGATTCCAGCGCGGATGATCTTTAGCGCCGATCCGCTGCCGCGCCTGGGCACCGGCAAGATCGACCGCGTCGCACTGAAAGCGCAGTACGCCCATTGAAACTCAAGTCGCCGAGGATCGATCGCCGCGCGCTGCTGATTGGCGGGGGCGCCGGAATCGGACTGGTGGTTGCGTACGCCTTGTGGCCCCGCGAGATTGGCAGCGGGTTGCGAGCACGACCCGGCGAGGCCGTGTTTAATCACTTCCTTAAGGTAGGCTCTGACGGCCGTGTCACCGTGATCGTCCCGCAGGTTGAAACGGGGCAGGGGATATGGACCGCTCTGCCGCAAATCCTTGCCGACGAGCTTGGCGCTGCCTGGGAAAATGTCGCGGTCGAACCTGCGCCTTCCGCGCCGCCTTATGCGAATCCGCTGGCTGATGAGGAGGGATGGCTCAAGAGACTTGGCCCCTGGCGCGAACATCGCCTGACGGCCGACGGCGCTCTGCGTATCACAGCGGGATCCACCTCGGTTCGCGCATTCGAAGGTCCGCTGCGTCAGGCCGGCGCGACGGCGCGCGCATTGTTGACCCAGGCGGCGGCCGATCGCTGGGATGTCGCGGCCGCCGAATGCGATAGCGAAGGCGGCTTCATCCTTCACGAAGGCAAGCGCCTTGGCTTCGGCGAGCTCGCGGTCGAGGCATCGCGCCTAAAGCAGGGCGAGGTGGCGCTGCGCGCTCCCGGCAGCGGTAAGCTCTTTGGCCAGCCGCTGCCGCGTATCGACCTTCCCGCCAAGAGCGACGGAAGCGCGCGCTTCGCCGGCGATGTCCGTTTGCCTGGCCTGCTCTATGCGTCGATCCGCTTTGCTCCTCGCGCCGGCCGTCTGACCGGATTCTCGCGCGCCGGCGCCCAAGGGATTCCCGGTGTGAAGCGGATCGTCGTACGCGACGGCTGGCTTGCGGTCGTGGCGAAAAGCTGGTGGGCCGCTGAGCGCGCCCTGGTCGCCGCTTCGCCCAAATTCATCGGCCCCGCGGAGGCCGACAACCTCGCTATCCAGACCATGCTCGATCAGGCACTCGACCATGGCGATTCCAAAAAAATGTTCGAACGTGGCGATTATGCGCGGGCTGTTCGCGGATCGCGCCCGCTGACCGCTAACTATACTATCGCCCCGACGCAGCACTTTGGTCTCGAGACCCGCACCGCGACCGCGCGCTTCAGCGGCGACCGCCTTGAGGTTTGGGCGCCGACCCAGGCACCTGAACTGGCTCGCGAATTGGCGATCGTCGCGGCGGGATCGTCAGCCCGCCACACGACGCTCTATCCGATGTTCGTCGGCG
>DATHFE010000003.1:0-3388 GCA_035318245.1 Sphingomicrobium sp. | reverse complement strand
CCACGCCTGCGACGGGTAAGCGACCGGCTGCGCCGCAGCAGAGGCGGCAGTCACCAACGGCAGCAAGGCAAGCAACCAGCGCATCATGGCGAGCATAATAGGCGCATCGCGCTTGAAAAGCTCCTGAACGGAGTCCACTTGAGCCGAATGGCCGCACCGATCGACGTTTCACTCCCTCACAAGCTCGGCCGCGAGGAAGCCCGCCGCCGCATCGGCGCCAACATCCACAACTTGCAGGACCATGTTCCCGGCGGAGCGTCGCACGTCACGTCGAACTGGGTCGGCGACCGGCTCGACCTCCAGATTCACGCTTTGGGCCAGCAAGTCGACGCCCAGATCACCGTCGAGGACACCAAGGTCCGCTGTCATGTCATGCTGCCCGGCATGCTGGCATTGTTCGCCGCGCCGATCGAAGCCATGCTCAACCGCAAGGGCGGCGACTTGTTGCTCGAGGACAAGAGCAAGAAGGACTGACTTGCGCGACCGGCCGCAAACCCTAGCATCCCCGCAAACGAGCGGGAGCAAGGCATGCGGCATTTCGCAGTGATCGGGTCGGGACCGGCGGGCTTCTATACCGCCGAAGCGCTCGCCAAGTCCTATGGCGAAGCGGCGCGGATCGATATCCTCGACCGTTACCCGGTGCCGTATGGCCTGATCCGCTTCGGGGTCGCGCCCGATCACCAATCGCTGAAAGCGGTCTCCAAACGCTATGACAAGGTGGCCGAAACCGACGGGGTGGGGTTCATCGGCAATGTCTGCGTCGGTACCGATGTATCCGTCGACGAACTGCTCGAACTTTACGACGCGGTCATCCTCGCCATCGGCGCGCCCCACGACCGCAAGCTCGGAATCCCCGGCGAAGAGCTGCCGGGGGTCATCGGCTCGGCCGAGTTCGTTGGCTGGTACAACGGGCATCCTGACTTCGCCGATCTGGAACCTCCGCTCGACGGGACTCACGCCGCGGTCATCGGCAATGGCAATGTCGCGCTCGACATCGCGCGAATCCTGTCGAAGACGAGGGCCGAGTTCGAAGGGTCGGATATCGTCGGCCATGCGCTTGAGGCGTTGGATGCTTCCGCGATCCGTACGATCACGATCCTTGGGCGGCGAGGCTCGCACCAGATCGCCATGACTCCCAAGGAGCTTGGCGAGCTTGGCCATTTGGAAGCGACAGTTCCGCTGGTCGACTTGTCTGATTTTCCGCCGGTCGAGGCCGATCAGGCGCTCGATCCCGGTCAGCGCAAATCGGTCACTTTATTGCGCGAATTTGCCAATCTCAGGACCAACAAGCCCAAGTCGATGACGTTCGATTTCTTCGCCAAGCCGCTGGCGATCGAGGGAGAAGGCCGCGCCGAACGCCTAATCGTCGAGCGCACCGAGCTCGACGAGAAAGGCGGCGCGCGCGGTACCGGCGAGACTTACGAGGTCCCGGCGTCTTTGGTCGTCAGCTGCATCGGTTACACCACCCCGCCGATCGGCGGCGTCCCCTATGACGAACGCGGCGGCAAATTCCTCAACGAGGGCGGCCGCATTTCCGACCGCCTCTATGCCGTCGGATGGGCGCGGCGTGGGCCCACGGGCACAATCGGCACCAATCGGCCCGACGGATATGAGGTGGCGGAAGCGATCGCGGCCGATATGCCTGCGGGAAGCGCAAGCGATCGCGCGGGCGGGGAAGGCCTCAAACGCCTGCTTGGCGAGCGCGGTGTCAAATCGACCAATTTCGCCGACTGGCGCCGGATCGAGCAGGCCGAGGAGGTCGCGGCGCGCGCCGGCAGCCCGCGCGAAAAGATGGTCCGCGTCGAGGAGTGGCTGCAAACGCTGGGCCATTAGGCGCCGCTTGCGCTTGTTCGCCCTCGCGGTTAGGAAGCCCGCGCTCCTGCACCGGCCCTGATGGGCCCGGTCCCGGTCGGGGAGTAGCTCAGCCTGGTAGAGCACTGCCTTCGGGAGGCAGGGGCCGGAGGTTCGAATCCTCTCTCCCCGACCATCCTCGCAAAAGCACCGTCCGGGGGACGGTGCTTTTGCGAGGATCCTAAGTCGCGAACCCTGGGTCTAGCCGGTGCGCCTTTCGCAGCAGTGCCGGCCATGCCAGCAAATTCGCCGCCATCGTCAGCCCCGCGGCACCTTGCTCGGCCGCGACCTCAGGCGAGCCCTGCGGCGGGTTGTTGATGTTGTCGCCAGCCGACAGCGCGTAGATTTGCGCCTGGCAGGCGCGCTCGAGGAAATAGAGCTTCACGAACGCCTCGCCGACGTTGCGGCCGACGCTCAGCGTGCCGTGGTTGCGCAGCAGCATCGCCGACTTAGTCCCAAGGTCGGCGACGATCCGCTCGCGCTCGTCCAGATCCACCGCAACACCTTCATAATCGTGGAACGCCAAATCCCCACGAACCAGCATTGCGGTCTGGGTCAGCGGGAGCAGGCCTTCGGCATGCGCCGAAACGGCCTGGCCATGGGGCGTGTGGAGGTGCATCACCGCATGGGCATCCTCGCGCGCCATGTGCACCGCCGAATGGATGGTGAAGCCCGCCGGATTAGTGATGAACGGTGTCGGCTCGACCGCATTCCCGTTGACATCGACCTTGACCAGCGAGGAGGCCGTCACTTCCTCGAACATCAGATTGTACGGATTGAGCAGGAAATGATGCTCCGGTCCGGGAATGCGCGCCGACAAATGGGTGAAGATAAGGTCGTCCCAGCCATAATGCGCGACCAGCCGGTAGGCGGCGGCGAGATCGACCCGGATCGCCCATTCCTCGTCGCTGACCTTGCCCTTGAGAGACGGGATATCGACCGCCGCGATCGGCTTCGCGTCGCTCATCCCGCGGTTCATGGTGTCGGCGCGGTTCATGCGTGGGCCTCCTGGCGATCGGGGTGCGCGGCGGCGAAAGCGCCCAGCGCATTTGCATTCTCGTCGACCCGTCGCAATGTCGGATAGTCGGCGACCGTCACCGCGAAGCGCCGCGCATTGTAGAGCTGCGGCACCAGGCAGATGTCGGCGAGCGTCACCGTGTCGCCGAACAGGAAATCGCCGGCGCTGGTCCGCGCCATCGCTTCCATCGCCGCGAGTCCCTCGGTCACCCAATGGCGATACCAGGCGTCGCGCGCCTCCTGCGGTTGGCCGAGCTCGCGCGACAGATACTTGAGCACCCGCAAATTATTGAGCGGATGGATGTCGCAGGCGACGGTCAGCGCCATCGCCCGGACCTGCGCAGCGTCGAGAGGGCTCTTCGGCAGCAGCGGCGGCTCCGGGTGAGTCGCGTCGAGATAGCCGATGATCGCCAGGCTCTGCGTCAGGCGGTGATCGTCGATCTCAAGCATCGGCACGAAGCCCTGCGGATTGAGCGCGCGATAGGCGGCGTCTTTCTGCTCGCCCTCGGCCAGATTGACC
>DATHFE010000002.1:0-3797 GCA_035318245.1 Sphingomicrobium sp. | reverse complement strand
CTTGCCCTGCGCCTGCTCGATCGCGGCTTCACCTTGGTCAGCGACGACCAGACGATCGTCCGCCGCAAGGGGGAGAAGCTGGTCGCCTCCGCTCCGCCGACGATCGCCGGCAAGCTGGAAATTCGCGGAGTCGGAATTGTCGCGATGCAAAACGTTGACGACGTGCCGGTTGCGTTGCTGGTGGAACTGACCAGCGACATCCAGCGGCTTCCCGACGACAATCGCGAACGACCTATTCTCGGCATTCCCCTGCCGCTGATCAGCGTCGACGCGATGACCGCGTCGGCCGCGTCGAAAGTCGCGCTGGCGCTCGACCGGTTGGGCCTCGTGCTCTGATGAGCGAAATTAGGCAAGGAGCCCGCCCCTTGCCGCGCCTGTTGCTTGTCACCGGCATGTCGGGCGCGGGTAAGTCGACCGTCCTCGACGCGCTCGAGGACATGGGCTGGGACTGCGCTGACAACCTTCCAACCGCATTGCTCGAGGATTTCGTGCGCGGCGCGGGCGGCGGCTCGGCTAGCGTACCGATGGCGGTGGGGATGGATGCGCGCAGCCGCGGGTTCGACGCCGCCGCCCTTCCCGGCCTGGTTCGCGGCATCGAGCGGGTCAACCCAGAAATTCTTTATCTCGATTGCGCGGGAAGTGAGCTCGCGCGGCGCTATGATGAAACACGCCGCCGCCACCCGCTGGCGCCCGATCGACCGGCCGAGGATGGCATAGCGCGCGACCGCGACCTGACCGCCGCCCTGCGCAAGGCGGCCGACAGCGTGCTTGACACGACCGATTTGAAACCGTCCGAGCTGCGCGATGAAATGCGGCGGCGATATGGGGACGATACCGACCAGCCGGTGCTGACCATCGCCTCGTTCGGTTTCGCCCGCGGCGTGTCGCGAACCGCCGACCTGATGTTCGACATGCGCTTCATCGCCAATCCGCACTGGGTCGACGAGCTGCGGCCAATGACCGGGCTCGACGAGGCGGTCCGCACCTACGTCGCCAGCGATCCGGGGTGGACGGTAACAATGGATCGGATCGAGCTGCTCTTGAGCGACCTCATCCCGCGTTACTACGACGCCGGCAAAACCTACCTGACCGTCGCATTCGGTTGCACCGGCGGAAGGCACCGTTCGGTCGCCGCAGCAGTTGAAATGGCGGAGCGGTTGCGTAAAGCAGGATTTTCGCCGAATATCCGGCACCGCGACCTTGCTTCGCCGCCAAGCGATACGATCGAGGAACAGACTGGACGCCCCGGACGCCAGTGACATATCAGGTGAGTGAATGATCGGACTTGTTTTGGTGACGCACGGCCGTCTGGCGGCTGAGTTTATCACCGCGCTTGAACATGTCGTCGGCCCGCAGGAAGCGGTCGAAGGCATTTGCATCGGCCCAGATGATGACATGGAGGCGCGGCGCGAGGATATCGCCGCCGCGATCGCGCGAGTCGATCAGGGCAAGGGCGTGATCATCCTCACCGACCTGTTCGGGGGGACTCCGTCGAACCTCGCCATTTCGCTGATGAAAAGCGACGACATCGAGGTCATCGCCGGGGTCAATCTGCCGATGCTGATCCGGCTCGAAGGCGCCCGCAAGGTGATGGGCGTCCGCGCCGCGGTCGCCGCCGCGCGCGAGGCGGGCCGCAAATATATTTCGGTCGCCTCGGAAATCCTCGGGGAAGCCGCGGCTTGAAGCCTGTTTCGCGCGAGATCGTCATCACCAACAAGCGCGGGCTCCATGCCCGGGCGAGCGCCAAGTTCGTCAACCTCGCAAGCGTGCTCGATTCAAATATCGAGGTCGAAAAGGATGGAAGCCGGGTGTGCGGCACGTCGATCATGGGGCTGATGATGCTCGGCGCCGCGATGGGCGACACGGTGACCGTCCATGTCAGTGGCCTGCACGCCGAAGAAGCGCTCGAGCAGCTCATTGCACTCATCGAGGATCGTTTTGGGGAAGAGTGATGCCGAAGTTCGTCACCGCTTTCTCGAATACCACCGTCAAGCGGCTTCGCTCGCTCCGCGACAAGAAGGCGCGGCGCGAGGAAGGGCTGTTTCTCGCTGAGGGGCTGCGAATCCTCGCTGAAGCGCGCGACATGGGGCGCTTGCCGGAAATTGTTGCTTTCTCGTCCGCCGGCGGGATTCATCCGCTCGCCGCGACGATCATCGCCGAAACCGAGGCGGCCGACGGCGAGGTGATCGAGACCAGCGCCGACATCCTCGCCAAAATGTCGGGCAAGGATAATCCGCAGATGCTGCTCGGCGCCTATCGCCAGCCAGCGACCGCGCTTGAAGCGATCGACCGAAGCAAGGCGCCATTGTGGCTGGTCACTCAGGCGCTGCGCGACCCGGGCAACATCGGCACCATCCTGCGCACTGGCGACGCGGTCGGCGCGGGCGGGCTGATCCTGGTCGATGACAGCGCCGACCCCTATTCGGTCGAAGGGGTGCGCGCATCGATGGGCGCGATCTTCACCCAACAGGTCGCTGCGGCCCGATGGGAAGAATTCCTTCCGTGGCTGCGCGGCGGGCCGGGCCAATTGGTCGGTAGCAGCCTCAAGGCCAAGGAGGATTATCTCGCCGCGAAATATGAGCAGCCTTGTTTCCTGCTGATCGGCAACGAGCAGCAAGGTTTGCCGCCCGAGTATGAGGCGGAATGCGACCTGCTGGTCAAAATCCCGATGGCCGGGCGCGCAGACAGCCTCAACGCGGCGGTTGCGGCGGCGGTGATGGCGTTCCAGGTCAAAGCGAGCTGGCGGACCTAAGGAACCGAGCCGCGCCGCGCGGGTTGCTACGGGCATGAAACAAATTCTCAGCCTCGCGCCGCTGGTGCTGCTCGCCGCCTGCACCGCCTACCCGCCTGGCGCACCGCCGCCACCGCAGATGGGCGCCTATCGCGCGGTCGGCACCGAGCCCTTCTGGGGGCTGACCATCAATCCCACCCAGATAGTGTTCGATGAGCCCAATGGCCCGACGCATATCGTCCAGCCGACGCCGCGCCCGATCATCGGGTTCGCCGGCGAAATCTACCAGACGCCGCGGCTCAACGTGAACGTGGTCCATGCCCGCTGCAGCGACGGGATGAGCGACCGCGTCTATCCCGACAAGGTGCAGGTCACCGCCGACGGGCGCCGTTTCGAAGGCTGCGGAGGAGAGGCCGCCGCGCCTGCTGCCCTTGGCGGAACCAATTGGCGGGTCGCCGCGATCAACGGCCGCGCGACCCCGCCCGCTGGCCCCTTCTTCGTCAACTTCGAAACCGCGCGGCTCAGCGCGAAGTTCGGCTGCAACGGTCTCGGCGCCAATTACAGCCAGGCCGGTGACACGATCACCGCCGGACCCGTGATGGGCACGCGCATGGCCTGCCCCGACATGAGCTTCGAAACCCAGGGCAGCGGAATCCTCGAGCGCCCGATGCGCACCGTGTGGAGCGGCGGCGACCGCCTGACCCTGTCGAACGAGCGCGGGTCGATCGATCTCATGCGGAGTTATTAGCCGGTTTTGGGATCGTCGTGGCGAGGCGCGTCGAGCAGCACCGAGGCGTCGCCGCTTCGTGCTAGGGCTTCAACCGGCGCAACGTCTTCAAGCTCGCGATTGCCAGTTTCGATGTCGAGCTCGCGGAACTTGCGCCCAGTCACGACCAGCCGGCCGTTGAACGAGTTGGTGAAGGCATTGAAATTGCTCACCGCGCTGTTGAGCCCACTGCCGACCTTGCGCAGATCGTCTGCGACCTTGGCGAGCCGGTCGTACATTTCTTTGCCTAGCTCGCCGATCTGCCGCGCCTGCTTGGCGAGACGTTCCTGACGCCAGACG
>DATHFE010000001.1:0-2544 GCA_035318245.1 Sphingomicrobium sp. | reverse complement strand
CCTGTTCGCGGCGTTCGCAGCTTTCTTTTTCGGCCTCGCAGATGGGGGCCTCTCTGGGGCCCTAAAGTTCGCCGCTGGCGCGTTTGCTTGGCTCTACGGGATGAACATCATACTGGGACTTGGGCGCGTGCCGTCGGCCATTCGTAAGGCCGTTCGAGGGGCGTAGCCTCCTTGCTTACCTGCTCGTCTGCTAACGTCCGCTTTCCACCTATCGCGGACATCGGGCTGACGTGGCCATCGAGTGAACTGGGCTCTGGCCGCGCCGTAATGCATCTCGACCATTGCTGTCACCCGCCGCGAGACCAACGGATGGCGGTGGCCGCTTTTCATGGTGACTTACCTGTTCCCACGCCCTTACACTCGAAACCGACGCGTAGCTCAATGGATAGAGCCCTCGGTCACTAGGTTGGCAGACGGTGTGGTAACCCTGCCTATCGCCGAGGAGATGTTGGTTCAACTCCAGCCGCGTCAATTCCAAGGACACTAGTAGATTCCTGCGTCCACCGGAAAGCCTTCCGGCCAATTTCCCAAGAGGGATAGACGCCGAAATTTCCCTTCCAAAGTAGGATTTCAAATGCTTGGGTTGCCGGGACTCGCCTTACGGCGCCGGCTCTTTCGATCGTCTGATATTCCTGACACGCGCCCTTACGCACATGACGAACGGCGAAAGTCACAGCGTCACGCTGTCGCCTTGGCTTGCTCCCCTCGCCGATTGATCAGTTTGCCGGTTTAGCGGCGCCAACGAGCGCGAACATTGTGACTTTCGGCGCGCGTCGGTGGGAACGCCAAGAAGCCCCTCCCCCTTGATGGATCGTCGCAAACTGATCGTCCCCCGGACGATTAGTTTACGACGATGGGTTGGGGTGGGGTGGGGTGATTTTCCCGGAGACGGTTCGCTCGCCCCGCCAACGCCCCCACCTAGCCTCCCCCATCAAGGGGGAGGGATTGAGAGTTCAGCGCGCCTTCTTCGCCGCGATCCAGGCGTCGATCTTGGCTTCGAGGACGGCCAGCGGGAGCGCGCCGGTCATCAGCACCTGGGCGTGAAACTCGCGGACGTCGAAGCGGCTGCCCAGCGCCTTTTCGGCGCGCGCGCGAAGCTCGCTGATCTTCAGCTGGCCGATCTTGTAGGCGAGCGCCTGGCCCGGCATCGCGATGTACCGCTCAGTCTCCGCGGTGGCGTTGCTGGGGCCGCGCGAACTATTGTCGAGAATATACTGGATCGTCTGGTCGCGGGTCCAATGCTTGGAGTGGATGCCGGTGTCGACCACCAGCCGGATCGCGCGGAACAGCTGCGAATCGAGATAGCCGAAATATTGGTAGGGGTCGGTGTAGGCGCCGAGCTCCTTGCCGAGCGTTTCGGCGTAAAGCCCCCAGCCCTCGACATAGGCCGTGTTGCCGCCGAAGCGCTGGAAGCTGGGCAGTGCCAGATTCTCCTGCGCCAGGCTGATCTGGAAATGATGCCCCGGCGCGCCCTCGTGGAGGTAAAGCGTCTCCATCCCCGGCGTGGTTCGCGACGGCAAATCATAGGCGTTGAAATAGAAGATGCCGGGCCGCGAGCCGTCCGGCGTGCCGGCATTATACGATCCGCGGGCGGCGCCCTTTTCGGTCAGGGCCGGCACCGGCCGGATCTCGAGCGGCGCCTTGGGAAGCGTCGAAAACTCCTTCGGCAAGGTGGCGTCGAGCCGCTTGCCGATCGCTACATAGCCTTGCTGCAGCCATTCGCGAGAGGCCGGTTTGAACTTGGGGTCGGTGCGGACATGCTCGAAGAATTGCTTGAGCGTCCCGTCGAAGCCGACCTGCTTCTTGACGCCTTCCATCTCGGCCTGGATGCGCGCGACATTGTCGAGGCCGATGTGGTGGATCTGATCGGGCGTCAGGTTGGTCGTCGTGCTGGATTCGACCAGATAGGCGTAGAGCTTGTCGCCGCCCGGCATGTCGGAAAGGCCGATGCTGCTGCGCGTCTTCGGCAGATATTCGGAAACAATGAAGGTCCTCAGCCGCGTCAAGGCGGGCCGGACCTTGGTTTCGACCGACTGCGTGTAGGCCGCTTTCAGCCGCGCCTGGTCCGCCGCTGGGACGGCGGCCGGAAAAGCGGCGAGCGGCTTCATGATGCTGCTGCCGGCGACACCCTCGGCGAGCATCGCGTCGAGCTGCTCGACGACATTGTCCATCACCAGCTTGGGCTGGACGACGCCGGTCGCCATGCCTTGGCGCATGCGGACGATCGACTCGTCGATGGTGGCAATGAAATCGTCGATCCGGCTCAGGCCGTTGTCGTAATCCTTGACCGTCTTGTAGGGCGCGATGCTCTCGCCGGAGCTAAGCTCCGCAAAGAATGCGTGAAATCCGTTGAAATGGTCGATGGGCCGAACCGCGGTCAGCGCCAGCATGTCGGGCTGGAGCCCGCGGAGATCGAGCTCGCGCTGCCATTTGAAGACATCATAGGAAATTCGCTCGTCCGGATTGAGCGCACTCCGGCTGATCCGCGCCAGCGCCGCGAGATCGCCCTCGGCGGCCGCCCGTTCAGAAGAATAATATTCGTCG